>DLKT01000031.1 GCA_002477825.1 Caryophanales bacterium UBA7581 | reverse complement strand
TCGGTATGATTACCTAAAAGTTCTACTCTTCCACAACTCGAAAAGATACTATCTGCATCTTCATTAAAGTGATAGCGGAAAGCTTTTAAAAGTTTGTCTTTTCTTTTGGCATAACCCTCAAGGTTACCACCATATAATTCTTCTACCATGCTCATTATTCATCACCATAACCTTTCGGATTCTTTTTTTGCCAATTCCAAGAGTCTCTACATGCATCTAAAACGGTTAATTCTGCATGCCAATGAAGTTCTTTATTGGCTTTTGAACAATCAGCGTAGCATGCATCAATATCACCAGGACGACGGGCGACGATTTGATAAGGAATATGGATATCATTCGCTTTTTCAAAGTCATGTACCATTTCTAAAACGCTGACACCTTTTCCGGTTCCTAAGTTATAAATGAGTAATCCTGGATTTTCTTCCATTTTCTTTAAAGCGGCAATATGACCTTTGGCTAAATCGACAACATGGATGTAATCTCTAACACCCGTTCCATCAGCGGTTTTATAGTCATTACCAAATACTTTTAATTCTTTTAATTTTCCAATCGCCACTTGCGTAATATATGGCATTAAATTATTAGGAATTCCATTAGGATCTTCCCCCATTAATCCCGTTGGATGAGCACCAATTGGGTTAAAGTAACGAAGAAGGGTTACATTGAGTTCAGGATGAACTTTTTGTACATCTTGTAAAATTTCTTCAATCATTAATTTGGTTCTACCATAAGGATTGGTGACGCCACCGACTGGGCAATCCTCATCAATTGGAATACGTTTTGGACTTCCGTAAACCGTGGCAGAAGATGAGAATACGAAATGATTGACATGATATTTCAACATCATTTCTAAAAGATTTAATGTCGAATTTAAGTTGTTATCATAATACTTTAAAGGAAGAAGTACGCTTTCACCAACCGCTTTAAAGCCTGCAAAGTGAATGACCGCATCAATCTTCTCTTTTTTAAATATTTCTTCAAAGGCGACTTTATCGAGTAATGAAACGCGATAGAAGATGGGGCGCTTTCCGGTAATCATCTCAATTCGGTTGATAACTTCTTCTTTGGAATTGCTTAAATCATCCACAATAATTGGTTCATAGCCAGCATTAAGAAGTTCTACGACGGTGTGACTTCCGATATAACCTGCTCCACCAGTAACTAAAATTCTTTTCATTTTGATTCGTCTCCCTTTCTTATAAATCTAATTTTTTAGCAAAGGACATGAAATGTTCATTGCCTTTTTTATCTTGTTTAAATACTGCAACATTGCCTAAAATGTGCATACATACATTAGAGATTTCATTACGAATATATTGAATCGCTTCTTCCATCGCTAATGTATGGTCTAGTTGCTTACGTAATCTTATAATAAAATCACGATGAATCTTTAAGTCTTCATGTTCTTTAAAATATTCATCTACATCGATAGATGTATCATTTAAAAGAACCGCTAATTCTTTGGTTTGTCTTTCTAATCTAGCTGGTAAAATAAACATACCCATAGCTTCAATTAAGCCAATTCCTTCACTTTTAATGTTATGGTATTCAGGATGGGCATGGAAAATACCATCGGGATAAGTTTCATTCGTACGATTATTTCTTAAAATGAGGTATAAAACATAATTGTCATCTATTTTACGAGCAATTGGGGTTGTGGTATTGTGTTGCGCGCCATTAGAATGAGGAATAATATCAATTTCTTCATCTTGATAATCTCTCCAAACGGCTAAAATGTGTTCCGCAGCATCTAATAATTCTTCTCTATTTTTTGAAGTTAATCGAAGCGTTGACGCATACCAGTCTAAATATTCAATCTTTGTATGTTTATACTTTTTATTTTCAAGTTCAATAATTGGATGTGAGAACATCATCGGCATGAGGTGACTTCCGCCTTGGAAGTGTTCATGATTCAAAATAGAACCGCCTACGATAGGAAGTTCAGAATTAGAGCCCACAAAGAAGCAAGGGAAACGATCGACAAACGCTAATAAATTCGCGTAGATTCTTCTTCCCATTTGCATAGGTTCATGATGTCCGCAAATAACGATGCAGTGTTCATAATAATAAACGTAAGGTGAATATTGCAAGAACCAGCGTTCATTATTTAGTGAAACAGGAATCACACGAATGTTTTGTCGAGCAGGATGATCATCTCTACCTGCATAGCCTAAATTTTCTAAACATAATAAGCATTTTGGATAAGAGACATCCTTTTTTCCTACTAATTTAGCAATATCTGAGTTCTTTTTTTCTGGTTTAGAAAGGTTAACAGTAATTTCTAAATAATTGGTAGGAAATTCCGCTTTCCAATAAAGATTGCGATCCACTGCGGTTTTTTGAATATAGTTGTTATAAATCTCTAGCTGATACAAATAGTCTAATGCGGTTTGAGGATTTTCTTTTTCTAAAGTAGTAAAGTGAGAAATTACGTCATTGGGCATAGGAGTAATCATTCCCATTACTTTTACGAGTAAACGCTCAATTTCTTTATCGTTATACGTGGTATTCTCTTTTAAATAAGTTCTTAGTTCCTCTAATAACACATCCGGAACTTGAAGATTCTCGATTTCTTTTTCTTCAATTGAAGTGTTTTCCATACTCGTAAGATGAAAGAGGTCTAATAATTGATTCTGTACATAAATGGAATCAAATTCTTGTAAGCCCAACTTTACTTTTGCGTAGTAAAGAAGCTTTTGAATGATATGATGCAGTTCCATATTTGAAATCCTCCATAACTATTATAACTGAATTTTTTTAGAAAAGTAATAAACTTTATGAAAAAAGCCCTTACATATCTGGGCTTTTTCTATATAAGCCCTTATCAAAATTGATATGAGCGTTATTTAACTTCTAAGACGTAACGAATCCACATCGTTTGGGTTTCAAATGCTTTAATGCGCATGGATTCCAAAGGATTCTTTTTAAATTCTACCGCTAAAGAAGTATAAGGAACATTTTGTTTTCCGGTGGTTAAAGGAATATCCTCTGCTTCATTTTCATCATATAAGTGAACCATTGGTGCATTGGAATAAATATACATGGTTCTTGTTTGCTCCGGATTCGAAAGCGTGAAAGCAGGACCTATGTAATCTTTTTCTAACACCCAGTCATGGTCATATTCAAATGGAATTTTTCCATTTTGTCCAAGGGTACGTTTTTGTCTAAAATCAAAATATGGTGTAACTTTTTCTGCGCCAAGAATAATCTTTTCATGATCAATGGGTAAATAAATAGAAGAAGGAATGGTTACAAAATGGTCTGCCATTCTTGCTTCTCCACCATCCATCATGAAATAAGGATGGCTAGTAATATTCACTAAAGTATCTTGATCACAAGTTACCGCATAAATAGAAGTAAATTCTAATTGATTATCTAAAATGGTATAGGTGGCAGTGATTTTCATATTTCCGTTAAAGCCGCCTTCTCCATCTTTTGAGTAGTAAGTAAAGGTAATGATGGCTTTATCTTCTTCCTCTTTTACTTCGTATTGGAAATTTTTAAAGGCAAAACCTTCTTTACCACCATGTAAACAGTTGGCGTTTTCATTAACCCCAACTTTATAAATCTTTCCATCTAGTTCATATTCAGCATTTTTTAAACGACCACAAACACGGCCTACGGTTTTACCATAATAGCGAGTCGTTGTTAAAAAGGTATTACGATCTAATGGCGAAAGTGTCATTGGTTTTTCATAGAACCATTCGTAAATAGAACCGCCAAACGAACATAAGGTTAAGCGCATTCCTAAGCGGTTTGTACATGTAATCCATGTAATTTCTTCATTATTGAGTTTTGTTTTTTCGATTAAAATCTTCATAATTCATCACCTGCTTTAATTTTATCAAAATTTGTAGAACAATACAAAAGCATTTCACGATTTTAGCAATATTATTTTTAAAGTAATTTATTTTGATATAAAAAAATTTTTTTCTCTTTAAAAAAAGGAAAAAGCCATGATCATTTTTTTCATAGCTTTTCTCATTTTATTCTTTTTTTAAAGTTGAGGTTTCATTTTCTAAATGCATTCTTTTCTTTCTTTTTTTCACGCATTCAGTTAGAAGGTATTCAATTTGTCCGTTAATTGAGCGGAAATCATCTTCTGCCCATTTCATTATTTCGGCATAAAGTTGATTAGAAAGACGAAGAGGGATTTGTTTTTTCTCTTCATTCATAATTAATAAATGGTTCCTGAATTTACGATGGGTTGTGCATCTTTATTTCCGCATAAAACGACAAGTAAGTTGGATACCATTTGGGCTTTTCTTTCTTCATCTAAAGTTACAACGTTATTTTCACTTAATCGGTCTAAAGCCATTTCTACCATACCAACGGCCCCATCAACGATCATTTTTCTTGCATCAATGATGGCCGAAGCTTGTTGTCTTTGTAACATTACCGCTGCGATTTCAGTAGCGTAAGCTAAGTATGTAATTCTTGCTTCAATAATTTCAATGCCGGCTTCTTTTACACGTTCTTGAATTTCATTACGAATTCGTAAAGCAACGACATCGCTTGAACCTCTTAAGCTACCTTCATCCGCTAAGCCATCACCCGTTGTATCGACATTAGGCGCAACATCATATGGATAAATACGTACAACATTACGTAATGCACTATCGCATTGTAAGGATAAGTATTCTTTATAGTTATCGACATTAAATACTGCTTTGGCTGTATCTACAATTCTCCAAGTTACAGCAATGCCAATTTCTACTGGATTACCTAAACAATCATTAATCTTTTGACGGCTATTATTTAACGTCATAATCTTTAAAGATAAACGCTTATCACTACTAGAAAAATCAAAAGAAATCGTGCCTCCATTATTTCCTGGTAACGTAGCGGTTCCAATGGTATTGACATCACCACTTTGATTTAATTTGGTTTTGGCAGCGGGGTTAAAACTAGAGCAAAACGGATTCACAAAGTAGAAACCATCGCCTTTAATCGTTCCCACATATTTACCAAATAATGTTAAAACTAAAGCTTCTTGTGGTTTTAAAATTCTTAATCCCAAAAGCGGGAACCAACCAATACACATATAAACAATAGCAATAATCGTTGGAATCATTTGCTCTTTTGTTCCAAAGTATGCACATGCTGCAATTGCTATAATATAAAGTGCGATGGTGATCAAAAGAACAAGCATCCCTCTTTTTTTCGTTGTATAAATTTTTTCTTCCATTTTTTCATTCTCCTTTTTCTATATCTTATATGATATCATTATGATATCAAAAAAACAAGACATTTAATTTTCAACAAATTCAAAATTTTTGTCGAATAAGTAGACACAATGTGCGTCTTTTTTTATAAGCAAGGGAAAAAAATGGTAATATACAAATAGGGAGTGTGATTGTATGCCCAACTTATACAAGAGATTACGTAATCTTCGCGAAGACCATGACCTCACACAAAAAGACGTAGCTGAGCATTTAAAATGCAGTCGTACTGCTTATGAAGGATATGAACGAGGTTATAGAAATATTCCAGTAGAACATTTAATGAAGCTTTCTGAGCTTTATTCAGTATCGATGGAATATATTGTAGAGATGACAAACGATAAAAAGGGAATCAAATAATTCCCTTTTTCTTTTGCTCTTTTTCCTTTTATTTATATATAAAAGAAAACGCCTCTTTAGAGACGTTCTTAAACAATCATGGTGGTCCAAGCCGGGATTGAACCGGCGACACATGGATTTTCAGTCCATTGCTCTACCAACTGAGCTACCGGACCACAACTGGCGGATCTGACGGGAATCGAACCCGCGGTCTTCTCCGTGACAGGGAGACATGTTAACCGCTACACCACAGATCCATGATGAGTAGTGCGCTCATATATTATCCATGATTTACCATAAAAATGCAATAGATTTTTTAAGTTTTTTGTTCATCAATTTTTTCTAGTCGCTCTACTCATGTAAAATACTATTTTATTAATCGTAAATATTAACGTTTCCCGCTACAATATCCACTGAATAATCTTCACGTGTATATAAATTCGAGAAAGCATCTTCAGCCGCTTCCATAATACGAGAAGAAATTTCATCAAACTTTCTCACTAAGGCATCTTGGGCACTATCCGCTTCTGCTTGTGAATAGAAATTCTTA
Organism: Caryophanales bacterium UBA7581; assembly: GCA_002477825.1. Classification (GTDB taxonomy): domain Bacteria; phylum Bacillota_I; class Bacilli_A; order RFN20; family CAG-826; genus CAG-826. Next base: position 16,366 of record DLKT01000031.1, on the reverse strand, counting down.
GCATTATGTACACTAATATGCACTGTAAATTTAACTTTAGGTGACCAAACACTTACCTCAACTTTGACATCTAACGACATCGTTCTCATGCCAGTAGAACAGGTTTCTCCTCCCGAAAATCTTGAAGCTACTTTCCGCATGGCGCGGTCTACATCTCCTTGTGTGCTATAGCGAACGGACGAAGATGAAGATGAGGTAGAAGAACTATAATTACTTGAGGCCGTACTTCTTCTTTGAGATGATGGTGAGGTTCTCTTTCCGCTTTTAGGAGAGCCATTCCAATAAATAACGTCAATGATCGTCGCAACAATCCACAATCCACTTGCCAAAGTTAAGAAATTTTCAAAACTTGGCTTCCATACTAATCCATAAGCACCCAATATCATAGCAATGGGATATAAAACGCCTAAAATTCTTGAAAATGTTGTACGATGTAATCCAAAAGCGGCAAAACAATAAATTGCAAATAAAACGATAACCACCCCTGCTACAATGTACGCAATCTTTTGTGTTTGTTCTGTTGACAAGCCATTTAAACCAACGCCGATAAGAACAATAATAACACCGGCTCCAGCACCATATTCAAAAAAAGCATAAACGCCATATAGAATCGTAATAAATGATATAAGTCCCATTAAAATTCCTACCGCTTCGCCTGCAACTAAGGCAATAAGGCCAAACGATAGCGCTAAAAGCATGTTAATGATCGTATATAGTATTTTTTCTTTCATAAAAAAGCCTCCAAACCATAAACAACTATACATTTTCAAAATGAAAATGTCAATTTATGCGTCATGGTTGAAGGCGATTATTTATAATTTTTAAATATTCGTCGCTTTAATTTCAAAATAAGCTTGTGGATGCTTACATACTGGACAAATTTGTGGAGCTTCTTTTCCTACATGAATATGTCCACAATTACGGCATTTCCAAATCACAATACCATTCTTTTCAAAGACTTTTCCTTCTTCTAAATTTTTGATTAATTGACGATATCTTTCTTCGTGCTCTTTTTCAATTTTTCCGACACCTTCAAATAAAATCGCTAATTCTTCAAAACCTTCTTCACGAGCTTCTTTAGCCATTCTTGCATACATATCGGTCCATTCAAAGTTTTCACCATTCGCCGCATCCAATAAATTTTCTAATGTGGATGGCATACCATCGTGTAAAGCTTTAAACCAAAGCTTTGCATGTTCTTTTTCATTATCAGCTGTTTCTAAAAACAAACTAGCAATTTGCTCGTATCCCTCTTTTTTTGCTTTTGATGCATAGAAGGTATATTTGTTTCTTGCCATTGATTCTCCTGCAAATGCTTCTAATAAATTCTTTTCGGTTTTTGATCCTTTAAGTTCCATGATGATTCTCCTTTTTCCTTTTATAATATTATTATAGACATTTTTTTATTTCATTCCAAACTTTATGCAATAAAAAAAACGTAGCCGAAACTACGTGAATTTTCTTGGTTGCGGGGGAAGGATTTGAACCAACGACCTCCGGGTTATGAGCCCGACGAGCTACCAGACTGCTCTACCCCGCGATGGGTAATCATATTTTAAAAAAACTGGCGGAGACAAAGAGATTCGAACTCTTGCGGGACTGTTCATCCCCTATCGGTTTTCAAGACCGACCCCTTCAACCACTTGGGTATGTCTCCTTAGAAGATGGTGGACCCACTAGGACTCGAACCTAGAACCAACCGGTTATGAGCCGGGAGCTCTGACCATTGAGCTATGGGTCCGTCCTAAATAAAATAATGGTAGCTGCGGGGGGATTCGAACCCTCGACCTGCCGGGTATGAACCGGCCGCTCTAGCCAACTGAGCTACACAGCCAAATCAAAACGTAATGGTGGAGCCGACGAGGATCGAACTCGCTACCTCCTGCGTGCAAAGCAGGCGCTCTCCCAGGTGAGCTACGGCCCCTTAGCAAGTTACGCTAGTATATTTTAGCCGTTTTCTTCTTATAGTGCAAGTATTTTTTTATAATTTTTCGCGGTTTTTTTACAAACAATTACGCGCCCCCTTGCCTATTTCATCTTTTCGTTCGTCATTTTATTTTTCAATAATGAAAACCTCTTTAGTTTGATGGTGAGCTATAAAGCAATCAGGGACTAAAGAGGCTATTTCTATTCTATGTTAAAAATGTAAACTTTATTCTTTTTTCTTTTTATCTTGTTCAATTAAGTCTTTTAAAGCGCCAATGGCGACTTTAATGGCCATTTCGGTATCATGTACTTGTTTATTCTCTAATCCGCGTTTTGCTCTTTCTTGATTAGCTACTACTAAGAAGCAAGAGCCTACACGAACGTGAAGATAACTCGCTACAATGAATAAAGCCGCGGATTCCATTTCACTAGCCTTACAGCCTAATGCACACCAAGCATCCCATTTTGACAAAAGTTCATCTTTGTTAGGAAGTGTCTCCGGACGATGTTGACCATAGAAAGCATCTTTACATTGCACTACGCCAATATGATGACGGACTTTTAAATTCTCTGCGGAATGTTTTAAAGCGGTAATGATTTCATAATCCGCAACTGCAGGATATTCAATCGGTGCATATTCTTTTGATGTTCCTTCAAAGCGAACAGCAGCTTGGGCAATAACGACATCGCCACCCATAACGTCAACATCCATACCTCCACAAGTACCAACACGAATAAATGTGTGCGCACCATTTGCCACTAATTCTTCTAAAGCAATGGATGCCGATGGTCCACCTATACCCGTTGAAGTTACCGAAACCTTTACGCCGTTTAAATAACCCGTATAGGTAACAAATTCACGAGAGTCACCCACTAATTTAGCATTTTCAAAATGTTCAGCAATTTTTGCACATCTTTTGGGATCACCAGGAAGAATGACATAGTGACCAATATCTTCTGGCCCTACACCAATATGGTATTGTTTTCCGGATCCTTCAGTATAATCTATCATAATCTAACCTCTTTCTTTTCCTTTTAGGAAAGCACTTTCATAAGCATTATATCACATCTTTCTTTTTTCCAAAACTCAAAAAAATAATAAGCAGAAAAAAGATAAGAAATCTTCTTTAAGAAAGAAAAAAAGCCCAATGCTTTTACATTGAACTTTATTAACCTCATGGTCGGGAAAACAGGATTCGAACCTGCGACCCTCTGGTCCCAAACCAGATGCACTACCAAGCTGTGCTATTTCCCGAGATGGCGCGCCCAGCAAGAATCGAACTCGCAACCTTTAGATTCGTAGTCTAACACTCTATCCAGTTGAGCTATGGGCGCATGCTCATATATAATAGCATAATCGCCACAAAATACAAGCGAAATTTTTAAAAATTTTTGGAGGTTCCTGACGGAGTCGAACCGACGCTCATTGAGTTGCAGTCAATTGCCTTACCACTTGGCTAAGGAACCATTGCTTTCGCAAGCGGTATAATAATATCATACCTCATAATTTTTCGCAATACATTTTTATTCAAATAACGTGTAGAATATGAGAAAAAATCATGAATTTCGTCAACCTCAATTGGATTTTGATGAATCGATTTTGTTTCATTTTCCTAAAACAGTCATAAAAAAGGCAATTCACGAAGAACTGCCTTTTGTATTTTTATTTATTGGCTAAACGACGGCGAATCTTTAATGATTTTTGTTTTTTAATAATCATTAATACGCCAATGACAAGGGCACCAAACACCACGATTAATAAGAAAATATAATATGGCATCATGTTGGTATAGGCACGAATTTGTCCCCACATAATAATGACATCGTCGTTAGCGGAGCCAAAGTCATTCATAATCGCACAACGCGCAATAATCTCTTGAGATGGATATTGCGTTTCTAATAAATTTGCGCTTTCTTCATAAGGATAAATAACTAAGCTTCTTCCTTCACTGACGTTTCCACCAAATAAGTGACTTAAGTCATAGGCTTCACCTAAGCCTAATTCATCAGCGTTAATTTCGGTCCAATAAGTAGTATTGGTAGGAAGAATATCCGAGATTTCTTCTTCGGCTTTACATTGATAAGCTTTACCTTCATAAAGAACAATGCTACCTTCTACTTCGCCTTCTTCTTCATCTTCATAAGCGCCATGATAGGTAGACCCTTCAAAATATTCACCCACGCCATACCAATCGGTCACTAAGTCAAAGACATCATCACAAGCGATAAATGAAGTATAGCCGATATAATCCATATTTCTAGCCGCATTTTCTGGGCGAGATAAGAAATCGATGAATTTGCAAGCTAAATCTTTATTACCACCATTAGGAATGGACCAGCCATCATACCAAACGTTACTTCCTTCATCAGGAACGTAATAAGCGAGTTCTTTATCCGCTTCTTCTCTAGCGTTATCGATGGAGAATACTGCATCCCCTGACCACGCTAAATTCATTTTGATCTTTCCAGTTACGATATCGTTTTTACCATTATCGACTTCAAAACCAAAGATGTTATCTTTTAAAGAAATGAGTTCTTGTTTTACCACATCAATATAAGGAGCGTAATCTTCTTCGGTAATTAAAATGTCAAATAAGTCTTGAATGACTTGATTATAACTGGCCCGAACTTGCGCTTTTTCTTCTTCGGTTGTTGCTTTTTCTAATGCCGCTAAATAAGCTTCTCTAGCGGGATTTAAGATGTCTTCTTGATTGGTGATAGGAGAACCCGAATACGCATGCATTAAACCAACGACAAAGGTATCACGCATGGAGTTTTTAATGGAAATCGTATTTTTATACGTTTCATCCCAGAAAACGTTCCAAGATTTCACGTCTTCATTAATAGTATCGGAACAATAAGGATCATAAATAACCCCTAAAGTACCCCACATATAACCTGCAGAATATTTGTCTAAAGAAGTTTCTTTTTCCCCATCCCCATCAATATCGACCATCATGCTTGCTAATTTGCTACGGACTTCTTTAGAAGCATAGGTATCGTAATTGGAGCATAACTCGGAAATAGAAAAAGGCTGCACTAAACCTTCACGTACCATTTTTTGAATCATGTAATCGGAAGTACAGATCAAATCATAGGTACCTTCGGGTTGTAAAGTAAATTGGTTGTACATGGTTTCATTGGTATCATAGGTTTGATAAGAAACTGTACAATTGTATTCTTTTTTGAACTCTTCAATTAATTCTTCATCAATATAATCTTGGCAGTTATAAATAACGAGGTGATTTTCTCTTTTGCTTGCTTTATCGTTACTTGAACAAGAAGCAAGTCCGCCAATTAAAAGAAGAAGTCCCGGAACTAGTAAAGTGATTTTTTTCATTGTATGAACCTCCTTACCGTCTTTTAATCGTCATTTTGGCACGACGATTATTGTACACCGTATTTCCTACGACAACGACAAGCACGACTAAGAAGATAATCGTTGTTAATGCTCGTACTTCCGCAGGAATTGGGTGTTTCGCAATCATCTTTTGAATGTAAGTTGAAATCGTTTCAAAAGATGGTTTTTTCAAATATTGAGTAATCACAAAGTCATCTAAAGACAAAGTGAAAGAAATCATAAAGCCGGAAAGAATACCGGGAATAATTTCTGGTAAAACGACTTTATATAAAGCATAACGGGGTTTAGCGCCTAAATCTAACGCGGCTTCATAGGCAAAAGGATCCATTTGTTGAAGCTTGGGTTTGACGTTTAAATAGACAAAAGCAATCGTTAAAACGACGTGGCCCACTAAAAGCGTAAAGAAGGAGAACGATAAGGATAAAGAAACCGCTAAAACCGCTAAGGATAAAGCGATAACAATTTCGGCATTCACTACAGGAAGTTGATTCATCGTTTCTATCCATTTTCTTGCTTTTTTAGAGGAATAGAATGCGCCTACTGCTCCTAAAGTTCCTAAGATGGTCGACACAATTGCGCTGGTAACCGCGATTAATAAAGTATTCCATACCGCTTGCATTAAATCTTTATTTTGGAAAAGTTTTACATATAAATTGAAGGAAAAACCATTCCAGTTTCCCACTTGAACCGTATCGGTAAAGGAGAAAATAATTAAAACTAAAATCGGTAAATACATTAAAAGAAGGATGATGTAAATATAGGACTTTGCAAATATTTTCCATCTTTTTTCTTTTCGCGCTTCTCTTTTTAATACGATAGCGCCCGAACTTAAACCATGATTTCCATAGTTTTCATTCGCTCTACGGGCGGTTAAATAGAAACTCGCAAAGAATAATAACAAAATAGCAAGTGAAAGTAACACCGTCGCTACGACACTGATTTGCTCGGTTAAACCTAAATAAAGCATGACATCCATGCAAATGACGGCGAATAAAATCGTTAATACTAAGAAAAGCGATTGATGCTTAAAGAAGCATGATAAAAAAGAAGATTTTTTCTTTACCATATAGACTCCTTTCCCTCGTCATCTTTCGAGAACTTACGAGAAATCCAAACGCTTAAGAGGATTAAAAGAAGCATAATTAAAGCCATGAATGAGCCAAAGTTCCAATCGGATTGATTGAAATATAAGTCGATATAGCTACCAAATAACACAACGTTATATTCGGATAATAAATCGGAAATAACATAGGATGAAAGCGTTGGCATAAAGACCATCGTTGCCGCGGAAATAATGCCTGGCATTGTCATTGGTAAAATAACTTTAATAAAGGTCTGAAAAGAATTCGCACCTAGATCTTTACTCGCTTCAATTTGACTACGATCCATTTTAAGCATCGTGGTATATAAAGGCAAAATTGTAAAAGGAAGATAGTTATAAACTAAACCAATAATGGTCACGAGTTGTGGATAACTACCACCAGATAAATTAATCCAAGAAAGTAAATCACGCGTTGCGCCTGTACGGATAACAAAGTTAATCCACATTGGCATAATGAAAAGCGTAACTAAAACCGCAGATTTATTAATCTTTTTGTCAGCTAAAAAATAAGCGACAGGATAACCAATCAACAAACATAACACTGTGTTAATAATTCCATAAGTTAAGGAAATTAATAAAACATTTAAATTCGTAGAATCGGAAAAGAATTTAGTAAGATTAGCAAATGTAAAATGTCCCGTTCCTTTATCGGTGAAAGCATAAAAAACAATCAAGAATAAAGGCGTAATGACAAATAAAAGAAAGAATAAAATATACGGAATGGATAGATATTTTCGCTGAAATCTAAATTTCATAACGAGCAATATCTCCTTTTAAGGTTAATTTCATCTTTTCTTTCTTTACACTGATACTTACTTTATCAAATTCATTCCAAGTCCATTCGGTATCGACGACAAAGTCATCTTCGTCTTCGGTACGTACCACTAATTGATAGTGGTCACCAATATAGACCATTTCAATAATTTCACCAATTAAATTGCCCGCTTCTAAATCATCGCTAATTTCAATAGCGTTCATTTCAATTTCCACGGTTACATCCGCATCGGTAAAATCATATTTTTGTCCTGTAGATGAAACAACATAGCCATCTTCATCAATATGAGAATCCTTGACTAAAGTGGTGACATCCGCATCCCAAGTGGCTTCAGCAAAGCAAACTTGGTTATTCTTATTAATATAGCCTTCAAAAACGTTCGTAGAGATGGCTCTTTTCATAATATGAATTAAATCAGGTTCAATTTTTAAACCAACTTCAATACCGACAGGATATTGTAAAGTGGATTGAATGGTCACTTCATTCTTTCCTACCATGATGGTGTATTGATAGTGAATACCTTTAAAGATGCAGTTCGTAATTTTACCAACAACGACACCTTCTTCTTTTTTCACCATGACGACGTCTTCTGGACGAACGACAACGTCCACTTTTTCATGAAGTGGGAAATCATCAACGCAATCCCATACTTTCCCTAAGAAACGTACTTTCTTTGGTCCATACATTGCGCCTACATAAATATTGGATTCACCAATAAAGTCGGCAACGAAAGCGTTAGCGGGTTCGTTATAAATATCGGCTGGTGTACCGATTTGTTGAATTTGGCCATCTTTCATAACGACGATGGTGTCAGACATTGTTAAAGCTTCTTCTTGATCATGCGTAACGTAAATAAAAGTAATACCTAATTTCTTATGCATTTCCTTTAATTCAAGTTGCATTTCTTTTCTCATTTTAAGGTCTAATGCCCCTAAAGGTTCATCTAATAAAAGGATTTCTGGTTCATTAACAATTGCACGTGCTATGGCAACACGTTGTTGTTGGCCACCAGAAAGGGTCGTAATATCACGAGATTCAAATTGTTCTAGATCAACAATGCGAAGCGCTCTTACGACTTTTTCATCAATTTCTTTTTGGGTTAAATGTACCCATTTTGTTTTTTCATGCCCATGACGATCCTTCACTACTCTTTGGACTTTCTTTAATTTAAGACCAAAAGCAATATTGTCATACACGTCTAAATGCGGGAAAAGCGCATAACGTTGAAATACCGTATTGACCGGTCTTTTATAAGGAGGAAGACTTGTAATATCTTCTCCATTTAAAAGAATTTGTCCTTTCGTTGGGATTTCAAAACCAGCAATCATTCGTAAAGTTGTTGTCTTTCCACAACCCGATGGACCTAAAAAGGTCACAAATTCACCCTTATTGACATAAAGGTTAAAGTTTTCCACTGCTGTAAAACTGCCATATTCCTTGTTTACACCAATGAGTTCAATAATCACATTTTCTTTTTTCATTCTGTTACCTCTCATTGTGGGATTTTTATTCATCCACTTACTTGTAAAAACATGAGAAAATTTTTAGCTGTTTTTGGGCTTGCTTTTTCTTTCAATTTTCACGAGAAAAATAATAAAGAAAATGAAACAAAAAATCAACGTTTTTTTTTAAAAATTTTTTCACCCTCTTTTTTTAACGCTTTTTTTGCAAAAGAAAATATTGAAAAAAGTCCGATAAAAACTGGTTTTTTTATACTTTTTTAGCTCATTTTTTCTTTGAAAATTTTTTTGTGTTTTTCTTGTCATTTTCTTTTCATTTTGCTACACTAAATCAAGAACAAAAAAACCAAGAAAAAAGGGAGGAAAAATTATGAAGAAAAAATTAGGTATATTTTTATTCATTATTTCTAGCATTTTTTCATTATCAAGTTGCCAAGATAAAAATGATAAAATCATCATTGAAAGAGAAGAAAATATTACTGACTTCATTAAGCTTTCTTCTACCGATTATGGGACAATGATTCGAAATAAGCATAGTTTTATTTTAACTTATGGTAGTCAATGTGTATGCTACACAAATTTTAAAAATGTATTGCGTAACATTATGAAGAATGATGACCTTCGTATGTACGAAATGAGTATTAATGATCTTGATAAAGTGGTTTCTTATAAAGAAGTTAAGACATATGATCCGGGACTTCTTCTAGTGCAAAATGGCACTATTCAATATAGTTTTGATGTCAATAAAAAATGGGAAAAAGAGATCTATGCTTCTGACATGAATAAAGCCGCTCAATCCGTTAAAAAGAATCTAGAAAAATATTGCTATTTTAATAGCCCCTTCTATGAAGTTAATAAAGAAAAAGCATTAGAAAAAATTAATAGTAAAGAAACCGTCTATATTTATTACATGAGGAATACTTGCAGTGACTGCAAATCCTTTCACCACTATTTCTTGAACGATTGGATTTTAAAAGGTCAATACGATCAAACTAAGAAGATTTACAATTTCGACATTGATCCTTATCGAGAAGTTGATAACGCCGGTAATGAAATGGAATCTTATATTGAATTTAAGAATACTTTCCTGCTCTCAGTTGCTAGTAATCCTAATTATGGTTATAAAACAGGTGTTGTCCCAACTGTTCAAAAGTATGAAAACGGCCAATTAACAAAAATGGCAGTTATATATAATGATGAAATTAATTGGGAAAATATGACCGTTGGATCAAGTTACTATAGCGATGCACCTTTTTTAAATAAAGGCTTTGAAGATTATTTAGACTATCAAAAAAGTACTACTTCTTTCTATCAAGAAAAATTTTTAGAAGTTATCGACGAAAAAAAGTGAGGTTTTCCTCACTTTTTTGCATAATTATTTACGATATAAAGCACAAGTGTATTGGTTAACTCGGTTGCAATTTCTTCATGATGGTTAACGATGTAATTTGCTTCTTCTAAACGATCATGAAATAGAATTTCCATTAACGCAACATGGTCAGCGGTAGCGTTTTTAATTTCATATAAGTGGTTTCCATCTTTTACACCACGAGAAGGAAAAGGCAAAGTATCAGCAAAATGTTCTTGTAAAAATTGACCAAAGCCATCGGCTTTCTTTTGATAAGTTTCTAGGCCACTTCCACCACCAGCATTGGAATGGAGGGCAAGATGGATATCTCTTTTCTTTTGATTACTTTGTTTCACCGAATTGGATAGTGATAAATAATTTAAATTTGCCTCAACGTCGATAAATTTATATTGTTTTAATTTTACGTACATAAGCTCTGCAATCTTGTTCATATGCTCTGCTTCAGTTCCTAGTTGATTCGCATAAGAATTCCATGTTTGCACAGAAGGATTCAAATAGATGGATACTGTATTGATTTCTAACGTACCTTTTTCAATTAACGCATTTGTCTTTATATCAATGGTCGATATGTGTCCTTCAAAAGTAAAATGCTCATTGATATGAATTTCTTTTTTACCTTTGATGGATGAGCCTGAAAATAATAAAGAAAAAAGTAACAGGAAAGTAAACCGACTTCTTTTCTTTCTACGTTCTATATTTGTGTTCATCGTTTTTCCTCCTTTTTGTATATTTATACTAACAGAAAGGCTATATTTAATCTACAAATTGAGACTGGATAAAAATACCAAAAAAGAAGTTGCCTTTATAGACAACTTCTCAATTTTTTAAAGTTTAGTAATAACTAATACCGCGTTAGTGGTACCGTCAACTAGCGTTAAAGTTCCGGTAACCGCTGCTACAATGAGTTCAATTGTAGTACCAGCAGTTAAGTTTAAAACGGTTTGGTAATTGGTAATGAAACGATCATCACTTATGGCTGTAGTGGTTTGTGTATTGTTGGTTCCATTGATTCTTAATCCAATCGTAGCCGTAGTCGCACTATTAGCAGAAACCATATAATCAATGCGATATAAGCCTGCTTCGACAATCGTTACGACATTATTAGCAAAGTTAATGTTTTGATTTCCTACTAAAGTTAATGGGATTACGGTATCTGCCGTTGTTATCGTCTGCGCGGTTTGATTTTGGGCATCTAAATAGGTGGGGGTTACGACAGTTCCTGGTTCTCCTTGAGGAATCGTGAAGTTTAAAATCGCATTTTGGGCGGTTCCTGTATTGGTCACCATTGCTGCAGTACCTGGTGCACCTGTCGTTGTGGTTCCAATCGTGATTGTGGCATTCTCCCCTGCTACACCCTGTGGTCCTTGCGCTCCAGTTGGACCTCTTAAGCCATAACAACAACCACAGTTTTGGTTATAATAACACACGAATTGCATCTTCCTTTCTGGTATTTTATGTTTATGCAGCTCGTTATTTTTGCTATTCGTTACGTAAAAAAATTGGGTTATTGTAATAATAAAATGTGTTTTTATCCTTGGAGTTTATTGTTTAACACTACTTTGAATTCTTTCAGTAATCTTTTGACATCTTTCATATAGTGCTTCCACATCTTCACCAATATGGAAAGTGCCGTTTTCATATAGAATCTTGCCATGGACCATGGTCAAGATCACGTTTTGTTTTGAGCCACTATAAACAATGTTCTTTTCAATATGGTTAATGGGTTGCATATTCGGTTGATGTAAATCAATCATGATCATATCCGCTTCTTTATTGATATCTAAAACATCCGCGTCATATAATCCCATAGCATGCGCTCCACCAACAGTGGCCATTTTTAGTACATCCATCGCGTCCATAGCGCTTGCATCCTTTAAGGCTAGTTTTTGTAAGCCGATAACTAAAAACATTTCTCTAAACATATCTAAAGCATTATTACTCGCTGGTCCATCAGTTCCAATTGCTAGATTTAAACCATATTTTTGCATTTCAACAATTGGAGCAATACCGCTTGCTAACTTCGTATTAGAGCCCGGACAAGTAATAACAGAAACATGCTTTTCTTTTAAAATTTCTAAATCATGAGGGGTCATACTCACGCAGTGATAACAACCACCGCCATAATCAAATAGGCCCAAATCATCAAATAATTCCGTTGGTGTTTTTTGATAACGAGATTTACATCCTTCGACCTCATGAGGCGTTTCACTTGAATGCGTAAATACTGGTTCATGAAGTTCATGCGAAAGCTTGGATAATTCTTCTAATATTTTGTAATCAGTGGTATATTCAGCATGAAAACCTAAACGATATTGAATTAAAGGAGAAAGATGGTTAAGGAATTGATAATTCTCCTTCATAATTTGAACGGATTCCGTAAAATTATTTACGCAGCCTAAAATCACCGTTTTAAACCCCGTATCTATGGAAGCTTGCGCAATCATACGTGGTTGCATATACATATCGAAGTTAGCGGTAATTCCACTTGTTAAATATTCTAGTATGGCAATTTTTGAAAGTTCATAAATGTCATTCGGTGTTAATAAATCTTCTAAAGGAAAGACTTTATGAAACAACCATTCATTTAATGGTAAATCATCGGCATAGCTTCTAAGAAAGGTCATCGCGGAGTGCGTATGAGCGTTTTTAAAGCCTGGCATTAAAAGATTACCTTTACAATCGATGACTCGGTCAAAATCTTCTTTCGTCTCTTTAGGCGCTCCGATATAAGTAATAAGATGATCTTTTATTTCTATTTCTCCCCAGTAAATTGGGTCATTCTCTTTCATGGATAAAATGCGGGCATTAACAAAACGGATTTTCATAAACAATCCACCTTTCTTTTTTAGAATTTTACCATATTTATAGTAAATTAAAAAGAAGAAAAGCCTAACTTAACGCTCTTCTTCTCTTTTTTTATTTCTTTAAAATTTTTAAAATTTCATTTGGATCTTCTACGATGTAATCCGCTTTACATTCTTGAAGAACTTGACGCGTTCTAAAGCCCCAAAGCACACCAATCTTATCGATTTTTGCATTGGTTGCGGTTAACATATCTACATCCGAATCACCAACGAAGATACAATCCTGAGGTTCCACTTTCAAATCACGCATGATTTCAAATAAAGCGGTGGGGTCGGGTTTAATTGGGACACCTTCTCTTTGCCCTAAAACGACATTGAATAAATGCAATCCGTAATAGTGGTCAACCACACGTAATGTATCTTGATGCGGTTTGTTAGATAAAAGTCCGATTAAAATATTTTCTTTTTGAATGTTCTTTAAAACTTCAATCATACCATCATAAGGACATGTTTTCATCGATTGACGAACGGCATATTCTTTCATATACACATCCAACACTCTTTTCTTTTGTTCCTCCGTACAGTCTAAACCTTTGGTAGCGCGTTCCACCATAATTTTAACGCCACTTCCAACAAAGGCTTTGGTTTCTTCTACACTATGAGTAGGTAAGTTTTCACTCGCTAATGCGATATTTAAAGAATCAGTAATGTCTTCAATCGTATTTAATAGCGTTCCGTCTAAATCAAAAATAATGGCTTTATACATATATTCATCACTCCGTTCTTAAAGCTATCACTGGATCTTTCTTCGCCGCCATAGAAGCAGGAATAAGTCCACTAATAAAGGTTAACACCATGCTAATTAAAAGTAAAATCAAAGCGTGTAAAGGATTTAAAACCGCTAAATTCATTGTTAAGCTTGGCCCCGCCAAATTACGGATAATTAAGTTGATGGGGAAGCATAAGATAAACGCTACAAACACGCCTAATAAACCCGCTACAAAACCAATGAGAAGCGTCTCCGCATTGAATACGCTTGAAACATCTTGTTTTCTCGCTCCTAAAGAACGTAATACGCCAATTTCCTTTGTTCTTTCTATAACTGAAACATAAGTAATGATTCCAATCATGATGGAAGACACTACTAGAGAAATCGCAGTAAACGCAATCAGAACATAGCTAATAATATCAATTAATTGTCCAATTGTTGATGAGAAAACACCCGCCGCATCAGTATAAATAATCTTTTGTCCTTTATGCGTATCTCCTTCATTCCACGCATCTAAGTATTGATTTACTTGTCGTTTTGCGGGGAAACTCTTTGGATAGATAATAATTGAGGAAGGTACATCACTCGCGCCTATTTGTTGTTTAGCCGTTTCTAAAACATAATCATTTAAGAAACTAGCGCTTGGTTGATCTCCCGTAATATACGCACTATATAATGATGTCATCACAAGTGTCGGAATCTTATAAGCGTTCCCTCCATTTTTTTCAATGATTTCTTTAAACTGTGCATTGGATTCATAAATATCTTTATAATCGCCAAATAGATACATACGATTGTCATTTTGTTTATTGGCAATTTGGGATGATTTAGCATTATTGATGAATGTTTGTGTTAAAGAAGGAAGATAAAGAATTCCTGTATTAAATAAGTCTAAAGGGGATTCTTCACTTAACCGTAAAACACCAACTAATTTTAACGTCATATCTTGGTTATTTTCATAATGAATGGTTTGATAATAATTCGCTAAATCATTCGTGACACTTTCATCGTATTTTGCTGGTAAATAATAGGAAGCCTCTCCACTAGAAGAAACGTCTTGTGGTTCATAATATTGGTCATTCGGAATGACTTTAAATTCAATTCCTGTTTTATTTTCGTCCTGATAAACTAAATCAGCAAAAGAAATCGTAGAAAGATTTTTTCCTTCTTCATCTATATAGTTAAGACCTAAGGCTTGTAATGTATTGACATTTATTCGATTTCTTTGATCAACAATTAAAGCCACTTCATTTTGATTTTGTGGATATTTTCCATAAATTACATCATAAGTATTTTGAATAAAGTTTGTATTGTCTAAAGCTTCTTGAAATACGGTCGTTGAGGTTCCCATAAACATTTCCATCATACTAGGTGAGGAAGAAGATGAGGTAGAAAAATCCACGAATGTATATTTATCGTTATGCTTAGAAATAACATTCATACCACCTGCATAAGAAAATTGAATGCTATTGGTCAAACGATTATCTTCACTTTTTGCAACATCTTTTTCATAGAAATCTTTAATATAATCGACGTATTCTTTATTAATTAAATTCATATGAATCGCTTGTGCCGCTGTTTCTGAAGGATCATAGATGTGTAATTGATCATCATCGGGGAATTTACCTTGATTTTGATCTGTCGAAGGTGTCATACTTTCCATCGCATCATAATCCGCAGCAAAACGAGAAATAGTTACTGGATATCCGCTTAACATATCATTTTGCATTTTATTTACATAATTGGTAAAGCCATTACTGACGGATAACACTAAGGCAATACCGATAATTCCTATACTTCCCGCAAAGGAAATCATAAAAGTTCTTCCTTTTTTCGTTAATAAGTTTTTAAAAGAAAGAGATAAAGCCGTTAAAAAAGACATTTTTGCATCTTTTACTTTTCTCGTTTCTTTTTTTACTTCTTCGATTTGATAGGGGTTAGAATCATCTTTTAATTCACCATCTAAAAGACGAACAATTCTTGTTGCGTATTGATAAGCTAAATCTGGGTTATGGGTAACCATAATCACCAAGCATTCTTTAGAAATCTCTTTTAAAATTTCCATGACTTGCACACTAGTTTCAGAATCTAAAGCACCCGTTGGTTCATCCGCTAAAATGATATGTGGTTCATTAACGATGGCTCGAGCAATTGCTACTCTTTGCATTTGACCACCGGATAATTGATTAGGAAGTTTACGGAGTTGATCTTCTAATCCTACTCTTTTTAAAGCTTCAACCGCTCTTCTTTTTCTTTCTTCCTTTTTGATACCTGAAATCGTAAGTGATAATTCAACATTTTCTAAAACGGTTAAATGTGGAATCAAATTGTAACTTTGGAAAACGAAACCAATTTCGTGATTACGATAAGTATCCCAATCTTTATCTTTATATTTTTTAGTGCTAATTCCATTGATCAATAAATCACCTGTCGTATATCGATCTAAGCCACCTACAATATTCAAAAGTGTTGTTTTACCACATCCAGAGGGCCCTAAAATTGCCACAAATTCACTTTGCCGAAAGGAAATAGAAATTCCTTTTAATGCTGGTACCACTTGGGTACCTGCTTGATAATTTTTGTTTATATTTTTTAGTTCTAACATAACGTTACCCTCCTCTTCTTTGCTTGCTTAACTTCTTTTTCTATGAAAAAGAAATCTAAGTGATTTAAGATTAAAAAAAAGTTCCTTATTTGTCAATGAAAATGATGTCGATATGGAATGAAGTTTTGTCTTTTTCTTTATTTATTACTCCCCTTTTTCTTGCACAATTTGGAGATTAAAAACTTTTTTAAACTT
>DLKT01000047.1:11730-50088 GCA_002477825.1 Caryophanales bacterium UBA7581 | reverse complement strand
ATGCAACCGGAATACGGATCGAACGGAACCCTTTTTTATAAATCGCATCAATGGTGTTGATTGTGGTTTTTCCGCGATATGGCGTATAATGCTGACGCACTTCACAGAATAGTTCATCATGCTCCCCATTGATATCTTTATAACCAAGTTCTTCATAAATTTTTAAAGCGTAATCAGGGTCAGAATTTGTAAAGTAATTTCCAATATCACTTTCAAAAGTGTCACCTAAATTAATACCTACCCCCATATTTTTTATCACTTCTAAAGAAGATAAATTGACTTCTTTTTTCGTAAGTTGAAAAGAATAAGTGAGAGATAGATTTTCTACTTCTACCATTAATGTTTGCTTTTCTAATGATTGAATATTGATTTGATTGAAATTGGTATAATGCGATTGATTTAGTTCAACCTTTTTTATTTCACTTTCTCCTTTATGCCGTAAATTTACACTTCCATAATCAGATAATTTGAACTCTTCTCCTTGATAAGAACCAATCACCGGTTCTCTTTCCCATTCTATTTTTTCTTCTAAGACAGTTGTAGAGTTAAAACTTGATTCACTACTAGATACGGGTGGTTCAGGATTGGAGCAAGAGACTAAAGATAAAAATAATAGGCATAAAAATAATTTTGTTTTTTTCATGTTATCCCCTTTTTAAAAAATAAGCCATAAATCATTCAGGTCTATGGCTTATTTCATCATTTTTTAATTATTCGTCTTTATTTTCTTTAGAAGTATCGGTTTCATTTTCAGTTGGGGTAGCGTCCGCTACTGTTTCATCCTTTTCTTCTGGTTTATTTTCATTAGAATAAGAAATGCTCTTTTTATTCATCATGAAGTAGATTCCATATCCAGCAGCACCTAACACTGCGATAACACCTAATACGATTCCTACAATAGCACCTGTAGACAATCCTTTCTTTTCCGGAGTTGGAGTTGGTGGGGTTGGTGGATTTGGATTATCATCACCTGCCGCTACGATATAAGTAATAACGCGTGTTGATTCATTTCCAGCCGCATCTCTTGCTGTAATTGTTAAGGTATGAGTACCTTCTTTTAAATTACCATTTTCATCTAAAGCACCCGCTGACCAAGTATAGGTTGGCGTGATTTCTCCATCATGGGAGTCATAAGCGGTCGCAGTAACTTCATGTGGTTTTTCACCTGCTTTTTGATTGAAGGTAACTTCACCATCATAAGTGATTTCTGGGGCTTTGGTGTCGACCCATTTTTCGTCCATATCGACGGACCATTTGAAGCTTACACTAGCAATTTCTATTTTACCTACGGCACTAATACCAAAACCACTGATATTTCTACAAGAGAACTTATTTGCTTTGGTATCATCTCCTGATAAGAGGCCATCTAATTCAGCATCTTCAAAATCCTCAAATGATAGGCGAAGTGTATGCCATGTACCATCGTTATTAAAATCAACCTCTTTACCTACATAACCTTGATCCCAATCACTTCTATCAACGGGGTTAAATAAGTTGAACTTACCTTTGGCCACATTAGAAGTACGATAAGTAACTAAGATATAGATTATATCTTCATGAACGATATCATTTACATTTAAGACACCATCACTTGATAAGAAACGACTGATAGTCCAATCATTAGGTTGATTAGAGACCATGACGAGCTTATTATCATCTACTTTATCAAAATAAGCGGTTGGATTCTCAGCATCTTTACCATTGCCACCAATGAAGAAACCACGTTTTGCTTCAACTTTTTGGGTTTCTTCATTATAGATTAAATAGCTATCATCGAAAACATTATATTTTTTACCTGTAGAATTTACTGTAATATCAAATGAGATCGAAGCTCCTGCATAACTAATGGTAATTACTGTATCTAATTCGGTAACATAGTCAACAGAGGTTTTTAAATCACTAATAGAAAGTGGTAAAGTCGATTCATCTTGCATGACCGCTTCTACTTCAATACCCGTTAAATCTAATTTCTCACCTTCATTGTACGTTAATTTTTCTGGAAGAGTTTTAATGACTAAACGAGTCGCGGAATTAACGCTTAATTCAATGGTTGTATTATATTTGGTTCCGTTATATTTGAAGTTTACGTTAGCCGTTTTGTTTTCTGGGGTAATAACTTCCGCTAAAGTAACGGTAAAGTTAGAAACATTGAGTGCTTTATTACCATCATCAAATAATACATTCGTATTAAAAGTAAATGGATCTAATTTTTCACCATTGTTATAAATGGTTTTTGAAGTTGAAGCTTCAATTCCCGTAATGGAACGTTCAATTGGTTCATATCCATAATGTAAGTTTCTCGCAGTTACTGTGACGTCTTCACTAAATAAGAAACCTACACCTTGAATATTACTCATATCAATATAGCGCCATTCTGTAGCAGGTTTTGCACCCCAGTGAGAAGCTTTACAAAGTTTATCGATTTGATCAATAGAAATACGATAAGTATGCCATTCATTTGCGGCACCTTCAACATCCATTTCTTTTTCGGCTAAGAATCTTTCATAGCCACCACTTCCGTCATAAAGTCTGAAGTTAAACTTATTATTTGATGGTAACGTATCAAATTTTAAATCAAATTCTAACCATCCATTATTGAGCATCGCATCCATTAAATCATTAGGCGATTTTGTATCATAACGAATGAGGTTAGCGTTAGTGTATTGAATAGCATAGTTATCACCATCGGCCACACGTTTGGCAATATTTTCATTTAAATTGTTGGCAACATCCGTTGTACCAACATAAACAGTACCTGTACCATAGCCAATCATATATGCATTAGCGTTATACAATTTTGCTTTTTCATCAACTGTGGTGTTATCAAAGAAAGAAACGTCTACTGCTGTTGGATCAAAAGGTTTTTCTTCTTCGGTTGGAGACGCAACTACACTAACGATATCAATATTTTGATTAGCGTTAGTTAAAATATCAAGACCTTTAACTTTTGATAAATCAAGGTTACCTGAAGCAGTTCCCCATTGATGTTTATCAAAAGCCGTACCTTCATAATCAACAAGATTGATTGAAACCGTTTTGACTTCTTCACTTATTTCAACCTTATATGTATTATGTGCGGCGACATATCCATAATCTGAAGCCGTTTCACCAATACCAAAACGAATGGATTCGGAACTAGAATTTTTATATCCGACAATCAAACGTTTATATCCAGTTAGATTAATGGTTTCGGTAAAACGAACACGACATAAAGTATCACCATTTCCGCGTATTTTCCATAGATTGTCTTCCATAAAAGAAATGGTTGCCATGGCATCTTCATTTTGACGTGCGACGGCCCAAGTACCATCTTTTAATAAGGTCTTCTCTTCAGTAACAGCGGTACTACCAAAGGCTTCCATTTTTTTGATTTTTAAAGTTCCGTTTCCTGTATTAATACTAAATGCATTAATGTTGGTAGCGTCTACTTTAATATCCGTATGAGAAGCATCACTCCAAACACATTTTCCTACTAAATCTTCAGCTAAATAATCGCTGAGATTTAAATCGATTTCATGTTCTGCTCCATCAGCGACAAAGGAAACACCATTTTCAAAGTAGTGATAATCTCCATATTGACTAGCATTCCCCATGCCAAAGGTTACCCAAGTTTTTTCACCAGTAACTGTATAGGTATATGTAACTTTTAAAGTTGAATAGGTGGATAAATCAAAGCCTTCAGCTAAATATACTCTAGAAGCATGCCAGCCACCATCATTTTGCCATACCTTTTCGGTATCATCAATTGAAGAACCCGCATTATGCGCGGTAACTTCTTTCGTAAAGGCGCCATTTTCAAAAATAGCTAAGCCACCTTCGGCTTTGGATCTTGTGGGATGAAGAGAGATTTCTCCTAACATCATTCCAAGAAGTCCAGCCGTCATTAACATTATATTTTTCTTATTTTTCATGTTAAATTCCTTCCTTTTCTATACTACTAAAATAGCACATATTGAAATCGCTTTCAACTATTATTTTCACGATTTTATTTTTCTTGTGAAAATAATTTTCATATTAAATAGGTAAAAAACAAAAGGAACTACAAAATTGCAGTTTCTGCGTGATATCCGTTAAAAATCGATGAAAGAATATTTTCATGATACCATAAAATTTCGTTTTGATAATTGACATAACTTTTCTTCACCATGTCATCATAAAGGCCGGATGCTTTGTGTTTATTTAAAAATCCAAAGGCTTCTTCATGCTCATCACCTGAAACAGCGCCATTATCCCAAACGAAACATGCAATATCATAATCGGTTGCGGTTTTCATGTAATAATAAGCATGATCTACTCTTGCTTGATCGCGCCCTACGACATTACGGTCGATACTTCCCCATTCACTAATAATGACACCAATGCCGTTTTTAACGTAGGTGTTATAAAGGTTTTGAAACATATTCTTAATGGGTTTTGTATCATTTACATTACTAGCACTCCACGAATCCGTGTATAGGCCGCTATCGCTATTATGATAAGAAAAATAATGCGGATAATAGGCATGCCCGTTATATAAAATCTTATCGGTTGCGGTATCGTTAGGTAAAGTGAATTGCGATACTTTTTTTACCGTTTCATCATAAACATACTCAGGAATATTTCCATAGGTGTTAACGGTCAAATAACGGTTTTTATTCTTTTCACTATTACTTGCGCGAACAATATCCACAAATTTTTGGTTATATTTCATCAAATTTTGATTTGCTTCTTTATACTGAGCTTGGTATTTGGTTTGTTTTGGATCCATATCCCATTTCAAATTTTCATCATACATGGGTTCATTAAGGTTTTCAAATATAAGACGTTCGTCATAGTCTTTAAAGCGTTCCGAAACTTGAGTCCAAACATTTGTAATTAAATTCATCGTCTTTTGTTGATGGGCATTCGATAAATCATAACCATCTAAACCATCCATCAACGTTAAGATAATATAAACATCCGTGTAATCTTGATAGATATAATTCACCACTTCTTGAATACGATTCATCCATTTTTCATGAATGGTACCATCTTTGTCCATATGATTCGACCAGGAAATAGGAATACGAATGGAACGGAAACCTTTTTCATATACTGCTTGAATGGTCGCTTTGGTAATTTTTCCTCGATAGGCTTGTGGTTGGTCTCTCACTTCACAGAACATTTCTAACTCGTCCATGCTAAAGCCGAGTTCTTCAACAATACCACTATTCCGGGTAGCGTCAAAGCCATCTAATGCGGCAGAAAAGGCATTACCTAAATTCCAACCTACGCCTAATTTTTTTACAAATTCGACACTAGAAGAGGCTTTTCTTTTTTCTAATTGTACTTCAAACCTTAAAGAGAAATCTTCATAATTAATATAAGCGTATTGTAAATCAAACGAATTAATATCGATTCGATTGGTTTTCATATTTTCTTTTTGTAATGTAACTTCTTCGGTCGTTTGATTTTGATAAATTACCCGAATTTTCCCATACGATGAAAAGCTTAATGGTTCTCCATTATAAGAGTTCACCACAGGCTTATTGATCCATTCAATTTTTTGAATGACTTTTTCGTTTTTCGAACTACTTGAACTCGCTACACTCGTGGTAGGTAAAACGGTTGTTGGTGTCGTCGTAGTGGGTAATGTAGTCGAGAGGTTAGAAGAAGTTGGTGTGGGCCCAAAAGAAATACTACAAGACGCTAAAGAAGTTATAAAGAAGAGCCCTAAGGCGATTTTTTTTAACTTCATCATACTTTTTATCCTTTATTTTGTAATCGTTTCTTCATTTTGATCAAAGACGTGAATTCTATCTTGGTTAAAGGAAAAAGAAAGAACGTCTCCGACTTTATATTCATGTACTTCATCATAATAAATCGCTAAAGATTGGTCATTAAAAGATACATGAATAATACTATCTTTGCCTAACAATTCAATCATGGTAATCGTGCCTTTTAATTCTCCATTATCTTTGATGGTAATATCTTCAGAACGAATCCCAAATGTTAAGGTTTCATTTTGATGAGCCTTTAAAGTTTCTTTTAAATCTTTTGTCATTTTAAAAGATTGTCCGTCTTTAAAAGTAACACTATCTTGACCAATGGTTCCTTCCATAAAATTCATCGTGGGAGAACCAATAAAAGCCGCTACAAATTTATTTTTAGGATGATGATACACTTCTTCTGGGGTACCAATTTGTTGTACCACCCCTTTATTCATAATGACGATACGATCCGCCATGGTCATCGCTTCTAATTGGTCATGAGTAACATAAATCGTTGTTGCCCCTAATCGTTTGGTTAAATCGGTAATTTCTTTCCGCATCTGTACCCGTAATTTTGCGTCTAAGTTACTTAAAGGTTCATCCATTAAGAAGACTTTAGAATCACAAACGATGGTTCTACCTAACGCTACTCTTTGCTTTTGTCCACCCGATAAAGCTCTTGGTTTACGGTCTAAATATTCGGTTAAGCCTAAAATTTCTGCCGCATGATCCACTCTTCTTTTGATTTCGTCTTTTGGCATCTTTTTATAAACAGTTACCTCTTTTAAAACGTAGGCTTTCTTTTCTTTATCATAGACTTTCTTTTGCACGATGGTGGGAACTTTTTTTATTTCTAAGCCATAAGAAATATTTCTTCTAACACTTAAATTAGGAAATAAAGCATAGGATTGGAAAACCATAGAAATGCCTCGATCTTTGGCTTGAACGTCATTCACTAAACGTCCATCAATATAAAGTTCTCCACTCGTGATATCTTCTAAGCCAGCAACCATACGAAGGGTGGTTGATTTCCCGCATCCTGAAGGTCCGACTAAAACGATAAATTCTTT
This sequence comes from Caryophanales bacterium UBA7581, assembly GCA_002477825.1. Lineage (GTDB taxonomy): Bacteria > Bacillota_I > Bacilli_A > RFN20 > CAG-826 > CAG-826. The sequence goes on along the minus strand of DLKT01000047.1, from coordinate 43,289 downwards.
ATCGTGAATTTCTAAATTAAAATCAAAGACGACATGATTATCTTTACTATAATATTTTTCAATATGTTCAAATTTTATTTCTGGCATAATTCGTCCTCCTTTGATTCATCGACATAGGTTACTTCAACTAAAACTTCTTTTATATCTTTTAGAAGTGGGATAACTCTTCCTTTCACTTCTTGATGGTTCACTTTTAAAGTATAATGATTTCCACGTTTCATATGAATGTGATAGAAAACACCGCGATAAAGTCGACGAATTTCTAATTCATTAATATGCGATGGTAAAACTGGGTCTACTTTTAAACCATATAAAGTAGGTTGAATACCTAAGATATATTGCGAAATATTAACAAACGTCCAGGCTGCGGTTCCCGTTAACCAGGAGTTTTTCGCTTCTCCAAAATGCGGTGCGTCTTTACCCGCAATCATTTGAGAATATACGTAAGGTTCGGAACGATGAATATCCGAAATATCTTCAATATAGGCAGGACAAATCTTACGATAGACTTCAAAAGCTCGGTCTCCTTTTCTTAGAACAGCTTCCGCACAACTAATCCAAGGATTATTATGACAGAAGATACCTGCATTTTCTTTATATCCAGGTGGATAAGAAGAAACTTCACCTAAATTTAGATGATAGGTTTGATAGGCAGGTTGTAATAAAACAATACCATATTTTGTATCTAAATATTTTTCTACACTCTTTAAAGCGCGTTCAGCCATATGGTTATCTAAACCAACCTCTGCCATAACGCACATACCTTGGGGTTCAATATAGATTTTTCCTTCTTCACATACGTGACTTCCTACTGGGTTAGAAAAAGCGTCATAAGCCCGAATAAACCATTCGCCGTCCCAGCCACTTTTTTCAATACTTGTTACCATTTCTTCGACCGCTTTTAAAACGCGTTTTTCTTCGTTTTTATCGTTTAAGAAGTTCGCTAAGGCCGCATATTCTTTTCCGTATTTTACAAACATTCCGGCAATAAAGACGGATTCTGCTTTATGCGATTCAAAGTTAGAACAGGTTTGGAAAGATTCGCCTGGTTCTTTAGAGAAACAGTTTAAATTTAAACAATCGTTCCAGTCTGCTCGTCCGATTAATGGTAATTGATGAGGACCTAAGTGGGATAAGGTGTAGTTAATACTGCACTTTAAATGTTCCATTAAGGTTGCCTTTTTATTTTCATCGTTATCAAAAGGAACAAGTTCATGAAGAATGCTTTCATCACCGGTTTCACTTACATATGCGTAAGTAGCGGCGATTAGCCATAATGGATCATCATTAAAGCCACCACCGATATCCAAGTTTCCTCTTTTGGTTAAAGGTTGATATTGATGATAGGTACTTCCATCTTCTTTTTGGATGCTAGCAATATCTAAAATTCTTTCTCTTGCTCTTTTTGGAATCATATGCACGAAACCTAATAGGTCTTGACAAGAATCACGGAAACCCATTCCGCGACCAATCCCCGATTCATAATAAGAAGCACTACGGGACATATTAAAGGTCACCATACATTGGTATTGGTTCCAAATGTTAACCATGCGGTCCATTTTATGATCATTAGAAGAAACATGATAATGAGAGAATAATTCTTCCCAATAAGCATGTAATTCATTAAACGCCTTTTGAATGGCTTCATGTGTTTGATATTTTTCTATTAAAGCATGGGCGTTTTTCTTATTAATAATATGTAAAGCGTCCCATTTCTCTTCTTCTTTATTTTCGACATAACCTAAAATGAAATGCACATGTTTTTCTTCGTTAGGTTGTAATTCGATTTCGATTTCAAAGCTCGCGATCGGTGCCCAGCCAGAAGCGATGGAGTTATTGGATTTTTTCTTCATCACAACACTCGGTGTACTATATCCGTTAAAAGCGCCTAAAAAGCTTTGACGGTCGGTATCAAAACCAACAACGTTTCCATTCGTACTATAAAAGCTAAAATGGTTTCTTCTTTCCCGATATTCGGTTTTATGATAAATCGTTTGTTTTTCGATTTCGACTTCACCCGTTGAATAATTTCTTTGGAAGTTTTGGGAGTCGTCACTCGCATTCCATAAGCAAAATTCAACCATCGAGAAAAGACGAATTTTTTTCACTTTATTCGTCTCATTTTTTAAGGTTAATTCATTAATTTCACACCAATCATGAAGGGGGACAAAGCAAGTTAAAGAAGAAGATAATCCATTCTTTTTTGCTTTAAAGGTTGTATAGCCCATACCATGATGGCATTCATAATGATCTAATTCAGTTTTTAAAGGTAAAAAGGCCGGTGACCACATGACATCTTGATCAACAATATAAAAATGTCTTCCGTCCATATCTTCGGGTACGTTATTATAACGAAAACGTGTAATACGACGTAATTTCGCATCTTTATAGAAAGAATAACCACCCGCAGTGGAAGAAATTAAAGAAAAGAAATCTTCGTTTCCTAGATAGTTAATCCAAGGTGAAGGGGTATAAGGTGTTTCTATTACATATTCTCTTTTTTCGTCATCAAAATGTCCATATTTCATCGTTAATACCTCACATTTTATTTAAAAAATTCTTTTGCTAATCCTTTTAAAGCGCCACTGGTCGTATCTTCACTCACGTGAAAATGAATACCGACTAAAATATTCTTTAACGCCTTTTCAAAATACATAAAAGACTTGCTCACTTGGCCGCCCAAATAAATATCCGATACTTCGTTTTCTAACATCAACGGAAGTAAAGCTTTACCCAAATGGTCACCAAATTGCGAAAACGCTAAAAGGGCTAAATCGTCTTTTTGATTTGCTAAATTAAATACATCATAGGCTGAGGAAGCATTCTTTCCACCTAACCGAAGGTAAAAAGAAAGTAATCCTCTTCCTGAAAAATAATCTTCCATAATTCCATCTTCATAAGGGACATTATATAAAGCTTCTAAAGGTGAACCTAAAGCATTTTTTTCAATCTTCCCTTTTTTCATTAACACATAACCTAATCCTGTGCCTAAAGTAATCGCACATACGTTTTGATTTTCAATATCGGTAGCTAAACTAGAAGCTCCGTAAAGAAAACTAATTACGTCATTTTCAAAATAGATAGGAAAAGTAAAATGAAAATGTTGATGGAGTAATTCTTTTAAATTTTTCTCATATAAACACGCATATTTATGTTTCATATAAGATACGCCACTTGCATAATCAAAAGGGCCTGGTGAAGAAATCGCTAAAAAAGCAATTTCTAGTTTTTGCTTATTTCTTTCTTCTTCAAGAAGATCAAACATCGCGTGAAACCCTTTTAAAAATTGTTCCATATCTTGAGAGGAACACGCTTCTACTTGATAAACGGGTGTTAAAAGGTTTTGTTCATGATCAATGATCGCGCCTTTTAAAAAAGTACCACCCATATCAATAACATAAGCATATTTAGATTTCATAATAATCAAATCCCATGATACGAGCAAATTCACGCATTTCTTTTAAATGGTTACCCGCAGTAATGGCGTAGTGTTGCGTGACACCAATGGCTAAGAGTTTACTGAAGAACTCATTGACTGGCATATAAGGTCTAAATAAGCCATGAGAATAACCATCTAAGAAGTGGTTACTATCTAAAACTTCAACATGGGTAGCCACTAATTTGAATTTACCATCATTTTCTGATAGATGAATCATCGTCTTTTCTCCTGGGGAGAAAACGTGATTGGCAAATGGTGCCCCAGCATATTTTAAATTTGATTTTGCAAAACGCGTATCGGTTGAAATCATGGTTTTGCCTAATTCATCGGTATAGTCGTTGGGTCCTGCGTGACCGGCCGCAAAGGTGCCTGTTTTAGCATCAATGTGGAATGGTTCAATAAAGGAAACGTGTTGCGAGGTTAATTTTTTTAAAATATAAGCGCATAAGCCCGCTCCTATATCGCCTTCAGGTACCACTAAAACGTCATCGGTTCCGGGAGTAGGTGTAAAGCCTGGACGTAAACCAATGGTACGTTGTAAAACTTTATCAATATCATTTAGCACGAGAAGTTCGCAGTCATATTTTCTAGCAATTTCTTCTAACGCTAAACTGCCTTTTACAGAAGCCGCCATCTTTTCTTCATCGATGGTGCCCTTCACTTCATATTTAGAAAGGATCTTTTTCGTGACTTCATTACTTCTTTCATCACTGATTTGATCCATGATTTCACTTAATTCAACAATGGATAAGAAACGAATTTCTGGTCCAATTTTGGTAAAGATATCATAAGGATCAACATAAGTGGACCACATGGCTTCATTCATAGAAGGAAGTAAAGCAATGCTACGATGACGGAGTTCATGACGTAAAGCACATAATTTTGCCATTTGACGTGTTTCATTCATAACTTCTTCTTTGGAACCTAAAACGATTTTCACTTGATTTTTCTTTTGACGTGCAATATCGCCAGAACCTTCTAAAGAGCCCACTAAACCGCCTGCGGTTAAAAATTCGATAAAGGAATCCTCGGTAAAGGAATTTTCAAAGCCTAATTCATCACGAACAATCGTCGCATATAATAAAGGAATGTCACCGATATCTCTTAAAAATCTTGCCCAAGCAAAATCATCCGCCCAGGATAAGAAGTGCGTAAAGATCATATCGACGTCTTCACTCTTCATCAGTAAAATAGCTTTCTCCATTTCTTCTTTGGTATAGATAATACCTGGGAATATGGTAGTAGCGTAATCAAAATGCGTTAGTAATTCTTTGGCCACTTTTTCTTTTCTTAAAGAATAAGGCCCATGCTCGGTTCCAATGCCTAAATCGTGGAAGCGAGGAGGCGATACAAGAATAATTCCAATTTTTGGTGTCTTTGTTTTCATGTTAAATCCTCCTATAGAATGGTTAATTCTGTTTCTTTATCAAAGATATGGAAATATTTTAAATCAAAGTCAAAACGCATCGTTTCTCCTTCGATTATTTCTTTTGTGTTTTTCACTTTAGCAATCATCTTTTCATTTTTAAAGGTGAAATGGACGAGTTTTTCAACACCGACGAGTTCTACGGTTTCAATCACGCAAGTAAAAGGTCCATCTTCTTTAAAGATAATGCCTTCAGGACGAATGCCGAATAACATTGGTACTTCTTTATTTACATCGACTTGTTTTAACGCTTCTAATGCTTTTAAAAGATAAACGCGACGTGAATGATTTTCTTCACATTCTTTTAAACGCTCTTGTAAACGCGCTAATTCGGTTTCTTTTTTAGCCTTTGCTTTATCTTCTAAATGAACAAGTTCTTGTTTTAGTGTTTCAATCTTTTGAAGATATTCATTACGTTCCACAAAGTTTTCTTCTAATTCTTGAAGCTCTTTTTCAAATTCAGAAATTTTGTTAGGATAGAAAGAATGAATGGCATCGATGAAGTCTTTGGATAATGTTGCGTCACTTTCTTCATCCATCTTAATTTTATTTTTTAAGTAGGTTCCTTCCATTAAATTCATCGCTGGAGAACCAATAAAGGTGGCTACAAATACATTGGCTGGATGCGCGTAAATTTCTCTTGGCGCACCGATTTGTTGAATGTGTCCAGCTTTCATAACGACGATACGGTCGGCCATGGTCATGGCTTCGGTTTGGTCATGCGTTACATAAATCGTAGTGGCATGAATTTCACGATGGATACGAAGTATTTCTTGGCGCATTTGTAAACGAAGTTTCGCATCTAAGTTACTTAATGGTTCATCCATCAAGAATAATTTTGGATTTCTTACAATCGCTCTTCCGATAGCGACACGTTGTCTTTGTCCGCCCGATAGTGCTTTAGGTTTTCTTGCTAAATATTCTTCAATTTGTAAAATACGAGCAGCTTCCATCACGCGTTCATGAATCTCAGAACGAGTTAAATGACGTAAGCGATACATCGCTTTTTCATGGGTAGAAGCATCTAATAATTCTTTTTCTAATTCTTCTTTTTTTGTTAATAGTTCGGTATTATCTGGTGTTTTTAATAAAGCTTTTTCTAGTTTAGCAATTTGTCTTTTTAAAGACTTCACTTTTCCTTCATCAATACCATAAACTTGGTTACCTTCTTTATCTAAAAGTGGGAATTTTCTTTTCCGCATTTTTAAGCCAAAGGCTAAGTTATCATAAACCGACATATTAGGATATAAAGCATAACTTTGGAATACCATCGCGATATGACGGTCTTTCGGTTGAATATAGTTTACAAACTTTCCATCGATATATACTTTACCTGAAGAAATGTCTTCTAAGCCCGCAATCATACGTAAAGTGGTGGATTTTCCGCATCCAGATGGACCGACAAAAACGATAAATTCTTGATCTTGAATATCTAAGCAAAAATCAAAAACTGCTTGCGCTCCATTTGGATAAATTTTATTGACATGCTCTACTTTTACTTGTGCCATTTTATCACTCCATCCCTAAAGAAATGAATATTTATATAATAAATATTTGTTCATCTTTATTCTATAACAATCCTACTTATTTTTACAATGTTTTTTTCATATTTTTTCTTTCATGAAGAAAATTATTTTCGTACATTACTAAAAACAAAAAGAGGCTTTCGCCTCTTATGTTATTTTATCTTATTTTGTTACTTTTTTAGACTTCATAATGAAGTAGTATCCCATGACTGCTAATAGGCCAATACCTGAAATCATTACCACCATCATAATGCTAGAATTGCTGTTATCTAATAGTGTGTTATAGCGTGCTCCACTACTAGAATTGTTTAATTTGCCAGTCATGACACATTGAGCATAATCCATTCTTTCCGAAAGTTTGGTATCTACATCAATTTCGTAATTAGCGACTGCAGCATTGTCCGCTAAGAAACCATTATATTCTTCAAGTAAAGTTTGAATTTCAGTAGCTTCTGCATCACATAAATTGAAATCTTGTACTTTTTTAGCAAAAGCTAAGAATTTACTCTTGGCTACAATTTTAGTAACACAAAGTTCAGAAGAACCAAATTTAATACTGAAGCCAGCAATTTTAGAAATATCTAACTTTCTTCCTGTATGAGTATTTCCCCATGTACAAGTTACATCGCTTTCTAGATAATCTTTAATATTGATGGTTAAAATTTGTTCCGTTCCACCAAGTGTTACACTTTGTTCAACCGCAACTAAATCAAGTTCACTAGAACTTGGATTGTTACCTAAACCAATTTCCGGTTTCGTATTCCATGTTCCCGTTGCAGTATAAGTAAATTCAATAGAATCATAATAAGTTAAATCAAGCGTCTCACTAAGATAAATACGAGAATGATTATAACTCTTATCATTTTTCCATACACCATCTTCAAATGTTGATAATGAAGTTTGCTTTACCGTACTATAGAAAGCACCATCGCTTAAAATATTTAATTCCGAAGAAGCAACTTCAACGGCTTTCATTTTCGCTACGATTTTTGAAACATTAACGGTAACATTTCCTGCGTTAATGCTAAATGCGTTGACTTTAGAAGCATCAAGAACGGAACCAGAATGTCCACAAGAATTTGCCCCCCAAGAACAGGAAACAGCTTTTCCAGTAAACTCTGAAAAATTATAGATTTGCGTATGTTCTGCTCCATCACTCGTAAATGTTTTACCGGCCTCTACATAATCATATTCATCTAGCGTACCTTTGCTTTCGTTTAAGTAAGCATTACCGATACCAAAGCTTACCCATGTTGCACTTCCTACATTCGTATAGGTTAATTCAATCGATTCACATTTTGATAAGTCTAAGGTTTGAGATAAGTAAACTCTAGATGCATTCCAAGCAGCGTTGTTATGCCACTTGCCATCGGTAATGGCTGAACCTGCTTGATGGTTATCCACTTCACTATAGAAGGCGCCATTTTCAAAAATAACAAAATCAATCGTTGCCGCTTTAGATCTTGTCGTGTTGGTAGACGTAAGTCCTGCCGCACACATTAGACCTAAAGAAATAAACAATAAGAACTTGTTGGTTTTCATAATTTTTACCCCTTTTTTATACATTAAGGATAGCATAATTTGAAATCGCTTTCAACAATTATTTTCACATTTTTATTTTTCTTACGAAAATTATTTTCACTTTCACAACATTAATATTAATGTAAGATTTTTCATTTTATCCAGTTTTTACAATTAAAAAGTGAGAATTTTCATTTGTTTTTTTCATAAAACGAAAAAAAGGTAGATTTTATCCACCTTTTTTAATCTTTTTATTTTTCTTTAAATGATGAAAGCATTTTCTTTTGTTCACAATTTGCATTGAAAACAATTTTCATTCTATTCTTCTACATGGAATGCTTCAGAGTTTGTACAATAATAAATATCATCGTGATTTGCTAATAATTTAAGTAATTCTTCAAATTCATCCCAGCAATGATACACTTCTAGTTCATAACTATGACCCCAAATATAGAAGACTTTGTCCTCCTCTGGTTGCATTTCTAAGAATTGTTTTACGAGTTCTAAAATCTTTGGATTTCTAAAATGGCAAGTACCGTTATAGTGTAATAAATCCGACGGAATATCAAAGGACATAGAGGTTCCCGCTAAACGATTCCATTTCACATTACAGGCTTTTAATACTCTATAAGTATTTTCATCCGAAGTTCCATAAGGGAGTGCCACACCATGAATTTTGGTTTTAAAATAATGCTCTAAATTTTCAATATCCGTTTGAATTTCATTCATTTGGGAATCGTAATCTAACCGCTCTAAGAAGGGGTGCGTTACCGTATGACTTGCGATTTCATGGCCGCGGTATACTTCTGCAATTTCGGTACGATTTAAATGATAAATAATGGTTTCTCCCCACACCCAACTATCGGCATGGGATAATTTACCACTATTGAGGTTAAAGGTACATTTCATACCATATTTGTTAAATAAATTGGCGAGACGACGATCAAAAACAACGCCGTCATCGAACGAGAAAGTTAATGCTTTTCTATATTTTCCTTGATACATAAATTCAATTCTCCTTTAGAAAAAGGAAGAAACAAAGTCCTTCCTATACACTCTTTTTACTTTTATTAATAATTTCGTTGGTTAAACTATAGAACTTAGTGAGCTCTTCATAATTATCCATCGCTACGGCTGAATATAAAATATCTATCATATTGAGTTGGGCAATTTGAGCACCCGAGGCTACACTTCGAATGGAGTTACCAATGGAAGTTGTTTTTAATTTTACATCGGCAATATCACTTAAGGTATTATTTGAATATCTGGTAATTGAAATGACAGTGGCACCGACTTGTTTACAAAGTTTAGCGACATCTAAAATTTCATTGGTTTCACCAGAATAAGAAATAATGACCGCGACATCTTCTTTTGTTAAATTAGCAGCCGCAAAAATTTGTTCATGATAGGCGGTAAAAGCATGGGCATCTTTTCCGATACGTAAGAAACGATGTTCGGCATCTAAAGCGGCAATGCTGGAGCCTCCAATACCATAGAAATAAATCCTTCTCGTTTTTGATAAAAGACGAACGGCTCGACGAAGTTCTTTTAAATCGACAACGCGATAGCTATTTTTAATGGCTAAAGCGTTGTTCGATATGACTTTATTGACGATATCTTCTAAGGATTCGTTTTGTTCAATGAGCGCATAATCATTACCAAATTCATTATTGCTCGTTTTATTTGAAACATCTAAAATCAAGCATTTGATAAAATCACGATATCCACTATAACCTAACGATTTACACATTCTTGTAATCGTCGCGGGCGAAGTGTGGCAATACTCTGCTAATTCGGTAACAGAATACAAACATACTTTTTGTGGATCTGCAATAATCGCATCTACAATTTTTCTTTCTGAGATTGATAAATTGTCACGTATTTCACACATTTTTACAAAACAATTATCCATAGTTAAATCACCTGTTCTTTTTTTTCTATTTTATTTTAACATTTTTTCTCTTTTTTTTAAAGAATAAAATACAAGCGGCAACCACACCACAAACGCCTACACTACTAGCAACAATACCAATAATAAGCCCGGTGTTATTTTTTGTTACAGGGTTTCCTTGTGTATGGCTTTGATAATTCTTAAGTTCAACTAATAAATTCACTGCATCTTTTCTAGACATTAAAGTGTCAGTAGTAAGATCTTTGATATCTTCTGCTTTGATAAAGCCAGAGCCATATAATCCAGCAATCGCTTCACGTTGTTCTTCATTTAAGTTTGCTTTCATTTCTGACGTTATAATAGAAGTATCTTGACGACAAATGAAACCTAAATGTTTTAAAACCCGATAAGACGCTACATAAGCATCAACTTTGGTCATTGCATCATAGGCTTTCGCTTGAGTACCATCAATTAAATATAAACCACGAGCAATCTTTAATTCATCATAGCCGTAGTAATAACGAGACACGTCGGCATAAGCTTTTTCATCTTCCGTTTCAAGATTTAAGCCACGAACTAAACTAACTAAATAATCACCACGTGTTACATTTTCATTTAACATATAAAGATTGTTAGTGATACTAGGAAGCGCATCTTTTACGGATTCCACTTTTTCAATCATGTCCCCATAAACATCATCATACGTTTTCTCTAATGGTTCAGTTGCGCGGTTTCTACGAATGATTTCATAGTTCATCGCGTGATCTTCTAGTTCAAGATGAATAGTGGTAAAGCCTTCTTCAGTTTTAGAAGTCGTCGCTTGTTTTACTCGTTTTCCTGAACTATTTAAACAATACACTTCAAATTCATCTAAGGATTTAATGGTGACTGTTCCCGTAATTTGTTCTACTTTTACTGGTCCTTCACCTAAGTCTTTAATCGTTGTACCATCCGCGGATAATTCATAACCCGTATTACGGCATTGTCCCGCTGCGGTCAATAATAAACGATCACTATCTTCTATCATTGCACATTTTTTACCTAAGCCGGCTAAGGTGACAACACTATAATCGTTATCGATATCCATTTTAAAATCGGATAATTCAATGGTACGATCGTTATAATAACCTACCGCACCTTGCACTGCATTGGTATTGACTAAGAAACGTTTTCCATCTTGTGACCAAAGGATAGAGCCATCTTCACTTGTCACATAATAATGCTCTAATTTTTCTAATAAAGCAGGATTATTTCGCGTAATGGTATTTTCATCTCCATTAATATAGGTCATATTTCCATTTTCATCTTCTTTATAGAAATAGTTACCGACATTGGCGATGATATACGTTCCACTGGTCATACTATGATTTTGTGAAGTTGGGTCCATAGCGGTATCTGCATTAATCCCATTATAGTAAGTTTGTTGGTTCTTCATAATCGCTTGTGCATAATAAAGTAATGCGGCGGCACTTGAAGTTCCCATACGGTTAGGATGATCCACGAATTGGAAAGCATTCGTAATCATATTGGTACGATTTCCATCCGATAATGGGCTCGTTGATAAGTTAAAGGAGCAAGCACTCCACTCTTGTAAAGAGAAGATAGCCGCAGTCATGATATTATATTCTGCCGTATGGGTATTGGGTTCGGCTTCGTTTGCTTCATTGACGATATAAGGACTACCGATTAAATCACCTTTAGCGGCATCACTATAAATATTTCCAGACATATCTTCAACCATAGATCCGACACTTGATGTTGCCGTATCAACACCAAACTCAGTGCCAGTGGTTGGGTGAGATTTATAGTAGTGACGCGCGATATAATCATATGCAGCGTTAACATATAAATCGTTTAAGTCTCCGGTAGGTAAATTGGTCGTACCACATAAACCGACGCGTAAACCTAAACCCTCTTCTCCTTTAGCCCATTGATACATTTCATCATAATAATCTTGTTGTAACTCATATAAAAATCTAAATGTATCATTGACTCTTTGACGTGAATAATCATTATTTAAGTAACTTTGAGAAATTAAAACCGTTCCTTCTTCACAGTTTTCTTTTCGGGAGAGGCCATCTAAACCACTGCCCGTTTTATCTTTCCAAGCTTCTTTTAAAGCACTATTAGAGCCGTATAATTCTAATAACCAGGCATTAAATTTGGATTTGAACATGGATTTATAACTATCACTAACAAATTCATACGTTGTACTTGACGTATAAACACCATACATATCCGATAAATTGCTTTCATTGGCAACTTCGACTAGAGCTAAAGCGGGGTCATCTGCTAAAGCGGTGCCTGTATAAGTATTTGTGGTTTTAAAGAGTTCTTTTACCACACGTTTTGTTTCATTGACTAATCTTTCATCAATATAAGTTTCAAATTTAAAACCACTACTGATATCATTCATTTCTTCTTCAGTAAATGTTCCTAAAGAACTTAAGGTAGAGCCATAACGACCACCTAACATGACCATGTCTAGATAAATACCTTTTTTCTTTAAACATGACCAGAAATAATTAAATTCATCGACGGATTGCGCACTTAATGAACTTTTTCCGCCATCTGAACCAAAGATATTTGGGGCATAGAATCCTGCATCCCAGTCGATTAAACGTACGAGATTATATCCCATAGCGCCAATCACATCGACTAATGTTTCAATTTCTTTTTTGGAAGTACCAAAGAAAGATTGACCAGAGACATTAATACCCCAGAAGTTCACTTGTTCACCTTTTTGGTTAACGAAATGTTCGCCTTCTGTCGTAATAAAACCATTACCAGTAATATCGGTATCTAAAAGATAAGAAACATCTAATGCGCTGCCAATATAGTCTTCATAATTAGGAAGTTCATAATTGTACCAAGAAGTGGTATCGGGATTATATTTGCTCTCCATATATTGCATATATAACCCATTTCCGCCACAATCCGCAGCGGTAACTGCGGTAATTAAATCTACTGCTGTATCGGAATCAATTGTGCATTTTAAAGACGCGATGACTTTTTCGGGATGAGGATTTACAAACGCAAACATGTTGAGTTTGATACCTAAGTTATAAGTAGATGCTTCTACGTTATTTCCTGACCAAATAATTGGGCAAACATCGCTTTCATCACTCTTCCACCAGCCATAGATTTCTCGACTTTGTAAAATATCATAAGTTGCTGAGGTACCATCTTGATATTGATAGGTGTACTTAGCGACTTTTTTACCATCCCAAGCGGCATTATGAATCATATAAAGACCATCCGCTTTTTGGTTAATGGGGATTTCAACTTCTTTTATATAAAGATTTCTCGAGTTTCTAGGAATATTTAAATTCGATTCAGAGCCTAAAGCAATCGCCGTATTCACGTGCTCATTAGGGTCTAAAACGTGGAATTGAATGCCATTATAAGAAATATCGCCAAACATGTCAAAGCCTGTTAATTCGTTATCCGTGCCTTGACCAGACCAACCTTTTCCTTCTCCACCCGTAAAAGCGGTAGTGGTTAAAGAAGAAATGTCAATTGGGGTCATTTTGATTTCTTTATTTTCAATTTTTCTTAAGAATTCATCGGGACGAATCATAGTACAACCCAAGTATTCATCCGGTTTATTATTGAGGTCAATTTCCATATTATCATAATAGAAATAGCCTGCGCCTGTATTATTAATCATATGACAAACGCCAAAACCACTGATGTTGGTTAAATCGACCATACATTTTTCCGAGGCGGTACCTTTTTCGTTTGCACGACTACCAGAAGTCGAGAATGCCGACACTGGAATTTGAACATGTTGCCATTGTTTCTTTAATGAATAATCAACGTACTTATCTAATGTTACATAAGAACGATTATATTGTTGATTAATTGGACGGGATTTATACTCTTCTCCGCGGTGTTCAAGTAAGAAGAAATTATACCAACCGGGATCACAATCTAGATATAAATCAAATTCAATCGTGGCAATCTTTTTAAAGGTAGAATCGGTTGTTCCAACCTTATCACCATGACGGAAGTCAATGGTTTTTGGGAAAGAACAATAATATTCGACGTAACTAGCACCTGGATTTACTTCAACTTTCCAGCTCTTAGTTCCATCTTTTTTAATTTCGACATCATCTCTACAAATGTTTCCGGTATTCCAAACTACATCAATGCCATCGCTAAAGCCATCTTCGTACATCTTTTGATATACACTTGCTCCATCTAAAAGGGCTTCTTTCGCATGAACTTTAAACCATTGATAAGGTTTAGAAATAGCGTTCAAATGGTCAACGCTAAGAAGTAAAGATGAAAAGGCAAAAGCTAAAAATAAACCTTTTTTTATTTTCATCACTTTTTTCCTCCTTTTTTATTTTTCACTTAATGCTTTTTCGTATTGTGCAAATTCGTTTAAGAAATCTTCTCTTAGAAGTGTCTTATGAATGGTGACTGGTTGATCACCTAAATTTTGGACTACATATTCGCCAATATTTTGTGGGACCACAATAATATCCAAATATTTTGCTTCAAAAGAGTATTCAGGGTTGGTTTTCGAATAGATTCTTACTCTTTCACCATTGGTAACCGTTAATACGTGGAAAACACCATTCGTGTTATCTTCATAACGATCTAAGAATTGCGTGGTCATCAATTTAAAATATAATAATGGACTTTCCCCAACCGTTTGGGTTAATACCGTATCATGATCATCAAATGGTTTTGCTCTTCTTACAATATGTTCATTCACCCAATTAGTCTTACGATATTTTTGTAAAACATTATCTCCATGACGGGAATGAATTGGACGTGGATTACCATCTAAATCACGACGCATATAGTCATAAAGTTTATAAGTATAAGAGCCAATGGTTAAAGAACCAATCTCTAACACTAATTGGTTACGACCGGAAGAATGAATGGTGCCAGCAGGAATTAAAACTTGGGTACCTGGTGTAGAAGTAACAGCATTTACATATTTTAAATAATCGATATGTTTTCCCGTTCTTTCTGATTCATAGACTTCTTTCATGAAATCATTAGGATCAATATCTTCATTGAAGCCTAAGAAGGTTTTAGCGCCTTCTGCCGCTTCAACAATATAATAAGATTCATCTTGACGACCTAATTCATGATTTTCTTTGGTGACATAATCGTGATAAGGGTGACATTGAATGGACATGTTTCCGTTAGCATGCCAGGTATCATCATAGTTAAAACGAATTGGGAAATAGCCATGGAAGTAATTCACACAGTCTTGACCCATCAGTTGTACACCGCGAGCATGGACAAAGGTATAATATGGAACTTCAATGGAAACGCCATTGGCTTCAATAACCACGGAAACTTCGCTTGGAATCATATCAAAAATCCAAGCACAGTTTTTCATAGTACGTGGAAGATTACGATAACGCATCATGTAATATCCACCCCATACACCTTCTAAATAGACAGGTTTGCAGCGGAATGGTTGTTTCACTAATGCATCAAATAAAATATCCATTGTTGCCATCGGCGCCATAATGAAAGCATCATCATGATCACCAAAAATGTAATAATCTAATTCATGATTGCTAATCAAAGATTTACGAAGTAAAGTTTCATTTTCAAAATCAACGTAATAGTTTCTGCGCATTAATTCTTTAAATGGACGAGCTTTCGTATCACCAATATTCGTATATAAACCTTTTTTGGAACGAATAGCGGCTTCTTTAGGACTCATATCAATATAGATTTTGGTACCCGCTAAAGATTTAAAGTCATCAATTAAAGCGCCATGACCGACAATTAAGACGATTCCTTTCGCATTTTCAATTTGCTTTAAGGCTTCTTCTACTTTTCGCTCATCCATTAAACTTTTTAATCCAGCGGTATAAAGCTTTCCATAAAGTAAAACTGGATCCATTACGCGATCTTCGGGAAGAAAAGATTTTAAATATTCATGAATTTCTTCCGCACTTTTATAAAGTGAACTCACACGAATAACAGTAGCGTTTTTAAACATTTTAATTAAAACGTCAAAATTACAAGATGGATAGCCGTCAATGGCGACGACTTGGTTCTTCTTTGAAAGAACATGATTTTGTAATTCTTTTTCGATTTTCTTTAAATCCGTTAAAATGGTGTTTGTGACACTTGGGTCAACTTTTACATGGTTTACCGCAGTTTGATCATCAAATGGGTAAGGGTTAAACATAAAACTCATAATTATTTTTCCTCTTTTCTTAGGCGAAGAATTATTCCACTTTTTAAGTGTTGAATCGTCAATGTTTCGCCTAGGCATTGTACGATTTCTTGGTGAGACCAAATCGTTTCAATGGTTTTCTCTTTTAATAGAGGTAACCGAATAGAAACTTGGTCTAATTCTTTTTCGCTAGTACTCGAATGAATGATAAAGATAAAATATTCCTCTTCATTTTCTAATACTTTTACATACACATCTTCTTGATTTGCTTGATATAGAGGCGTTATTCCTCTACTCATAAGAAGTTCAGTAGCGCTTTGTTTATTTTCTTCTTCCACCGTTTCATATCCATGGAAGAAAGGATTATAAACACGAATGGTTACGCCTTCTTTTTCAAGCGATGTTAGGTATTCTTTCTCTTCTAAAGGTAACCCGTCTATGCTTGGTAATAAAATGATTTGCGGTTGTACCCGTTTTTCTTTTAAAACCTCCATATTAACAAATTGCGGACGATAACCTTTTTCTAATAGACTTTCATAAATCAAACTTGAATAAATTGCATAAGGTTCTTTACATTTCCATGCATTTTTTTGCTCTGCATTCGTAATTGCATCTTGATAAATCGCCATATCTTGACTCATATAAATTGCAACCGGATGTTGATACGCTTCGGCTTTTGCTAAATGATGAGACCACCTTTGAATGAAATGATTCATTTCTTGCACCGCTTTATATTTTTGAGTTGCGGTTCCATCGTTATAAACAATGCCATAACGATTGGGTTCCGGTGCACCTTCAATTTCGGCATCCGCTCGATATTGATAAGGCATAATACCTTTAAAACCACTACCGAGAAGATAAAGCATCATTACTTCATATTCATAAGAAGACATATCCACTCTGGCATCACATTCAATGGCCCAAGCATGGGTTTGATACGCTCTTGCCACGGAATTAGCAATATCAAGAACGCGTTGATACTCTTTGCTTTCCACCCCTAGAGGGGAAATATAAAGGGTGATACCTAGGAAATCCATGCCTTTGGTTATCGTAAAGAAATCGGTTCCTCGAATCGCACTTCCTTGTTGTACTGCGCAAGGCATTAAGCAAGTAAAACTTGGTTTTTTTCCTACTTCTGTAGCGATATTCGCTAAATGAACGAGATATTGATTGATGCGATGATTATTAAACCTTCTAAAAGCCATCCACGTTGCTAACTCTTCTTTTGTTTTTGGTCGATAGCGGGGCGGATCCGTAAATATTCCCGTTTCTATATGAAACGCTTTTAACGTATAAGGGTTATAATCATAGAAACCCATAAACGGATAAGCCGGTTCGTTATAGATTTGAAAGCCAATAACATTTTCATTATTTTCATAATGCTTTGCTAAATAACGCGTTATTTCTTCATCTTCTTTAACCACGCTAGGATTAGATAAGCAGTTACGAATGAAATAGTCCCATTTTAAAGGAATTTCATTTCCATTTTCATCTTGCATTAAAGCGTAGGGAGCATTTCGAGTATTGCTGCTATATCCTTGTAATCGAACAAGACTAGATAATTGGTTTTTACGCGCAATTTCTAATAACTGATCGGTAAATTCCGTATCTTTTCTTATCGCATCATCTTCTAAATAAGTGGGACCTAAAGCCGCCAAACGTACGAGATTAAAACCTAGTTCATGCATTGCTTTTAAGTCTTTCTCTGCTTCTTTTATTTGTTCCGTCAAAGAAAAAACGGGAATTTTTTTAGGATGAAAAGAAGGATAGTAATGGCTACCCAATGCAATCGCTTCTTGTTCATTTTGGTAGAAAATTCCTCGTTTTATCTTATTCATTTTTGTTACCTAATTCTATTTACAAACGTCATAAATCTCAGCGTATACTTCGTTAGCTTCTTGGCTAGCTTTCGCAAACGCCTTAATGACTTTATCTAATTCACTTGTTAATTTCACATCATCAATTTCGCCTTTAATCACATTGGCTTCAAAGGCACTTAATTGACCGGTTAACGCTTTTGAATTTTCGCTCCATTCACTGGTGTTAATGGACACAGCTTGTTTTTGGAAATTGAATTTTCCAATACCTAAAGCATTATAGAAAGCTTTTTGAGTATTATCTAATTGGTCTAAGGCTTTTCCACCGGTCACCATTTGAATATAAGAATCTTTTAACCAGTGAATTGGCATAGAAGAATATAATAAGCCAGCCGCACGCGCATTGGTAAAGGAGGCATATTCTTCTTTAATTACTTTCTTACCATCTTGCATGGTATAGTGTTCATTTTCAACGCCATAGTTAAATAAGTTTTCTCCAGCTTCGCGGTAGAACCAGTTTAAAATACGAACGAGTTCAATCGCTCTTTCTTCTTTCACTTGAGAAGAAATAACGAAACCGTGAACTAAACCAGCGGCCGAAGGTACAGCACTATAATATTTGTTGTCTGCACATTTTGGACCCGTAAGTTTAAAGCTTACCCATTCAGCATCTTTTACATAGTTAGGATTGGTTTTACCACTATCATCGGTTGGGCTTGTTAAAGATTTTAAAGAAGTTTGCGCATATTCAGCATAAGTAATGCAGGCGCCTAACTTATTCGCGGACATTAAGCTTTCTACTTTGGCAGTAATATATTGATTGTCTAAAAGTTTACCCGCATATAAATCTTGAACGGAAGAAAGATACTTTTTATAGTTCTTATGGTTAACGACCGCTTGATATTCTCCTGTTTCTAAATCGGTGGAGAAATAATAAGAAGTATTAATACCGAATAAATAACGTAAATAAGAAATATTTTCAACGGAGAAAGGTAATTCATCTTTTGAACCATTTCCGTTAGGATCATCATCGCGGAAGTGTTCTAAGATTTCGGTAAATTGATCCCAAGATAAATCTGGATTATCGACATCAACATTAAAGCTTAAGCTTCCTTGAACTTTCTTTAACCAGTCTTTTCTCATTAAATAAGAAAGTTGATATTCTGGTTCACGAATATTGGAAATTGAATAAATGCCGTGCGTAGTCGCATCCGTTAATTGTACCCAATCTTCAACGCTTAAGTTTTTGCGGTAATCGGGTGCATATTGCATTAATAAATCATAAAGTTCATAAGCCGCTTCTTGTTCTTTAAATACTTCAACGTCAGGAACACGGCAGTAAATATCTGGCATCGTGCTTGGGCTAGTAAAGGAATCTAAGATTGCGGTTGAATAAGCATCCATTGTATATTTCTTTAATTCAATCGTTGTATTCGTAGCCTCTTCTACCTTCTTCATTAAAGCGTCGGAATATCCAGCTTCCGTAGGAACCATAATGGTAATTTTCATTTTATCACGTGAATAAAAATCATAATTGCTATCAATGTGTTCATAATAGGATTCTTTATGGTGTTCTATTTTTTCTTTTTCTCCTCCACCATTACAGGAAGTAAGGCCTAATAACATGAAACTAGCTAAGCCTAAAATAAATAAACCATTCTTTTTCATCTTTTTTATTTCCTTTCTTTCTATTCTTTTACCGATCCAACCGTAACACCTTTGACTAAGAATTTTTGGGCAAAGGGGAAAATGATAAGAATCGGGATAATACTACATACCACCGCGGCATAACGTAATTGTGTTGCAAAAGCATCATCAATCATTAAGCCACCGGTATCATAAAGCGCGGCCGCATCTTTAATGGCATTGGCCAAATAAATTTGTAACGTTGTCGCTTTATTTCCTAAATAAATAAGCGGATACATATAACTGTTCCATTGGGCAACGATAATCCAAAGCGCTACCGTAGCGAGAATCGGTTTAGAACATGGAATAATAATTCTAAATAGGATTTGGAAGTCATTTGCGCCATCAACACGAGCAGATTCAATTAAAGCTTTGGGTAAACCTTCAAAGTAACTTCTTACTACAATAATGTTATAGGCGCTTAATAAACCTGTTAAAACTAAGGACCATAAACTACCATCTAAATGAAGAGCTTTCACGACGACTAAATTAGGAATAATACCTGCTGATAAGAACATTGTTAGAATAATAAATTTGGAAAATAATCCTTTGGAACGGAAATTACCATACGCTAACGGATAAGCAGCGAAGCATAATAGAACAATTGATAATAAACAGTTCATCGCACAAACGAAGATGGTTGAACCATACGCCTTATAAATTTGGCTATCTCCTAAGATTAAACTATATGCTTTGGTATTAAATCCTACAGGAATTAAACCTACAGAACCATCACGAATGAAGTTTGGATTAGAAAAACTGACAGCGACTAAGTGAATGAGTGGATATAAAACCATGAACATCAAAATCAACATAATGATAATGATGACGGCATCGAAGATATGCTCTCCTACCGATTTTTTCACTTTCATTTTTGCTTTGTATTCTTTCATATTCATCACCTACCAAACCGATGTATTCGCCATCTTTTTAGAGATTTTATTAGAGGCGATGACGAAGATTAAGCCAACTACACTATTTAATAACCCAACCGCAGTTCCATAACCCGGTTCTCTTATGCCTTGTGAATAAATAAAGGTTAATACAACTTCAGAAACTTTAATATTACCCGCGTTCTGTAATAGTTGTATCTTATCGAAGTTACTGCCCATAATGCTTCCTAATTGTAAGGTTAGCATAATAAGAATCGTGGGTACTAAAGCCGGTAAAGTAATTGTTCGGATTTGATGCCAACGTGAGGCGCCTTCTACTCTTGCCGCTTCATATAGTTGCGGATCAATAGCGGTT
Organism: Caryophanales bacterium UBA7581; assembly: GCA_002477825.1. Taxonomy (GTDB): domain Bacteria; phylum Bacillota_I; class Bacilli_A; order RFN20; family CAG-826; genus CAG-826. The sequence goes on along the minus strand of DLKT01000047.1, from coordinate 22,575 downwards.
AAAGCAGCAGTATAAACAATCGTTGACCAGCCAGCGGTTTGCCAAATACCTGAAATGACTTGAATACTTCTAAACCACTTCTCACTTGATAAGAAGTTTTCTTGGTTCACTTTAAACACACTGACTAAGATATGGTTAATCAAGCCACCCGCGGCTTCACTATCAAAGACTAGATAGATAATGCCTACCAAAGCGGTCGTACTTAAAAAGTGAGGTAAGTAAGAAACCGTTTGGGCTGTTTTTCTAAAAATTGCATTGCTTAATTCGTTAAACAAAATAGCGAGAATAATGGGAAATGGAAATAGGAAAATTAAAGCTAAAATATTAATTGCTAAAGTATTCCACACATACGTTAAGCCATCTTGCCTAAAAAATTTGATAAAGTTTTCTAAGCCCACAAATTCTGATCCTGAGAAACCTTTAATATACTTATAATCGTAAAAAGCCATGCGCAAATAATATAAAGGCCAATAGGAGAAAACCAAAAACCAAGCAACGACTGGTATCATCATCACAAAGATGCATATATTTCTTTGCCAGTACGCTTTTTTGGCCATTTTCTTTTCTTCATCGGTCAGTCCTTCATAGGGATGAAATCTCTTTTTCTTCGTTTTCACCATAAAGCCTCCCAACACGCATAAAAGCGTTTTCATTTCATTCATAATTTTATACTATTTTCCAATTCGTTGCAACATTATTTTTATGTTTTTCATTTTTTATTGAAAATTATTTTTACATTCCTTTTTATTATGTTATAATAAAGAAAAAATTAGGAGGTCTTTTTATGCATAAACACGCTGCATTTTTCTTACTTTTCCCCTTATTATTTGCTTGTTCTCCCTCTACACCTGCAACATCAAATGTTCCAGGTAGTAACACAACCTCTAATTCTTCCGCATCTTCTTCTCATACAACTTCTTCATCGATTTCTACAATAGATGAAAACGCATGGGACGTTTCTAATGTAGACGTTTCTCACATCGACCCAGAAAATCGTTTGATTTGCTTAACTTTTGATGACGGACCAATTTCTTATTACGAAAATAAGATTCTTGATGTATTTGATGATTTCAATAAAAAATATGGAAAAGATGGTTTTACCGCTCATGGCACTTTCTTTTATAAAGGAAGTAATGTAAAGGAAGAAAATAAAGAAACGATGTTGCGTGCGCTTGAAAGTGGCTTTCAAATTGGAAATCATACCGAAAATCACGTGCATTTAGAAAATTTAAAAGCACGAGAAGTTAAAAGCGAAGTGAAAACTGCATTAGATAAGTTAAATGATTTACTCGGCATTAATGATGCTTTAGTTCGTTTACCTTTTGGCACTTATAACAATATGGTTTTAGAAACCGTTAATTATCCAATGATTAACTGGACGAATGGTTTAGATACTTTGGATTGGAGCGGAAAAACCGCTAGTGAAATTCAAGAAACGGTCATGAATCATTTAGGTGATGGCTCGATTGTTTTAATGCATGAAGGATTTGATCCTACCATTCAAGCTTTAAAAAACTTGCTACCCTTACTCTATGAGCGTGGATACCAAGTTGTTACGATTAATGAATACGCTAAAGTACGCGGAATCTCTTTAAAAAGACATCAAGTTTATACCACTTTAGCGGAAGATTAATTTTCTTTAATTTCTAGCATTACACTATAAAGTGCATATTCTTCATTTTGATCTTCAATATGAGAGAAAATTTCACTTAAATTGGTGATGCGATTACCTTTTAAAACTTGTTCATATGGAATATCTCTTCCTTTTAAGAGATATTCTTTTTTTGTGGAAATAAAAGGTATTTTTAGTTGGCCTTTAGGTGAAACAGTCGAAGAAGTAATCACTATAAAACCATGTTTTTGCTCTTCATCATAGGTGATAAAACCACCGATTCCATTTTGATAATACGACGTAAAATATTGCGTTTTAGCAAATTGGAAAAGGGCGCGATTTTCTTTATAAAAAGCAATTTGCGCTTTGACCTGTTCTTTTTCTTCTTTTGTAAACTTAGTGGGATCAAGTTCATAACCTAAATTACCACCACAAGCTACATTAAAGCGTGTTTCTAAAGAGGATTTTCTTTCGGTAAAACCATTAGGAGAGGCGGAAACGTGCGCTCCCATACTCGCTTGCGAATAGCCATAACTTGTCCCCGTTTGAATGCGAATACGATCATAAGGATCGGTATTATCGCTGGTCCATATTTGTGGCATATAGCATAAAATACCTAAATCAAAGCGAGAACCACCCGCTGCGCATCCTTCAATTAAAACATGAGGAAATTCTTCATGAATGGTTTGAAAGATAGAATATAAATTTAAAATATACCGATGAAAATATTCACCAACTGGACAAGAAGTGGAATAAATATCTGAGAAATTACGATTATAATCCCATTTCATATAATCTGCTTTGGTTAAATGAAGGACATTACGAATGGAATCTAATACGAATTCTTTCACTTCTTCATTCGCTAAATCTAACATCATTTGGTTACGATGAAGATGAGGGGTACGATGAGGAATTGTCATTGCGTATTCCGGATGTTCTTTAAATAAATCGCTGTCTTCGGAAATCATTTCTGGTTCCATCCAAATACCAAATTTTAATCCTAATTGATGGATTTCTTTAGCTAAAGCGGCTAATCCACCCGTTTTTGAAGCATAATCAAACCAGTCACCTAAAGAAGAAGCGTCATTATCGCGGTGCCCAAACCATCCATCATCTAAAACAAAAAGTTCAACACCTAATTCTTTAGCGGTCTTCGCCATTTCTAAGATTTTATCTTTAGTAAAATCAAAATAGGTTCCTTCCCAGTTATTCATTAAAATGGCTCTAGGTGCATTTTCATATTCTTTATAGACAATATGCTTTTGCACAAAAGTATGATGCGTTGAAATGAGTTCACTTTCATTTTTAGCAAAAGTTAAAATAGCTTCTGGCGATAAAAATTCTTCATTCTTTTTTACTTCATAAGAAAGCATAAAATCATTCATTCCTGTTAAAATACGACCACGTTGATAGTCATCTAATTCAATGGTTGTTAAATGATTAGAAGAATATATTAGATTAACGCTATAAAAACCTTCTTTCGTTTCCACAATCGTAAGTGGATGATGGAAAGCAGAAGATGAACCAGTACGTGATTGATTTTTAAATACACCACAGGTTAAAAGACTTTCATGACGTGTTCTTTCTCTTGCCCATTCCCCATCAAAAGTATAGATTTTAAAGCTTTCGGCATGTAAATCTAGTTCTAACGAAGATAAACGATGAATGTAAATCGATGAATCATGATGATTGATTAATCGCGAAAAGGAAGAAATAACATCCACATCTTTAAAAGTCGCATAATAGATTTCTAATTCCATTTGGTTGATTTGATCTTCAAAGTTAAAGCAAATGATGCTTTCTTTATTTCTAGAAAATGGTAAAGGTGAATCAAATTTTACTTCTTTTAAAATACGATAGCCTTTAAAAGCGAAATTTGAAATCTCATTATGATTTCCATTCGCGATTTCACAATACGCTTCGCGATAATCTTCTCCTCCAAATTGAGAAAACATATAATTTCTTAAATCAACACCCGTACGATTCGTCGTTCCTTTATAAGTCGACCAATCCGTGGATAATGATTTTTTCTTCCCATAATAAAGTAACTCAGGAATTTCTCCTTCTATATTCCACACCATCATATGATGGGGGGTTAAAAGAAAAATATAAGGTTCTTTTGCTCGAATCATAAATAACGCTCCTTTAAAAACGAATAATTTCTGTCATCAGTTTTAGAGTTTTTAAACTCTTTTCTCTAGGCCAACTATAAGACTCAATATTCCCCTTTTGAATTTGAGAAATGCTTTCCATAATTTCATATTCAAAACCGGTGATTTGCGGTGAAACATCGACTTGTTTGATTAAAGTTTCTCCGTGATAAAGTTCTAATGTTTTAGGACATTCTAGAGGTGATACTTTTAAACGATAATTCTTATTTTGAATTTCTAAATAAGAAACACGGTCAAATGTTGCATCAATATCCATCTTAGCAATAAAGTTTGGGTATTCTAAAGAGATACTTTCTTTTTCATCTACTCCGTTTTCATTGATAACGAGTTCATCGATTGTCATTTTTTTATAATCAAAGCCACAAGTTAAAAGTGTCATGGCAATCGGATAAATACCTAAATCAAAAAGCGCTCCACCACCTAATGATTTTTCTTTTACTCTTTCCTTATAAAGCGTGTTCACTTTAAATACCGCATAAGAAGATGTGATGGTAGAAAAATAATCTTTTAGATAAGTTTGAATTACCAGTAAAGAAGGCATATAGGCAGTCCAAAGGGCTTCTGAAAGATATAAATGCTTTTCTTTTGCTAAAGAATATAGCGCTTCTGCTTCGTTTAAACGCAAAGTCATCGGTTTTTCTAGTAAAACATGTTTCCCTTTTTGAAGGCACATTTTCGCTTGTTCATAATGACAAGAATTAACGGTGGCAATGTAGATGAGTTCAATTTCTGGATTATCTAACATTTCTTCATAACTTCCATATGCACCTGAAAAATGATATTTTTTTAAAAATTCTTGGGCTTTCTTTATGTCACGAGAAGCAATATAGGCTTCACTATTAAGCCCCATTTTTAAAAGCGTATCTCCCATTTTTTGAGCAATACGACCACAACCTAAAATACCGATTTTCATATTATTCACCTCGCGATAAACCACGATGATATTCATCGGGTTGATGCTCTTTATGTATGACTTCATCAAATATGTATTGATACCATTCAACGATAATTAAAGTAGCTAAACCAAAATAGAAAAGGAATAAAATCGCTAGAATTACGACTTTAACTACTCGAGAAAAGAATAACAGCGAAAAGATAGGCGCAATGGTAAGAAGAACAATAATGAGTGTGCTGATGGGTCTTTTAAAAGATAGAATAAAAGCGTTTTTTAAAATATCTTTTATCTTCATTTGATATTTTACTTGTTCAGCACTTGCGCAAGTAATGACTAATAACATAAAAGCGAAGATAACTAGCGAAAAGAATTTCATAAACACATACAAAAAGCCAATATTTTCCTGATAAAAGAAGAAAAAATTAAATATGACAATATACGCTAAGAAACCTAAAATCGTGTAAAGTAAGAAAAATTTTAAGCCATTTTCTTTTATGCCTATCCAATAATTTTTCGTATTACAAGGTTGATCCGAGGTCATACGCATCATCATCGTATAACTTCCGCTTAGCCCCACACCGATAACTCCCGTTAAAGGGGCAATCCCTAAACCATAAACACCACCAAATAACATTAAGCTTGCTTTTGTTGCTTCTTCATTATTTAATAATGCAGTCCATTGATAGGCAAAAAAGAAGAGATAAATTAAAAAAGGCACAGCAAAAAGGAAGGTCATGTAACTCATAAAAGAAACATTTCCAAAGTAATATTTTAAAATATAGCCGATTTGTTCTTTTCTTGTGCTGGGTAATCTTCCTTCACCATTTGCCATTTTTTAGCACCCTCTTTTTGATGTTTGAATGATTTCTTGATAATCGTAAAAAGAATCTTTTTTGATTCGTTTTTGATGATGGGCATAATCCGTATAAATTAAGCCAAAACGTGGTTGATATCCTCTTTCCCATTCAAAGTTATCTAATAAACTCCAATGAAAATATCCGCGAATATCAACACCTTCATGGTACGCTTTTTCTAGCCATGATAAATAGGAATGTAGACATTTACACCTCATTTGATCATGAACTTGTCCATGTTCTACTTTTGCATAGTCTGCACATCCACTTTCGGTAATAATAATGGGTTTCTGATATCGGTAATATAAAAATTGTGCACTAAAATACATAACTTCTTCTAAAATACTCCACCCATTATCCATCGTTTTACGATCCGTAGGATTTTCAATAATCGTTTGATTATTTTCTTTTTTAATATAGTATCCTGAATATAGATTAACCCCACAGAAGTCGATTTTTTGGGAAATTAATTCCATATCTTCTTTCGTTATATCAGGCATATCCTCTTTATACAATGTTTCATATCGTTTAGGATATTTTCCTAAGAAAATAGGGTCGTACCAAATACCAACACCATCTCCTAAACGATTTTCATCTAAATCAAAATATTGTTCATACGCTGCTTTTAAATTTTCTTCAGTTACCGGATGAGGTACAGGCACCCATCCACAAGCAGAAAATCCAATATTTGCATCTTCCACCTGTTCTCTAATGACTTTCACCGCTCGACCATGAGCGAGTAAAATGTGATGAACGGCTAATAAGCGGTCTTTGACACTTAGTTTTTTTCCTGGCGCCATGACCCCAACACCTAAACCATTATAAATACAATTTTCTGGTTCATTTATGGTAATAAAGTCATGCACTCTATCTCCAAAATATTGACAAATAACTTTGGTATATTCTTCAAACCAAAGAGGAAAATCAGGATTTAAAAAACCACCTTGATTTTCTAAGCATTCCGGTAAATCCCAATGATAAAGTGTCATAAAAGGACGAATATGATTTTCTAAAAGTAAATCAATTAGTTTGGAATAAAAAGCAATTCCTTTTTCATTCACTTTTCCCGTTCCACCCGGTAAGATTCTTGACCAGCTCACAGAAAAACGATACACATCTACACCTAATTCTTTCATTAAGAGAACATCTTCTTTAAAGCGATGATAATGATCACAGGCGATATCTCCATTTTGACTTCGATAGGTATTTCCTTTTTGATGCGTAAAAGTATCCCAAATGGATAATGATTTTCCATCTTCTAAAATTGCACCTTCGATTTGGTAACTTGCCGTAGCTACGCCCCATAAAAAATCACGTTCAAACATACTTATCTCCTTAAGATGCAGCACGTTTTTGCACCTATTACTATGTTCATTTTATCATATTGCATTTCTCCATCACACCAAATCAGTTCATGTTCTTCTTGAAGTGTTAAAGAGATAGCTTCTTTTGTTGGATTAACAATAATCAAATCTTGATTTCGATAATACGCTAATAAGCGCGGATGGTTGGTTTCAAAATAGGTAATATGATTACCTAATAGATTTTCATCATTTTTTCTCATTTCAATTATTTGGCGAACAAAATGAAGTAAAGAATTTTCTTCTTGCTCTTCTTTTTCTACACTTGTTTTACCATCAATCGGTAAAAATGGTTCTACTGTGCTTATCGGGGAAAAACCTTGGTTTTCATTCATGTTCCACGCCATTGGGGTTCTAGAACCTGTTCTTGCATATCCACATTCTTTAGAAGGAATGTCTTTTTGGTAACGCATACCGATTTCATCACCATAATAAATGAAAGGAACACCGGGTAAAGTTAAAACGATAAAGAAGAAGAGTTTTAATGCTCTTCCTTTTAAATAAGCTGTGGGACGCATTGTATCATGATTACAAGTAATAAAACTTAAATAACCTTTATCTTGGTTATCTACAACCATTTGTATTGTCTTTTTAAAATCTTCGCGAATATCGAGGGTACTATCAGGATTTAAAAAAGAAAGTACTTGCGGTTCAAATTCTTCTTTTCTTGCTAAATCGTTATAAAAATTATGCGCACGATCTAATACAAAATCGCAATCAAATCCTGCTTCTAAGGATTGATAAGGATTATTCCATTCGGAAACAAACATGATATCGGGATATTCTTTTTTTATCGTAGAAATCATGTATTTCCAAATCTCTATGGTTGCTTCTTTATTCTCATCATTTTTTACTAAAGAATCCGCTAAATCAACCCGGAAACCATCGACACCTCTTTGTAACCAAAAGCGCATGACGGATAATAAGAATTCTTGTGTTTTTTTCGGTTCTTCATCTAAATAGGACATTTGCCAATCATGGGTAATATGGTTAAAGCCGTAATTTAAAGCTGGTTGGGTGGAAAAAAAGTTAACCATATATGCACCAAAGCGGTCATATCTTCCATTTAAAAATTTATATTCACTTGGACAATCCCAAGGATCTTTCGTCCAAATAAAACGATCTGAATATTCATTTCTTTCCGGCTTTGCACTCTCTATAAACATGGGATTTTCTTCACTTGTATGTCCCGCGACTAAATCTACAATCAGATGAAGATTGCGCTTATGACATTCTTTAACGAATTCATCAAAATCACTTTCTGAACCAAAACGAGAGGAACACTTAAAGAAATCACGAACATCATAACCACCATCTTTAAAAGGTGAATCATAATGTGGGTTTAACCAAATGGCATTTACCCCTAAACTTTGAACATAATCGAGTTTAGAAATGATTCCTTTTAAATCTCCATAACCATCATTATTGCTATCTTTAAAAGAATTCGGGTAAATTTCATAGAAAATTGCATTTTTTAACCAAGAGCACTTCATTCTTTTTTCCTCCCAATTTCACCTTCTATTTTAAACTAGTTAATGTAAATAATAAAGAAAAATATTTTTATTATTTTTCATTTTTTGTAAATATTATTTTCATTCATTACCTTTTCTTTTGCTTTCGTTTATTCGTTATCAATTTTCATGATTTAATTTGACTTTTTTATCGTTTCGCGCTACTATGGATTTGCAAAGATAAAGACACGTTCTTTTTTATCCTTATTTGTTAGAGAATGAATCCATGGCTGAAAGATTCTAAATAAGAAATAAAGAATACCACTTTGGAGCGCTTCTAGTAATAGAACGTGACCCTCGCGTTAAAAGGGAAATTAAGAGCATATATATCCTTTATATATGAATTAAGGTGGTACCGCGTGATGAACGTCCTTATAGGGACGTTTTTTTATTTTTAAGGAGGTAAAAATATGTTGCAATTAGAATTATTAGACGGAAAAATGTTAGAAGTCGAAGAAGGAAAACATGGTTATGAAGTCATTGGCGAAATTTCTAAAAACTTATTAAAAGACTCCATCGCTTATCTTTTAGATGGTGAAATTTATGATTTATCCAGTGAGATTCCTCATAGCGGAAAATTTAAAGCGATGACCAAAGACGATCCAGGCGCTTTAGATTTATTACGTCACTCCACTTCGCACTTATTAGCGGAAGCTGTTTCTCATTTATATCCTGATGCCAAATTCGGTTTTGGTCCATCCATTGAAGAAGGTTTCTATTATGATATCGATTTCTCTTCTCCTTTATTAGAAAGCGACCTTCCACGCATCGAAAAAGAAATGGCAAAATTAGCGAAAGATAATAAACGTTTCATTCGTAAAGAAGTCAGTAAAGAAGAAGCAAAAGAAATCTTTAAAGATAACCCTTATAAATTAGAATTAATTGAAGGTATTGAAGGTGTCATTAGCGTTTATCAACAAGGTGACTTTGTCGATTTATGCCATGGTCCTCATATGCCATCCACCGGTTGGTTAAAACACTTTAAATTAACATCCGTTGCGGGTGCTTATTGGCGGGGAAATTCCAAAAACAAACAATTAACCCGTATTTATGGTACAGCTTTCTTCACGGATGAAGACTTAAAGAAACATCTTGAAATGATTGAAGAAAGAAAGAAACGCGATCACCGTAAAATCGGACGTGAATTAGGACTATTCATGATTTCTGATTATGGTCCAGGACTTCCTTTCTGGTTACCGAATGGTTATACATTAAGAAGAAATTTGGAAGATTGGTGGTTAGATATCCATCGTAAACACGACTATTTAGTCGTAGAAACCCCAATTATGCTTTCTAGAACTTTATGGGAAATCAGTGGTCACTGGGATCACTATCACGAAGATATGTACACCCTTAAAGTGGATGAAGAAGATTACGCCATTAAACCAATGAACTGCCCTGGCGCTATTCTATGTTATAAAAACGATTTACATTCTTATAAAGAATTACCTCTTCGTTACGCTGAACTTGGTCATGTTCACCGTCATGAAGCTTCGGGTGCTTTAAACGGACTCTTCCGTGTACGTACCTTTACTCAAGATGATGCCCACATCATGTTAAGCGAAGATCAAATTGCCGACGAAGTTTCTCGTATTTTAAAATTATATGATGAAATTTATAGTGTCTTTGGCTTAGATTACGCAATTGAATTATCTACTCGTCCAGAAGATAACTTTATTGGCGATATCGCCGTTTGGGATGAAGCTGAAAAAGCTTTAGCGGACGCTTGTATCAAAACCGGTAGAAACTTCAAAATTAATCCGGGTGATGGTGCCTTCTATGGTCCAAAACTCGACTTCAAACTCCGCGATTCAATGAATCGTGTCTGGCAATGTGGTACGGTCCAATTAGATATGCAACTTCCTGGCCGTTTTGATTGCACGTATGTCGATAAAGACGGACAAAAACGTACGCCAGTTATGATTCACCGCGCTTGCTTTGGTTCGTTAGAAAGATTTATCGCTATTATTACTGAAAACTTTGCCGGTGCTTATCCAACCTGGTTAACCCCCGTTCAAGTTGCTCTTCTTCCCGTTAATAACGAATTCCATTTAGAATATGCAAAAGAATTAGAAGAAATGATGGAAAACGCTCACTTAAGAGTGAAGTTAGATGACCGTCAAGAAAAATTAGGCTATCGTTTAAGAGAAGCCCAAATGATGAAGATTCCTTATACCTTAGTTATCGGTGATCAAGAAAAAGAAAATCACACAGTTACCTATCGTAAATATGGTCAAAAAGACCAAATCACGGTTTCTATTGATGAATTTATGAAGATGATTCACGAAGAAATCGAAACAAAAGCTTTATTAGTTAAATAAGCAAATCGATTAAAAAGCCTAGGTTTTTCCTAGGTTTTTTTCATATTTTGTACTCTTTTTACATACACTAAATATCAAAGAAAAAGAGGTTAGAAAAAAATTTCAAAAAAAAAAAAAAAA
>DLKT01000047.1:3392-11661 GCA_002477825.1 Caryophanales bacterium UBA7581 | reverse complement strand
AAAAGTGGTGCTATAATAGTTGTACTCTTGAAAGAGAGCAAGGAGATGATGACCAATGAATATGGATCAAATGACCGTGAAAACACGTGAAATCTTGGAAAACGCAGTTAAATTAGCGCAAGATCATAAGCATGTGGAAATTAATATTCCTCATATCGTTATGAGCATGCTTACCCAAGAAGATTCGCTTTTTGTTTCCGTTTTAAAAGAAGCAAATGTCGATGTGGATCGTGTAAGTAGCGTTGTAAATAATGCTTTAAATAGCATTGCTTCAAGTTCAAGTACGGAGCAACCTTATTTCGCTAATGACGCGAGTATTCTTTTTGATGAAGCTAGCAAAAAAGAAAAAGCCATGGGCGATAGCTATTTAAGCTCTGAACATTTAATTCTAGCTTTATTCTCTTCTCATCATTCCATGATGAAGAAATTATTAGAGGTTTCTAATTTTACTGAAAAAAATATAGAAGCCGCGATTACAAAAATTCGAGGAGGGATGCATGTGGATACTGAAAATGCCGAAAACAACTATGAATCCTTGAAAAAATATGGCCGTGATTTAGTAAAAGATGTCGCTAGTGGTAAAATCGACCCCGTCATCGGACGTGATGAAGAAATTCGTCGTGTGATGGAAATCTTATCTCGTAAAACCAAAAATAACCCGGTTTTAATTGGTGAACCTGGTGTTGGTAAAACCGCTGTCGTGGAAGGTTTAGCGTGGCGTATTTATAAAAAGGATGTACCATTCTCTTTAAAAAATAAAACCATTTATGAACTCGATATGGGTAGTTTAATTGCCGGTGCTAAATATCGTGGTGAATTTGAGGAACGTTTAAAAAGCGTTTTAAATGAAGTGAAAAAATCGGAAGGAAATATTATTCTCTTCATTGATGAAATTCATACGTTAATTGGGGCTGGTAAAACCGATGGCGCAATGGACGCCGCGAACTTATTAAAACCGATGTTAGCCCGTGGTGAACTCCATTTAATTGGGGCGACTACCTTAGACGAATATCGTATGTATATTGAAAAAGATGCCGCTTTTGAACGTCGTATGCAAAAAGTGATGGTGGATGAACCAACCGTAGAAGACACCATTGCTATTTTAAGAGGTTTAAAAGAAAGATTTGAAATGCATCATGGGGTAAAGATTGAAGATAGCGCTATTATTAGTGCTGCTACTCTTTCTTCTCGTTACATCTCAGATCGTTTCTTACCTGATAAAGCAATCGACTTAATCGATGAAGCTTGTGCTTCTAAACGTATGCAAATCGACTCCATGCCTATCGAACTTGATGAACTCAATCGAAAGATTATGCAACTTGAAATTGAAGCAGTTTCTTTAAAAAATGATACTTCTAAAGATTCAAAAGAAAAGAAGGAAAGTTTGGATAAAGAAATCGCTGATTTAAAAGAAAAACAAGCTGTATTAGTCGCCAAATGGAAGAAAGAAAAAGGCGCTCTTGAAGATGCTAAACACTTAAAAACCGATTTAGACAAAGCAAGAACCGATTTAAACAATGCCCTTTCAAGTGCGGATTATACCGAAGCTGCTCGTCTTCAATACTCGGTCATTCCTGATTTAGAAAAGAAAATTGCCGATTATGAAGAAAGCGAAAAAGAAGGAAAAATGTTAGATGAAGTGGTTTCTGAAGATACAATCGCTGAGATTATTTCTAAATGGACTCACATTCCTCTTTCTAAATTAAATACTTCCGACCGTGATAAACTCCTTCACTTACAAGACTCATTAGCGAAACGAGTGATTGGTCAAGATGATGCTCTTTCTTTAATTAGTAACGCTATTTTAAGAAATCGTGCTGGTATTAATGATGGCAATCGACCCATTGGTAGTTTCCTCTTCTTAGGTCCTACTGGTGTGGGTAAAACCGAAGTAGCCAAAGCTTTAGCGGAACAACTCTTTGATAGTGAAGCTCAAATGGTACGTATTGATATGTCGGAATATATGGAAAAATTCTCCGTATCACGTCTTATTGGTGCCCCACCAGGATATGTAGGTTATGAAGAAGGCGGTCAATTAACGGAAGCAGTTCGTCGTAAACCTTATTCCATCGTTTTGTTAGATGAAATTGAAAAAGCCCATCCGGATGTTTTTAACATCCTCTTACAAGTTTTGGATGATGGTCGACTCACCGATTCTAAAGGTCGTGTGGTAGACTTCAAAAATACAATTTTGATTATGACTTCTAACTTAGGTTCATCCTATTTGTTAGATCAAAATAATCCAAATGCTCAAGAAATGGTTATGAGTCAATTAAAAGATACCTTTAGGCCTGAATTCTTGAACCGTATTGATGAAATCGTCATGTTCCATCCTCTTGATAGCAGTGTGGCTTTAAAGATTACCGATAAATTCTTAGGATTACTTACCGAACGCTTTAAAGAAAAGGACTTAGTGCTTGAAATTACGCCTACCGTCCGCAAAGTGGTTTCTGAACGTGGCTTTGATGCCGTTTATGGCGCTCGTCCATTAAAACGTTACATTCAAAAAGAGATTGAAAATCCTTTAGCGATGTTTATTCTCTCCCATACTTTAAAACCAAAAGCACATGTGGTTGTCGACTTTAAAGACGAACAATTTGTAGTTTTTGAAAAGTAAAAAAAAGCTGTTGTGCTCCTTGAAAAAGGTAAACAACAGCTTTTATTTTGTTCATCTAGCTCATCTAATGAAGGGGGTCCATTGAAGGCTATAAAATAAAAAAGAAAAATTTTTGAATTTTCTTGACTTAAGTTGCCTACAATGATAATATAGATACGCAAATAAAAGACGTGGAAAGAAGAGGCGCCCGCTTCTCACCTGATTTAGATTCTAAATAGGTACCAAAACACGATGCATAACGATGTATTCTAACGGGCGCATTCTGTGTCCGTTTTTCTTTGTAAAAGGGAGGTATTCTTATTAACAAGTACAAGCCAAATCAACCAACTACTACATCTTCTACACCGGTTTCCCGTGGTCCTAAAAAACCCGATAAAGGAAATGGTGATCTTGTAAACGAAAGCATTCGTTTCCCAGAAGTACTCGTCATCGGTCCTAATGGAGAATCATTAGGCGTTATGAATCGTTACCAAGCTCTTCAAAAAGCTGGCGAATTTGATTTAGATCTTCTTTGCGTTGCTCCACAAGCAAAACCACCGGTTTGTAAAATTATTAACTATGGTAAATATCGCTTTGAACAACAAAAAAAGCAAAGAGAAGCAAAGAAAAATCAAAATATTATCGTTACAAAAGAAATCCAACTTACTCCGGTAATTGGTCAACACGATTTAGAAACAAAAGTACGAGCCGCTATCAAATTCTTTAAAGATGGCAATAAAGTAAAGGTTGTATTACGATTCCGTGGACGTCAATTATCTCACGTAGAAGTTGGCGAAGATGTAATGAATCGTTTCATTGCTCTTGTAGAAGAATATGGCACTGTCGAGAAAAAACCTGTTCTCGATGGTAAATTATTAACAGCCGTTNNTTCGTTGAACTTGTAAATGAATATGCAGTAATGGAAAAAAAGCCAGTTTTAGATGGCAAATTCTTAAGTGCAGTTTTAGCATCAAAAGTTAAAAAATAGGAGGAACCAAGTATGCCAAAAATGAAAACAAAACGCGCTTTGGCAAAACGTGTCAAAGTCACTGGAACTGGAAAATTAAAGAGATGGTCTGCTTATACATCCCATCTTTCCCACAACAAAACACACAAACAAAAGAGACATTTAAGAAAGTCTGGTTTAGTCCATGCAACCGATTGCAAACGGATTAAATACTGCTTATCGAAATAAGGAGGATTAAGTCATGAGAGTAAAAGGTGGAACCGTCACTAAAGCAAGACGTAAAAAAGTCTTAAAAATGGCCAAAGGCTATTTTGGTAGCAAACATCGTTTATTTAAAACCGCGAAAGAACAAGTTATGCATTCTCTTCGCTATGCTTATATTGATCGTCGTCGCATCAAACGTGATTTCCGTAAATTATGGATTAAACGTATTAATGCTGCTTGCAGAATGAGCAATATTAGCTACAGCAAATTTATGCACGGCTTAAAATTAGCAGGTGTTAACATGAACCGTAAGATGTTAAGCGAACTCGCTATTCACGATTATCCTGCATTTGAAACACTTGTTAATACTGCCAAAAATTCTTTAGCAAAGTAAAATGACAAATAGCCATCGAAATGATGGCTATTTTTTTATGCTTATTTTACGTATTTTGGGTCACAATCTATAAAATCAGTCGTAATAGAATCAACGCCCATTTCTTTCATCTTCTCTACTTCTTTTATATCATTTACGGTCCAGACAATAATTGGATGATGATGCTCTTTCATCATTTTTACCATTTCTAAGGTGAGTAAGTTATATTGTTGATCAATACCCATTTCATCTTCAAGCGCTTCTTTCACTTGCTCTACATATTGCGTTAAGCGGCAAATTCCATAGGTATAACCATATTTCTCTTTTAACGTTTTCATTTGTTGAAGAATTTCTCTACCGAAAGAAATAAAGACAACATGATTAACATTTCCATAGTACTCTTTAATCATATCGAGAACTTCTTCGCAGCCTTCCATATCTGGAGTCATTTTAAATTCAATAATCGGAGTTTTTTGATATTTTTTACAAGTAATCAAATAGTCTTTAAATAAGCAAACGTGAACTTCTTTTTGTGGGTCATTAGAAAGATTGACTTTCATAATCTCATCATAAGTACAATCAACAATATTCTTTTCCATATCTTTTACGTTAGTGTTATGATTACAAATGATGTAGCCATCTTTGGTAAAATAAATATCGGTTTCAATACCAATAAAGTTTCTTTTTCCCGCTTCAATAAAAGCGCCTAAAGTGTTTTCAACTTCGTTTTTTGCATAGCCACGATGCGCAATGGTAGGAATATCAACGGAATATAAACGTTCTTCACTATTATCTATCATAGATGATTGCTCCTTTATTCTATATTTTAATGATAGTAAATTCTTTGTAAATATGAAAGATTTGACAATTGTTTTGTTTATCATTCATGAATTATCATGAAAATGATATAAAATTATCAATCCTATTCATAAATAAAAAAAGACCTCCTAAAAAAGAAGGTCACCCTATTTATCCTTTTAATCCTCTCGATTGGCGGTCCATATCTTCGACAACAATGTCGTAGATTTCGCCTAATGTAGAACAATATTCAAGAACTTTCCAAGGTTCATTCGTGTGGAAATGAATTTTAATTAATTCTTCATCACCAACCGCTAATAAGCAGTCCCCTTTTAAGTTCTTTTCAAAATAGTCATTAATTGCATCTTCATCTAAATTTTTTCCTTCAATAAGAAGTTGAGTGTCATATCGATATTCAATCATTTTAATAGTCTCCTTTAAGATGTCTCTATTCTATCACAAAATCGAGAATGAAAAAATACTTTTTGTGGAATTTGTTTCGTCATTTTTAAAGTAGACTTTTTTTAAAATAGATTTTTTTAAACATACAAAAATGGCTTATTTTACTAAAAAATTATCATTTCTTTTTCTTTTTTAGCACAGTTAAGAATAAATCTAAAGCCTTTTGATATACGTTAGGATCCTTTTCAACATAGATGACTGTACATTCATCATAATGAATATATAAAAATGCTTTCGGTTTCATGGTAACACCACCAAGAATCACACTACTTAGAGGGCCTTGCTCTTCTAATGAAGACATTTCATTCTTCTTTTTATTTTTTGTTTCCACTCCTCCACTACCAAAACCAAAGGAAACTTGACTAATCGGTAATAAGACTCCCCCATCATCTAAAGAAATCGGTTCACCTACAATTTGTACTTGTCCTAATAAATAGCCTAAATTATCAAAGGACTCTTTCATATAATTAAATAGTGGTTTTTCCATCTTTGATCTCCTTCTTTACGTGCAAATAATTGATCAACATTGTACCAATATAAATATGAAATTGAATTTTAATTTTCGTATCTAGTGGTTGATTTTTCGTTTGAATTTGAAAAGGAATGTGAATTTCTTCTAAAAAAGATGATATAGTAAGCAACAATACTTCTATATCTTTTCGGCATTCTACGTTTTGTAATATTTCAATTTGATCAATATGCACGTAATCCATTAAAGAAAAATACTCCATTTCTATTTTTTCTTTTTGCATAGCGTTTTCTATCATTGTTATGATCCATTGATATAGTTTTTCGTTTTTCTTTTTTAGTACCGGAATGTGAAATAAAGTAACTTTTAAAGAAATCGGAGTAATTTCAATACGAATAACATAAGAAAGAACGAATAATAAGAATAAAATCAATAAAATAAAAAGCGTTAAAAAATAAATAATATAGAGTACCATACACTTTTACTATGGCTTTTTCTTTTCAAAACATACAAAAAGGCTGAATATTTCAGCCTTTTAGTTATTTCTTATTCGACGTTTTTCTTTTTGCTTGTGTACGGGTCGCACGAGTTCTACGATGCGTTTTTGGTGCTAATTCAGTACCATATTCGTTTTCATAGTTTTGATTATTGGTTGTGCGATGTGCAGTTGAAGTTGTTTTACGTGAACGAGTGGTTCTCGTTTGTTGTTGATTCTTCTTGGTTCTCATACACTCACCTCCTAGCGAAGTTAGTGTTTGCTAGAAAATGAATTTTATAAGTATTTATCTTCTTTTTCTTCCGAATTGACAATTATTACCTCTACATTATCTACACAAGCATCGACATAGGACGCAAAATCAAAGGTTTTTTCTAATTCTTCGACCTCGTCTAATTTCGGTGCTGTTTTTGGATTTTTCGGTTCAAAGATGGTACAACAATCTTCATAAGGACGAATGGAAATATCAAATGTATCAATTTTTCTTGCTAACGAAATTATATCGGTTTTATCCATCGTAGCTAAAGGACGAATAACCGGAGTTGTGGTTACATGATTAATCACAAACATGCTTGCTAAAGTTTGAGACGCTACTTGACCAATTGATTCGCCATTGGCAATGGCTAAGCAATTTCTTTTTTGGGCTAAACGATCCGCAATACGATACATCATTCTTCGCATTAAAGTAATCGCATAACTTTCATCAACGTGTTCATAAATTGCTACTTGTAAATCGGTAAAAGGTACCACGTAGATATGAATGGTTTCTTGATAACGATTGAGTTTTTTGGCTAAATCTTGAATTTTATCTAATACGGCTTCGGAAGTATATGGAGGTGCAGCAAAGTGAATCATATCGCAGAGTACGCCTCTTTTCATCATTAAATAGGCCGCAACAGGTGAATCAATACCTCCTGACATCATCATCATGGCTTTCCCACCGATTCCTAAAGGATAGCCACCTGCACCATAGAAAGTGCTAGTAAAAATGTAAGCAGCGTCTTCTCTTACATCAATAGATAAAAGAACATCTGGTGTATGAACATCGACTTTCCAAAGGTCGGTTTTTAATATTTCAGTAGCGACTTTACGGTTAATTTCATCCGAAATATAAGGGAATGTTTTATCCGCTCTTCTAGCTTTTACTTTAAACGTTTTTCCTTTTTCTTCTTTCATTAACGCTAAAGATTCTTCGATGATACTTTCAAGTTGAGGCTCAACTTTCACTACCGGCGAAAAAGAATGAATACCACTTACATCTTCTAAACGATGCATTACTTTTTCAGCGTCTTCATCATGAAGATGGACATAAATGTGATCCATTCTCACTTCTAATTTTAAAGAAGGAAAATCTTTTAGGGCATGTCGCATATTTCTTCCTAAAAGAGAAATAAAGTTCTTTTTGTTTTTACCTTTGGTTGATAGTTCGCCAAAGCGAACCATAATATGATCATACTTCATTGCAAAGCTCCTTTTATCGAATCATTTTTAATATTTGTTGTAGTTTCTCTACGAAACTATCAATTTCTTCTATTGTATTTTCATGTCCAAAACTCACACGAATGGAGTTTTGATATTCTTGTTTCGTTCTTCCCATGGCTTCTAAAACCACACTATGAGCAGTTTTTTTACTCGAACAAGCACTGATGGTAGAAACCATGATGTTATCTTTAGATAATGCCTCTACTACGACACTCGCTCTTTTTTCTAATAAAGAAAAGTTAAGGATATAATAAGAGCCATCTAAGGTTGAGTTAATCCGAACATCTTTCATTTCTTTTAATCGGTCATATAAATGAAGGAATAGTTCTTTGACATGCATCCGATTCTTTTTTTCATCTTGAAATAAAAGACGAAGGGTTTTCGCTAGCATGACTTCTTTCGGAAAATCATTGGTGCCACTT
>DLKT01000047.1:0-3321 GCA_002477825.1 Caryophanales bacterium UBA7581 | reverse complement strand
ACCGCCACTATTTAAAGGAAGAAATTCTATATTTTTTCGTTTGATTAAAGCGCCGCTTCCCTTTAAGCCATAAAGTTTATGCGCAGAAAGAACAAACATATCCATCGCATCATAGTCTAAATCAATCTTTCCGATAGCTTGCGTCGTATCGGAATGAAAGGCAGCCTTAGGATAAGCGTGAACGATTTGAGCAATACCTTTAATGTCATTGATGGCGCCGACTTCATTATTCACTGCCATAATCGATACTAAAATGGTATCGTTCTGCATGGCTTTTTTTAGATCTTCTAAACGAACTTTTCCGTTTTCATCCACACCTAGATAAGTCACTTGAAAACCAAATTGCTCTTCTAATTGTTCAAAGGCACGTAAAACGGAGGGGTGTTCAATTTTCGTTGTAATACAATGTTTTCCGCGATTTTGGTAGCGGAGGCAATAACCTTTAATTGCTAAATTATTGGCTTCGGTAGCGCCTGAAGTAAAAATCACTTCTTCTTCAACGCGATGAAAATAACTCGCTATTTGTGCGCGCGCTTTACTCAAAAGACGCGAAGTTTCTTGTCCTAAACGATGTAAACTGGATGGATTCGCAAATTGATCCATGAGTAGTTCATGATAACTATCCAGTATTTCTTTTCGTACGGGGGTCGTCGCCGCATGGTCTAAATACATCTTCTATCAGCCTCCATTACTTTTATATATGCCGTAAAAAGGCGAGGCACTTTGCCTTCGCCTAAGTAAAACTCATTAGGAGCTCATTTTCTTTAAAGTCGCGTTAATTTCTTCATTGGATTTCATAAAATCTCCTTCAAAGAAGAAACGTTCCGCACGAGTTAAAGATTTATCGTAATCAGGTGAATCTAAACGCTCCGCATTTGCTTCCATCATTGAGGTTTCAATGGTATCCACTAAACGAGATTGTTCTTTAATTTCACTCACTAATTCTTGGAAAACCGTTTGGAAAGCACTGACCAAGCGATTGACTTCTTTTACTTTGATGGGTGGAACCATTAACGTGTTATAAATATTATTTAAATATTCATATGCTTGTTTAAAACGGTCCACTAAACGTTTTTCATAATTAGGAACTTCTAAATTACGTAACATTGCTTCAGCTTGTTTTAATTGAATAAAAGCGTCGCTAACTAAATTAAAAGCCGCATCCGAATCAGAACGTAAGGAATCCACATAATTCATGTATTCTTTAATATCTTCTTCCGCTTTCTTTAAATTTTCCTCTAATTCTTTCATCTTTTGTAAAAGAACGGAATAAGGTTGTTTCGTCGAAGCGTGAATGAAGGTGTCTAATTGCCTTTTGGTAATACCTAATTGGTTGATTTCATTTTGAATTTCATTCATTTTATCCACATAAGTATCTTCAATTTGATACACTTCTTTTACTTTTAATAATTTATGGCGAAGACTAATAAATTGTCTTTCCACTTGCGTTACGCGTTCATAAATTAAATCACAATTCACTTCAAAATCATTCTTATCTTGTTTTTCTTTTAAGAATAATTCGTGGAATTCATCGATTTGTTGCATCATGTTCGCTAAGCGCTCTTTAACACCTTTTAATTCAAAATTTGTTAAGGAAATTTGAATGTCATATAAATCCGAATTCATTTGATTAATCGCTGTATTAATCTTTAAATGATGAATAGGAATATTCATTTCCTTCATTTCACCATATTCTTGTTGTAAGGTTTCAATCTTACTTGGAACAGTAACTTCTACTAAAGCACAAAGTGTAGGAAGTTCATTTAAAGCATAAGAAAGTTCATCTAACATTTTGCTAATGGTGGGTAATAAATGATTCGCATCTTCATAGTTTGCACTTTCTACCATTCTCTCATATTCATCAAACTGTCCTTCAATTCCGGTAAAAGTTCTCGTGAATGTGTCTTCAATTGAAGTTAATTGCATTTGTTTTTCAATATAAGCCGAACGAATCATACGGAATTTATCTTTTAAAGCCAGAGAAGCCGCACGACAGTCTTCTTCTGGTTGTAATTTCGCGGTTAATTCGTCATTTAAATCTTTCACTTGCCCTCTAAAGAGTTCAATGATTCGCATATTTTGTGATAAAGAGGATTGGAATTCTTTAAACTTCTTTTGAAGGATCAGTTCTTCCATGGCGGAAATTGCATATTGAGCTTGCTTATCCGTCGATTGAAGAATCGTTTGGAAACGATTTTGATAATTTTCATGAATATCGACATAAAGTAAGTTTCTTTGCGATATGACTTCAAGTCTTTTAATATATTGGGCCACTTGTCCAATTAAAAGAGCGTGTAAATAATCGTATTCTCTTTCTAATTCCGAAACCATTTTCCGTGCTTTATTTCGTGATACAACAAAATGGTATAAAAGAAAAATGAGTACTCCTAGTACAATCATTCCTGCGGAAACTAAAATCCATAATTTAGGGCTCGTTAAACTAATTAATATCATCGCGAAAACACCTCTTTCTTTCCTAGTATATCATATTCAAGAAATTAAATAATTAATTTCTTAAAATAATTCAAAAATCATGAAGTGATTGCAAACTAAAAAAGTCGAGAATTATATACACTTAATTTTCAGTCTAATGCGAGATTTGACATAATAAATGAATTGAATTATCCTATTTTTGAAGATGATTTTTCATTCAATTCATGGGGGAATTTATCATGTACTATCAAGATGTTGAAAATTTAAGGAAGCAGAAAAAATATATTCTATATCTTTATAGCGCTTTAGACGAACGTTTATCTGGCGATGAATTTGACATTTCTTTAACAATTACGAAATATTCTGTTTTTAGTAATAGAACCGGCAAAGATAAGGAAGAATATATAAACGGTATTTATTGTCTTAATTATTACGAAAATGCAGAGTCTCCGTTTTACAAAATAGAAAGCATTTTAAAAAAATCAAATCAACCGCAATATTTAATTAAAAATTTTAGACGAATTATGCTTTTAAAACCTGATGGAAGTAATGATATCATTCAAAATATCGGCGCTGCAATGGCGTGCTTTGAAGAAGAAGCTATCATTAACGATATAATTGCTTGTCGAGGTGACCTCAGTAAATTATGGGAAGTTTTAAAGACGCTTTCATTAGAAGCAAATGCCGTTGCCCTTAATGGTGCCTTTTCTAGACTATTCGACACAATTTGTCGTGCTGGCAAAAGAAGCAAAGGCGATTTCCGACGCGTAAACCCAAAACTAGAAAAAATGATTATTGATACTTATCATAAAATTCTTTTTGGAGAACGTCCAATTGTTATTGATGGAGATGCCTATCAAGATGCTCCAATTATTACGAGACTGAATC
>DLKT01000045.1 GCA_002477825.1 Caryophanales bacterium UBA7581 | reverse complement strand
TGCAAATAAGGATTTAAATTTATAATTAGATGTATTCCTAAATTATTTGGCTCAAAATGTGGTTTTTTTCCTCATGGTTATATATAGTTGATAAATTATAGCAAATACGCTATAATTTATATAGAAAAGGAGCGTATATTGATGAAAAAAGATCCATTTAAAGAATATATAATAGAATCTAATCCAACGAAAAAAGAACTCGGTTATTCATGGTATACCGCTATAGGATTACAAAAGGTCGATGGATTAGAAACGTCTGATTATTTAAAACGTGTGGCAATAGATAATATTGAAGGTGATATTTCTTTTGAAAAAGCAGAAGAATTAATAAGATCATATTATATTGAGAATGAAGATCATTCTTCACTTACTGAAGAGGCGGATAAGGTCTCAATAAATATCGCTAAAATATTATCTGAAAAAACTTTTAATTTTTCTCCTGCTCAATACTTAGAAATTCATAGAAGATTATTTTCAAATGTTTTTGATCATGCTGGAGAAATTAGAACTTACAATATTACAAAAAAAGAATGGGTTTTGAATGGAGATACGGTATTATATGGAAGTGCTTCATCACTTAATGAAACTCTTGAATATGATTTTAATGTTGAAAAATCATTCGATTATAGTAAATTAAATACCAATGAATTTATTCATCATATGGCTAGATTTATAGCAGATCTGTGGCAAATTCATGTTTTTCCAGAAGGAAATACAAGAACAACAGCCGTATTTTTGATTCAATATTTAAGAAAATTTGGCTTCGATGTAACTAATGATATTTTTGCCAAAAATGCTTGGTATTTTAGAAATGCTCTTGTAAGAGCAAATTATGCGAATGTTGAAAAAGGAATTTATGAAACTACAGAGTATCTAGAACTATTTTTGAGAAATCTAATATTAAAAGAGAATAACGACTTAAAAAATAGATACTTGCATATTAGTTTGCGTGAAAAAGTGGACATTGGAATTGAAAAAGTGGATATTGGAACTGAAAAAGTGGACATTGGTTCTTTAGAATTAACAGCCACGTTAAGAAAAAATATTCTCTCTTTATACGACAAGCTTTTCAAAAAAGAGTATTTTGGAAGAAATGAAATTATGAATATTTTAAAAATGTCACCATCAGGAGCTTCTAAGCTTATTTCTAGATTGTTGGAACTAAAAGTGATTGTTCCTATCTCTAATCATGGGAAAGGAAAATATGTTTTTAATATAAAAGGTGTTTCATATGAATGAGTCAACCATTGAATTAATTAAAACAATAAAATTAAAAAGAAAAGAAAAAGGTCTAACACAAGTAGAATTGGCGAAAAAATGTCATATTCCTCAATCAACAATTGGTAGAATTGAAAATTTTTCCATGAATCCATCCGCTGATGTTATTTGTTGTATTCTTAATGCCTTAGATTTAAAAATAGATTTTGAAAAAAAGGAACAAGAAAGGGATAACATAGTTACAAACACACAATTAGATCAAAAAGAAATCCATCCTCTTAAATCGGGTGATGAAAGTGTTACGTATATTAAGGTGACATTAAAAAATTGCCCTAATATTGAAGTGGGTGATTATACTTATTTTGATGGACAAAATTTTCAAGAGCATGTTACCCATCATTATGATTTTATCGGTGACAAATTAATCATTGGGAAATTTTGTCAAATTGGAAGAAATGTAGAGTTTATTATGAATGGCGCTAATCACCAAATGAATGCAGTATCGACTTATCCTTTTTATATATTTCATGGTTGGGAGCAAAATCCACCATCAAAAAAAGATCTTCCCTACAAAGGAGATACGGTAATAGGAAATGATGTTTGGATTGGTCAAAATGTTACTTTTCTTCCTGGAGTACATGTGGGAGATGGATGTATTATTGGCGCTAACGCAGTAGTAGCTTCTGATATTCCTCCTTATTGTATTGTAGTGGGAAATCCAGCTAAAATCATAAAAAAACGATTTGATGATGAAATGATAGAATTGCTAGAACAATTAAAATGGTGGAATAGAACACCAAATGAAATTCAAAAGATAATACCATTATTAGCGAATAGTAATCTTTCTTATGTAAAAGAAGAATTAAAACTGATATTAAATAAAAACGATTGATAAATCAATTAAAATAAGCAAGAATAGATAGTATTATATAAAAGTTAATTGATTTTGCTTTGGCAAACCGTTGTATTTGCGCTAGCAATAAAGGTCAAGACATAGAAAACAATAGCTACTGTATAAATCATCTAAGTAGAAATAAAAATCGTCTTATGCTTAATTTATAAATTTATTTAACTATCGATTTCTCTCCATGTTGAGACATCAAATGATGGAGAAGTTGAAATGAGTGAACCTAAATAGTTTTGGTATCTTGATGATACAGCTTCGCCAACTCCTACTTCAACTGCATTCACCATCACTATTTTTCTTTAAAACGGTTCGATAAATAGGGCTAAGGTATTGTTCATAAGGATATTTTTATGGCAAATCTATAAATCAATATTAGCAATTAAAAAGATAGCTTGTAGAAGTGAATTTATCATGGAATGAATTTGATCGATAGAAGTATATTTTTGCTGGATGTAAAGTGTGTTTTCATCCAAGCAAACGCCCGTTCTTTCA
Source organism: Caryophanales bacterium UBA7581 (assembly GCA_002477825.1). Taxonomy (GTDB): domain Bacteria; phylum Bacillota_I; class Bacilli_A; order RFN20; family CAG-826; genus CAG-826. The sequence continues at coordinate 63,670 of DLKT01000045.1, read as the reverse complement.
AGAATTTTATCGATTTTTTCTTTATGCTTTAAAGGCTCAATTCCATTCATTTCTAAATAGTCCCATACAACATGGCAGTCACTAATACGCATACATTCATCCGATATATTTTGAATAAGAAAAGCTAGGCTTTCGTTATAGTTATCTAAATAAATATCAGGATTAATGATATAAGTGTCTTCTCTAACTTTAACCACTCTTAAAATATATTTCTCTAATATTTGCTCGATTGAAAACATAGCATTCCCCCCCTTTTATTTCATTCTAGCTTATTTTGCTAGGCAAATAAAGAATTAAAAGATGAGTTCAACAAGGACAATAATGAATGGGATGAAAACAATATAAAGTAGAGTGGATAAGAAACAACTATTACTTGATAGTGTAGGTTCTCGATTATAGTGAATACAGAAGGTATTAACAACCGCTGATACAGGTGCGGCAAAACAAATAACAATAGAAGCAATGACTTCTTTGGTTAATGTAAGTTTGAAAAGAAGGACAAATACATAAATAATTCCTATTAATACTAAAGGTGAAATTACACTTCTAAAAACAGAAATAAGCCATGCGGTTTTGTTGCTAAATGCTGTTTTAATATCAGCCTCACCTAGGGTAATACCTACTAAAAGCATACTTAATGGCATGGTTAAATTAGCAACTGTATTTAATGTTTTATAAATCCAAGGCACCGTTTTATCGAAACGGAAAATGCTATATTGCACTTCATTAATGGTTACTTTAGGCATAATGGGTTGAAGGACCCATAAAAGAATGGAACAGAGCATTGCAATAATAATTGGATTACAGAATACATTTTTTAAAGTGGAGGAAATCGTTTCTTTTTCAAATTTAATGCCAGATACAGCTAAAAAACAATAGATATAAACGAATACTCGAAAGGGAATCGACATCATATTACCAACTAAGATTCCATTTTCTTGATAAATAGCTTTAGCTAGGGGTAAACCAAAAAGTGTTATTTGTCCAAAGGTAATTAGAATACTGTATAAAGAAGCAGTGTCATGTGGCTTTTTCATATAGAGTAATCGACCGATACCTAAAAACAATAAATAGCCAATAACAGTAAATAGGATAATCCATAAAGACTCTTGTAGTGTTTGCGTATTGAAATCAATGAGAAACCCTACAAAGGCTAAACAAGGGAGAGCAATTTTCATTAAAATCGTTGTGACCGTTTTTTTACTATGTTCATTAAATAGCTTCATCTTTTGCAAGGCAAATCCTAAAATAATTAATAAAATTGCTGTTGTGATTGCCGCTAAAAAATCTTCGTTGGTGATTGCTTTTAATGCTTTTTCTATCATAAAAATCATCTCCGGCTCTATTAAAGCACTTTTCATTATGAATATCAATTCTTTTAATCTGTTTTTTACATATTAAAATATGATAAAATAAAGATGATTTTGAAGAGGAAAAAAGTGATGAATGAATACGTTAATTTAACATTAGAAAATATAGAAAAAGAGCACATCTGTTGCATTATTCGTTCTAAAAAGCAACCAACTGGTGTTCTTCATAAAAAAGAATGGCTAAAAGATCGGATTCAAGAAGGTCATATCTTTCGTAAACTAAATGAACCTAAAGCCACAGTGTTTATTGAATATGCACCTTTAGAAGTAGCGTGGGTTCCTATAGAAGGAAATAATTATATGTATATTTATTGCCTTTGGACGTTAGGAGAATATCGTCATAAAGGATATGGCAAAGAATTATTAGAGTACGCTATTGAAGATGCAAAAAATCAAGGAAAGTCTGGCTTATGCCTTTTAGCGCATCAAAAGCAAAAAACTTGGTTAACAGGCCAAGAATTCTTTAAAAGAAATGGATTCGAGATAGTAGATGAAACACCAAGTGGCTATCAGGTTTTAGCGCTTTCGTTTGATGGAACTTATCCGCATTTTAAAGAAAATGCCAAAAAAGAAAAAATCGATCAACAAGAGCTCACCATTTTTTATACGTATCAATGCCCGTATATTGATGTAACGTTAAAAAAGATAGAAGAGTATTGTTTATCTCATCAAATTCCAATTTCCTTTCATTTTGTAGATTCTTTACTAGAAGCAAAAAATCTTCCGTGCCCAATGAATAACTATGCCGTTTTTTATCAGGGTAAATTCATCACTGTAAATTTGTTAGATACGGCCTATTTAGAAAGAATATTAAAGAAATAGAAGAGTTTTATAAGAAAGGAGGCTCTGTATGTATTATCAAGAGTATGTTTCACCGATTGGAAAAATGTATATGACAAGTGATGGAGAATATTTAATGGGCTTATTTTTCGATGATTCTAGAGATCGTCTTAAACATACTTTAGAAGAAAGAAAAGAACTTCCCATTTTTTTAGAAACGAAACGTTGGTTAGATATTTATTTTAAAGGAGAAAATCCTGATTTTACACCCAGTTACCGAATTGAAAATTTAACACCTTTTCGTAAAGAAGTGCTCGATAGAATAAAAAGTATTCCTTATGGGAAAGTGATTACTTATGGTGATATTGCTAAAGAAATTGCTAGAAAAAAAGGCATCAAAAAAATGTCTGCACAAGCAGTAGGTCATGCCGTAGGATGGAATCCTATATGCTTAATTATTCCTTGTCATCGCGTGGTGGGTACTAATGGAAATCTTGTGGGTTATGGAGGTGGAATTATACATAAATATCAACTTCTTCAACTCGAAAAATTAGATATGAGCCAATACTATATTCCGAAGAAAGGGAATGCTTTATGAAACGATGTTCGTGGTGTAATGTAAAGAATCCAAAATACGTAGATTATCATGATGATGAATGGGGAAAACTCCAAACAGATGATCACTATCTTTTTGAAATGCTCATTTTAGAATCTTTTCAAGCTGGATTATCTTGGGAATGCGTTTTAAATAAAAGAGAAGCTTTTATAGCGGCGTATGACCAATTTGATATAGAAAAAGTATGTTTATATGATGAAAAAAAGATAGAAGAACTATGTCATAATCCGCAATTAATCCGCAACCATTTAAAAATTAAAGCGAGTATTCAAAATGCAAAAATTTTTAAAGATATTGTAGCTAGTTATGGTAGCTTTTATTCTTACTTAAAAGAGTTTCTACCAGAAACAATAATTTATGAGATTGGACGTACGACTTCACCTATTTCTGATGCAATTTCTAAAGATTTACAAAAAAGGGGAATGAAGTTTGTAGGTTCTACGATTATTTATTCTTATTTGCAAGCGATTGGTATTATCAACTCTCATGAAAAAGAGTGCTTTCTTTATCAAAAATAAAAAGTCCTAACCCCGATAAAGGGAGTTAGGATTTTTTTCAAAATAATGAAGGGCATAAGAGCAAGTTGCACGGATATATTTATGGTTTTCTTTCGCGTAAATAATAACGTCTTCTACTAGTTTTTTCGCGTATCCTTGACCTCTTAAACAGTCATCTACAAAGGTATGAGTGATGGTAATTTCATCATTAGCTGTTGCTGGGAAATCGATTTCCGCAATGACTTTTCCATTTTGTAGATAACGAATGGAATCGTGTTTCGTAAGGATTGAAATATCCGATTGAATGACCTTAAGAAGAGCTTCTTTTGTAATATCAGAGCAGAAAGCACCCGAAATTGCATTTTTTAAGAGTTGTAATTCTTGCTCATAAGAAATATTATATTGTTTTTCAATATAATCAAATTCATTTTTTAAGGTTGTTCCCTCAATGGCCATATCATCGGTATTGATGGTAGCGCATAAACCTAAACTCAAATAATAAGAAAGAGGATATTCATTCATATTCGAAACCGCTTTGGTTTGGCGGTTACTGGTTGGACACATTTCTAAACAAATGTTTTTTTCTTTGATTTCTTTTAATAAAGGAGAATCTTTTTGAATTCTAATGCCGTGTCCGATTCTTCTCGCTCCAAAAGATAATGCATCTTTCACACTACTTTCATCATCCGCTTCTCCAGCATGAATGGTAAAAGGAATATGGTAGTCATAAGCTTTTTTAAATAATGCTTTATATTTTTTAGTAGGAAATAAGGCTTCTGCACCCGCTAAATCAAGAGCAACAACGCCGTGATCCGTCGTTAAATAACGATGGGCGAGTTCTAAAGTTTCTTCATTTTCTTTTTCGTTACCCTCGCCACGCATGAAACATAGAATCAAATTACAAGGAATAGAAGCTTCTTTTGCGCCTTCTAAAACCGCTAATAAAGCGTCTTCTTGCGTTAATCCTTTTTGGGTATGAAGTTGGGGAGCAAAACGAAGCTCGGCATAAATTACGCCTTGATTTTTCATATTCTCTAAAATTAAATAAGTAGCCCGTTTTAAAGCTTCTTTTGTTTGTAAAAGGGTTAAAGGCATTTCAAAACATTTTAAAAAGTCATTTAAACTTTCACAAGTGGGTGGAAGAGTAAGTTTCGCTAACAATTCTTCATCGTCTAATAAAGGAATGTTTTGTGATTTCATGAGATCTTTAGCAATATCTAATGTGATAGAGCCATCTAAGTGAGCGTGTAGTTCGATAAAATGATGAAAATAGGACATAAATATAGCCTCCTTTTATTACTATAGCAAAGAAAAAGAAAATAATTAATCTTTGTTTTTCTTTTCAATCTTTTTTAAAAGAAGAATGAAGAAAGTCATAAATAAAACAAAGAGAATGGAGATAACATAAGGCAAAATTTGAAAAGAAATTTGTTTTGAAATTATGCCAAATAAAGGTGGCATAAAAGTAGAGCCAATATAAGCACTTGCCATTTCTAAACCGATAATGCCCTGTGATTCTTTTTTATCAAAAAATATCGGTGTTGCATGGATAATCGCGGGATAAATTGGTCCACAACCAAAGCCGATTAAAATCAGCATAATAAGAGTGAATATGTGATTCTGTATGGGTAAATATAATAGAATTATACCCATAAAGATAATTACACTTCCAAAGATAATCATTTTTTTATCATTTAATTTGTGCGAAATGAAACCGGAAACTAAACGACCTAAAGTCATTCCAATAAAGAAGAAAGAAGCATACGCAGCGGCTAATTCGTTGGAGAATTCTTTTGCATTCACTAAATACGTACTAGTCCACTGAATAAAAATAGATTCAATAGAGCAATAAAATAAGAAAGTGAATAGAAGATAAATCAGTCCTTTCATCTTTAGTTTTTCTTTAAAAGAAAGAACTTTTGTATTTTGTTCTTCTTCATTTTTTTCTACTTCATGACTTTTTCCTTTGTTCCATAAAGGAAGAGATAAGAAAAGAATTAGCGTAATTCCAAATTGAACATAAGAAATAATACGATATCCTAACGGCCAACTTTGTTCGGTTGATAAAGCATAACTCATGACATAGGGACTAGCAATGGTTCCTACGCCCCAAAAGCAATGTAGCCAGTTCATATGTTTAGAAGAATAATGATTGGCAACATAATTATTTAAAGCAGCGTCAATGGCACCAGCACCTAATCCATAAGGAACAGCAAGTAAACAAAGCACAATAAAATTCCTTGTAAATGAAAAGCCTAAAATGGCGATTGCGGTTAAGAAAACACTAACAAGGGTAACGATTTTGGTAGAAAATTTCTTCGTCAAACGATCAGAAAAAAGACTAGAAATAATCGTACATGCGGAAATTATCATCGTTACAATTCCCATATAAGATACTGGGACATTTAAATCTAGATGCATTTTTGGCCATGCTGAACCTAATAAAGAATCAGGAAGGCCTAATGATATAAAAGTTAAATAAATAACAGCAAGCAAAAGTGCAAACATTTGTATCACCGAAAGCATTATAACATAAGAAAAAATCCAGCGAAAGAATCACTGGATTAGTTCAAATTATTAATTATGCAGCTGAGCTGAAATTGAAGGTGATGTCAAATGATGGTGAACCATAAGAATAAAGTCTTAAAGTAAAGGAATTATCTGTTACATTACTCAAACTACTATAAACGTTAGAAGAAGAGTTACTAGCCTTGACATCACTAATGCTACCGGTTCCATAGCTTGAAGAAGACCAAGTAAAGGTATAAGTTACATCTCCCATAGTGATTTTATATTTGGCACTAGGTGGGTTATAGGTTGACGATACAGTTAGTTCGACTAATTCAATTGTTGCATTATTTTCAGAATCGCTCATTTTATCATAAGTATAGAAATTTGCCCATGCTTCATAGAATTTTATGCTAGAATATCCATAAATACTATTCTTAACATCAGTTCCATCTTTTAAAGTAAATTCAGATACTTCAAGAGAATGAATACCGGCAGTTGAATTGTAAACACTTATCGTAGCAGAGAATGAAGCAACGTCATCGCTTGAATCTAACACTGCACTAGCGCCTTCTGCTTTGGCTTTGAAACTATAAGAGGCGCCTTGATCGTTGGATAAATTGGATTGTCCATCAGCCGCAATTGTAAGAGTCCATGTTTTATTATCTCTAAAATGATAATAAGTACCAGCAAAATCAGCAATGGTTAAGGCTGGGAGAATTTTATTAATTGTAATCTTGCTTGTTACGCTTGGCTTACTCACACTCTTTATGGTAACAGTAATAGCGGTATCGGAAGCTTCTAACATTTTTAAAGAGAAGTTAGCTTTTCCGTTTTTGCGTTGTGTTTCAACATCATCTATCGTTAATTGAACTTTACTTGCATCAGAAACTTCAACTGTTACAGCAGGATCAGCATAACCTGATGGAGATATAGTAGCAGTAAAGTTATAGGTTGTTCCAACATAGAACTCTGTAGAAGAAGAAACACTTGGACTAATTGAAATATTATTAGGATCTTTGTATTCAATATGAACAGCTAAGCTATAAGTTTTATTGCTGTATAAAGTACCAACTTTTACAGATGTTTCGCCTTTTTTCTTTGCGGTGAATGTGGTTTTATCACCTTTACCTTGTTCGAGATATTCGCTATCAAATTCAACAATTTGGAGTTTGTTTTTATCAATAGCGTCAAGAGGTTCATAATCAACAATTAATAAACTTTGATTGTTAATTGTATCGCCGGCTTTAACAGTAATACTGGAAGCTAAATATACTTCATCTAATAAGTATTTGCTTAAATCAATATGGAAAGATGTAGATTCTTCACGTGTTTCATATTCATAAGTAAATGAATAAGTGATAGTTTTATAAGGTGAAGCAGTATCTAATAAATTTTCATTTTCATCAAAGATATTATTTCCTTCATAATAAGAAAGAACATATTTTCCTTTAGTTAAATGACTAAGATTATCGGTAGTAAACTCAATTTCATTTGTCACTGCTTTATGAGTGGTAGAAGTGGAATACTTTTCGGTGTTAGAAGCCTTGATTTCCATACCATCACCTACAGAACCAGCATATTTTGCAGTAATTTTAGCATCAGCGTAATAAGCATTGTCATAAGAAGATGAATGTTCGTTACTCGCTAAGTGGAGTACTTTTGTAGGACTTAAAAGATTAGCTTTCACAAAAGAATCTTTTCCCACTAAAGTAAGCATACGATCTTTCGCTTTTTCTAAGGTTAAATAGTTTTTGTCTAATTTAACAATGGTAGAATCGGTATCGCTATTATCGGGTTGCTCGCCAATAAGATAGCCATTTAAAGAAGGTGTCGAAGTGGAATTAATATAACGAGTAATCTCGTAATAATTCGTTTCTGTAAGGATATTCGCACGGATTGATTCATAAGCATCTTCTTCGTCACCATGTTTTTCAGTGTAGTAACGTTCATTTAAAGAAATACCTTCTTCATAATAAATGTTAGCAGTGGATTTATCTTCTGCAAGATAGGTCGTTTCTGTTAAAGTGAATTTAGAACCTTCTAAGGTAAATTGATTATTCAAAGAATTAACAAGATTTACATAACTATCAGGGTCAGTAGGTAATTCTTGAGGAAGTTTTAAATTTTCACTTGTCACTAAAAGTGCATTTTCGTTAGCGAAATTTAAAGCAAAATTAAAATCACCTTTTTGAACAACTTGCACTTTATTTTCATTGAAACGTAAAGTGGAATAGTATAGGTCATTGTAATCAAAATCATTAAAAGATAAACGCTCATCATCTAAAGTAATGTAAAAATTTTCACGATAGGGAAGAGCAACATCATTTAATTGATATGTGAAGTTATCATTCATGGTGAAATCGAATGCTTTATCTTCTCCTACATGTAATTGAACTTTGCTATAAGAACTAGCGGTTTTAGTAAGAGAAATGTTTTCATCAGCGTTGATGGAAATATTATAGATACCTTCGTTCATAACACGAATGTAACCGTTTTTTCCTTCTTTAAATCCTAAAGCTGAAGATAAATGACTAAAATCTAGAGCTCCATGCTTTTCAGAAATTTGGAAAGAATTACCACGACGTAAGGTAACATTACTTAACGTATATGTGTCTCCGTCCTTGGTGAATTGAAGTTTGGTAGCGTCGCCTAAATCCATATCACCTGTTAAATAATACTCTTTTGCTTCTGGAACATTAGAAGAGGTTGTAGAAGCGGGAGTATTACCACAAGAAGCAAGAGAAAAAGCTACGCCAAGTAGTAGAAAACTAATTAGTTTCTTTTTCATAAAGAAGCCCTCCTTTTTTTATAGATAGTAGTTTACAATAATATTTTGAAAAAATAAATAGAAATTTGATTTTAATGTGTGTATAATGTATCTATCATTTTAGTTTCTTACTCTATTTATAGAGTATTCAAAAACTGATAGAAGGAGGATGTTTTATGAAAAACAAAAAAATACTTTGGTGTTCCTTAGCACTCGTACTTATGTCTTGTGGAACAACAGAGCCAAGTTCTCAACCCGAAGGCTTATTTTCACAATTAACAAGAGCCATTACAAAGATGGGAACTTCATTTAAAGCGGATGGAACGTTAGGCTATCTATATTACGATGGCTCATCAACCACTGAGACGAACTATTTAGTAGATATTGAAGTTAGCCAAGATGCGTATTATTATTCCGAACAGAATTTAAAGTACAACAATCCAACGATGGTGGAAAATTATTTCAAAACCGACGAAGGAAAATTTGGTCGCCGTACATTAAATTATATGAGCAATCAAGTTTTAGAGTCTTATTACGATCAAAGTTATGATGAAGTAATGAGTAACCCATTCCCAAATTTAGAAGTAAAGAAATTAGGTATTATTCGTTCAAAGCCCAACTGGTTTGAAGTGAATGATTATAATATTTCTAAACCCTTTATTACTTTCTTAACGGGTTATGATGTAACGAGTGATGATGGTTTAAACGTTTCCCAATTTGCCGTTCACTTTGATGGAGATGTATTTGACCAATTCTATATTCTTCTAGAATATGAAGAAGCGGATGATGATTATTCCATGCTTGAACAATATTTATTTGAATTGGACATTACAGGTTATGGTGAAACTACACCAAAAAAATTAGAACCTTTTGAAGAAGTAGAGGCAGAACATGAAAAATTGCGTGAAGCATTTTTCCCATTCAAAAGTGCGAAAAACGTTACGATGAATTTTGACGTTACCTATGAAGATGCTTCAGTTCCTAATGAGAATTATGATTTCATTTTAGACTTCAAAAATAATATGATGCTTTCTTTAGAAACAAGAACAGGTATGAAAACTGTTCAAGTGAAAAATGAAGAAACTGGTGAAATGGAAGACGAATATGAACAGTATGATTATATTTTAGGATTAAAGAATGGTGAAAATGGAAAGCCATATATGTATCGCTTAGATCCCACCACACATGAAACCATTCGTTTCGATGACTTTAATAAATACTGGGGTTATAGCGGAACTTCTGAAGTCGTTATGCAAAACCTTTTCCCATCCATTGGTTATGTTGATGCAGCATGCTACCGATCTTTAGGTGGTGGTATGTTTACAACTTATGAATTAAGCGATGTGAAAACCGTTGGCTTACGTTCTTTATTGCCATTTATTGAATGGAGAACTGCTGACTTAACCTTAAAAGTAGATGATGAATTTAACCTTACCATTATTCTCTCTGCAAATGTCAGTGTAGCCATTTCTGAAATGAATTATGTTACCACACTTTGCACAACGACAATTACATTTAAAGATATGAACAATTCAACGATTCCTTCCTATTTTGTTGAAGCTTAATCGTTAAAAAGAAAGGAAAACAAATATGAAAAAAACAACAACATTTGCTTTAACAGCACTATTATTATTTGGTACCGCAGGTTTAGCCTCTTGCGGAGCAGGTGAACATTATTCCATTACTGATGGAACAGATGGCTTGATTTATGAACTAAATGAAAAGAAAAATGGCTATATTTTAACGAATTGCGCAACCGTGGAAACGGAAATCGTTGTTCCTGAGCTCTATAACAGACTTCCTGTAAGAGCCATTGGTGATGAAGCATTTATGTACACCACCATTGATAGCTTAACGCTACCTAAGAGTTTACGTACCATTGGTGATCGTGCCTTCTTAGGATTAAGTGCTGAATCTTTAATTACCAAGATTGAAATTCCTGAAGGAGTTACTTCTATCGGTGAAGAATCTTTCTACTACATTCCATCGGTAAAGGAAATCGTTATTCCTTCCACTTTAAAAGAAATTGGTACTAAAGCCTTTGGTCTTAGCACCAGTTTAGCAAAAATTACAATATCCGATGATAACAAATACTATACCACGGCTAGCAATATTCTTTATACCAAAGATATGACCGAATTAGTCTACTATCCAGAAGCCATTAAGAGTACTTCTTACGATATGCCAAATACCGTTACCAAAGTACGTGCAAACGCTTTATATGGTAACCAAAATTTAACGAGCATTTCTCTTTCTTCCTCTTTAAAAGAAGTAGAGAGAAGAGGTTTGGCGGCTTTATTTAATGTTACTTCTTTACCACTTCATAAAACGCAACTTGAAACAATTGGTGAACTAGCATTCTCAGAAAATACTTCCGTAACCGCCATCATCCTTCCAGAAACCGTAAAAACTTTAGGTGCTGGTGCTTTCTATAAGAACTCTAGCTTAACTAGCTTTACCTTCCGTGCAGATTATGAAGAACTTCCAGATGAATTCTTTAGCAACTGCCCTAAGCTTACTGCCGTTGACTTACCAAAGTCTTTAAAATCTATTGGTAAGAGTGCATTCTATGGTTGCTCATCTTTAAGCCGTATCACCATTCCTAATAGTGTTGCTACCATTGGAGAAGCAGCTTTCTCTGCTTGCACTGGCTTAAAAACGGTTACCTTACCATCTTCTTTAACTGCTATTGCACCACGTACATTCTCTTACTGCCGTGGTTTAACCACCCTTTCTTTCCCAAGTGGAATTACAGAAATCGGTGAAAGTGCATTTTCTGGATGTTCAGGTTTATCTGCTTTAGATTTAAAAGATACCAAAGTAACTGCAATTGGTGATACAGCTTTCCTTAGCTGCTCTAATATTGCTTCTATTACTTTCCCAAGTACCCTTCGTACCATTGGTATGAAAGCTTTCCAAAGCAATTCTTCTTTAAAGGAATTAAATTTAAATGATGGTTTAGAGTCTATTGGAGAAGCTGCCTTCTATGATTACCGTGATATGAAAAAAGCTTATGTTCCAGCTTCGGTTAAATCCATTGGAACTAGTGCTTTCTCTTCCATTATTCAAAGTAGAGTAGGCTTAAACTTATGCTTTGAAGCAGCCTCTGTTTCTTTTGAAAACTATGGAAATCCAGCCAGCACCCAATTTGGTGTGACACGTTCTGCTTATGAAGCGCTTTAATTTTTTATTAGTTACTTTACTTGCTTCTTTGACGTTCTCTTTTATGGGAACGTCTTGTGGAAGCACAACGGGAAGTGGAACATCTAGTGAAACCACAACAGCAGGTACCTTAATTGATTCCATAGCGATTGAAGGACCTTTAGAAGTTGGACTTCGTGAACATATTCAATTGAAAGCAACCTTTAATGGTGCTGAACAAAAAGTTCGTTGGGAGAGTAGTGATAAGAATATCGCTACTGTTTCTAGCACAGGCATGGTTAAAGGCATGTCTATTGGAGAAGTTACGATCAAAGCTACTTTGATTTCGAATGAAAACATTCATCAAAGCATCACAATTAAAGTGCAAGAAAGTATGCAAATTGGGCTAGTGTTTAAACGCTTTACCGATGAGAATTCGACTTATGTGGTTGAAGGAAAAGGAAACGTTGAGACAACATTAGGTACCAAAGAAATGAAATTTAAAGAATTTCATTATAAAGATTCTTATTTATTCACAAATATGAGTTCCTTAATGCTTCCTACTTATGGGATTGGAGAAGGCAAGGAAGGCACTTATGTTTATAATTTCACCGAAGATGATATTACAAGCGCCATTTATATGCGTGCATATAACAAAAACTATGAAGATGTCATTGTCGATATGACAGATTTATCCTCTGTAGGTATTAATTTCTCAAGTATCAATAAATCAGAAGATAATACTTATGAAGTAAGCAATACGTCATTCATGGGTTTAATGTTCTATAGTTGGAGCCAAAATATCAATGTTAATCAATCCGAATATCAATCACTTCAAAATGATTTAGCCGCTAAAATGACAAGCGTAACCATTCATATTTTAACACCCTATTCCTTTACTTGTGATTTGAATTTTAGTGAAAAAGTAGAAGGAGCTTCTTTAACTTTTACCAAAGATGATCAAGCTAAAAGTAATGAAAAGCTTCAAAGTTATTTAGCTGACCATTCTATTACATATCCAGAAATTGAAGCTGATTTCTTAAAAGCAAAAAATCTTGCTAAAACTCATAATTATTATCGTGATTTAGGTACTTATACTGGCGTAGGTGGAGTAAAGATGCCTATTGGAAAAGTCTATTTCACTGAAAACGCAATGTATTATGACTTCAATGAAGAATATATTGATGAAGTTGAGCAACAAGATACACTCTTTGATAAAGGATATGTCAATATCAGTGGAAAAGAAGGCTACACGGATGGCGTTTATGAATTCACTTATAAAAGAAATGCTGAAGGTACCCAAGATTTTGTTTTAGGTAATCGAATTACGGATAAAGATTATCAAGGAAACCCTTATTTACATTACTATGACTTTATGGAAAATATTTCATTAGTGATGGAATACTTAGAAGGAAAAGAATATACATTTACTCCAACAACTACGTCGGATTATCCAACAACCTATAGTCAATTCTATAGTAATGCAGAAACGGCTCAAAATGTTGCTTATTCTTTATTCCAAGATGAAGTGAATGCCTTTGATGCAACGACAAATGGTTTTATTTTCGCATCCTACATTGATGAAGAAAATCCAGAAAATTCAGTCATGAATTATGGCGTGATTATGACCGTATTAGGTCAAACGACATATTTATACTCAAGTTATCAATATAGTGGCTTTGGTAGTGTTACCATTCCCGTTGTTGATGACTTCTTAAAAACTTTATAAAAGCAAAATAAAAATGAGAATTGCAAGGGGACGCAACTCTCATTTTTTTTGCGATTAATTCTTTGGAAGGGAGAAAGAATTAATGGTCACAGCGACACCTAAAGCATCCGGCCCAATATGGCAGGCTGCACTATAAGGGAAGAACTGAATGAAATGAAACTGGGCTTTAGGAAAAGCAGCAATGAGTTCATTTTTAAATTCTTCCGCTTCTTGATAAAGGCCTGAATGATTAATGGAAATACTCATAAGGCCTTTTTCATATTCCTCTTTAAATTCATTTTCAATATCAATTTTTAGTTGATTCATCATTTTCTTTTTGCCTTCTTTTAAAGTGCGACAACGAGAAAACATATCAAAAGAGGAACCACGAGTAGAAATAATCGGTTTAATTCTTAAAAGCGTTGCGAAAAGTGCAACCGCAGGTTTCACTCTTCCACCCTTTTTTAAATACTTTAACGTATCCATATAGACATATACTGATGATTTTGCGCTAGTTCTGATTAAATAATCGCATATTTCATCAACGTTTTTATTTTGATCACGCATCGAACAAGCTTCTAAAACACTTTCTTTTAAAGGAATGCAGACGCGGTGATTATCAACAACATGAATACGTGGAGAAATCGATTCCGCAACCTGTTTGGCGTTTTGAAATGTAGAAGATAAACCAGAAGACATCGGAATAAAAATAATGTCTTCATATTTTTGTAATTCTTCTTTAAAGATTTCTTCTAGTAAAAAGCTAGAAGGTTGAGAAGTCGATATTTTAGCGCCTTTTCTTAAAGCAGATAAGAATTCTTCTTCATGAATATTAATTCCTTCATAATATTCTTCTTCGTTAATGATAAAGGGCATAGGAATGACATAAACATGAAGTTTTTTGGCTTCCTCTTGAGAAATGGAGGCATTTGAATCGGTCATAATTAAAATTTTTTCCATAATGAAACTCCTTTCTAATAGAGAAACTCTATACTATAGACGATTTTTAAATAAAATGGAAGTTATTTTGCTTCTTTTAATTTTTGTTGGGCAATCATGGAATCAATAGAACCATCATTTTCTTCATCGAATTGTGAATTATATAATGTAGCGTAGAAACCATTTTTCATCATTAATTCGTCATGATTGCCTTGTTCAATGATATCGCCATCTTTCATAACAAGAATTAAATCGGCATTACGAATCGTGCTAAGACGGTGAGCGATAACAAAAGAGGTACGAGAAGAGGTTAATTGATCCATCGCGTTTTGAATGAGAATTTCAGTTCTTGTATCGACGTTAGAAGTCGCTTCATCTAAAATCAACATTGGACTATTTTGTATCATTGCACGTGCAATGGTAAAGAGTTGCTTTTGACCAGCCGATAAAGAGGTATCTTCATTTAAAACGGTATCATAACCTTGTGGTAAAGATTTAATAAAGGAATGAATGCCACAAGCCTTACAAGCTTTTTTGATGGTTTCATCCGAAACGTCCGTGCGGTTAAATACTAAATTTTCTTTTACCGTTCCCTCAAATAACCAAGTTTCTTGTAAAACCATTCCAAAAAGGGAATGAATCATTTCTCTTGTATAATCTGAGGTCTTTTTATTATCGATTAAAATATCACCAGAAATCGGTTCATAGAAACGCATTAATAAATTCACTAATGTGGTTTTCCCAGCGCCAGTAGGACCGACAATTGCTACCTTTTGACCGGCTTTTACTTGACAAGAGAAATCTTGAATAACGATATGATCGGGTGCATCATCATAAGCAAAACGAACGTGAGAGAAGGTGACATTGCCTTTTACATTATCTAAAACGCTATCTTTTTCTTCTTCATTTTCTAATTCTTTTTCTTCTAAGAAATCAAAGACACGTTCACTAGCGGCCATACAAGATTGAATTTGCGTGAAACCTTGGGAGATGGTGCTTAAAGGTTGCGTGAAGAGACGGACATAAACAATAAAAGCAGAAATAACACCGAATTCAATCGTGCCATTTTTGACTTCTAAGGCACCGACAACACAAACGGCAACATAGCCTAAGTTACCAATAAAAGTCATTAAGGCTGGCATCATACCAGAAATGAATTGGGATTTGAAATTTGCGTGTTTCATTTCGCTATTTAAGGAAACAAATCGTTCTTTCACTTCGCTATTCGCATTATAAGCACGCACCACACTATGACCGGAATACATTTCTTCAATATAACCATTTAAAGCCCCTAAAGCTTTTTGACGCATCGCAAAATATTTTTGTGATTTAGCGACAATCGCAAACATAATCAAGAAGCCTAATACACTACTAATAATGGCAGTAAAGGCCATAGAAACGTCGGTAGAGAACATCATAATAATACAGGCGATAAATTGACAAATAGCGGTAATTAAGGAGCCAATACTATTATTTAAAGCATCGGTAATCGTATCGACATCGTTGGTAATACGGCTTAAGACATCGCCATAAGTTGTTTTACTAAAATAGGATAGAGGAACTTTATTAATTTTTCTTTCTAAGTCACTCCGCATTCTTTTAGAAATCTTTAAGGTAACGCGGGCTAATACAATGTTAGTAATAAAAGTGATGAGAGCACTGACCACATAGATTGTCATCAATTGAATCGCTAAGGATGCAACTTTTTTAATATCGACATCAACCCAAATATGAGTGCTCGAGAATTGCTTGATAGCATCATAGAGTAGATTAGAAATCTTTTCTAGAAACTTGGGCCCGATGACCACTAAAACAGCCCCAATCGCGCCTAAAACAAAAGAAAAAATAAAAATAGGTAAATATTGGTGTACATACTGAACTAAGCGGTGAAAGGCTTTTTTGCTATCTTTTGCTTTCTCATTCGCTCTTTGTCTCATGGGTGGCATAAGCCTCACCTCCTTTTTCTAATTCTTCTTTGGATAATTGCGATAAAGCAATCTCTTGATAAACGGAACAAGTTTTTAATAATTCTTCATGTTTACCATGACCGACGATTTGACCATCATCTAAAACGAGAATTTGATCGGCGTTTCGAATGGTGCCAATTCGCTGCGCTACAATAATACAGGTAGTGCCTTTTAATTGAGTGGCAATTTGCTTTCTTAGTTCTTTATCGGTTTTATAATCTAAAGCAGAGAACGAGTCATCAAAGATGAGAATTTCTGGTTTTCTAACAAGCGCTCGAGCAATCGATAAACGTTGCTTTTGCCCGCCAGATAAATTAGTACCACCTTCCGCAATAGGCGCGTCCAATTGATGAGGTAAATTGCTTACAAAGTTTTTCGCTTGGGCAATATCTAGCGCTTTCCATAATTCTTCATCCGTCTTTTCTTGATTTTTTAAACCAAATAAAAGATTGTTTCTAACGGAATCGGAAAAGAGAACCGCTTTTTGTTGTACAAAGCCAATTTTTTGATAGAGTGTATCAAAAGAATACGAACGGATATCTTGACCATCGATTTTAATTTCACCTTGGGTGGCTTCTAATAACCTTGCTACCAAGTTTACAATCGTTGATTTTCCGCTTCCGGTAGCGCCAATAATCGCTAAAGTTTCGCCTTCTTTTACATGGAAAGAAATATCGTTTAAAACATTTTCACCTTCTAAGAAGTGAAAAGAAACGTTATGAAATTCAACATCACCTTTTAATTCTGCTTCTTTTTCTTCTTTTCCTTCTTTAATTTGTACAGGAATCGCTAAAACTTCATTAATCCGCTTTGCGGAAACTTCCGCCCGTGGAATCATCATGAAAATCATTGTCAGCAACATAAAGGCTTGAATAATCATAATGCCATAAGAGCCAAACGCGACAATATCGCCAAGGACGTCACCTTTACTTAGTAAATCAGCAGCGTTTAATAAATAAGCGCCAATCCAATAAACCGCCAAAGAGATGCCACTCATAATTAAAGTCATTAACGGCATCATTAAAGAGAATAAGGAGCGGTTAAATAATTGAATATGAATGAGTTCATCGTTCTTTTGATCAAACTTTTCTTCTTCAAACTTTTCAGCATTAAAAGCGCGAACCACTTTAATACCGGTGAGATTTTCTCTAGCAATACGGTTCATATCATCGGTTAATTTTTGTACTTTTTTAAAGCGGGGTAATACTAAACTCATGATGAGTAAAATGACGCTGACCATGACCACAACTGCAACAGCGGTCGCTAAAGAAAATTGCCAACTCGTATGGATAACTTTAATGGTACCCCAAATGGCCATTAAAGGCGCTTTAAACATCATCGTTAAGCCCATGGACATGACCATTTGAATTTGTGTGATGTCGTTAGTGGTACGAGTAATTAAAGTAGAAGTCGACATGGTTTTCATTTCGACTTCATCTAAATCCATGATGTGATTAAATAAATCTTCACGGACATTGTAGCTTAAATCAGCACTGACATAAGCGGAAATATAACCGGATATAATCGTGCAAATTGTGCCACCTAAAGCAAATAACAACATTTTTCCTCCAGTAAGGAGAATATCTTCTATTTGACTATCCGCGAGTTGAATTAAGTGCGTTAATTCTTTCGTATACGTTGGTAGTTCTAATTCCAAATAAACGCTGAGGGTAATAATAAATAAAGAAATAAAGATGAGAATAAAATCTTTTTTCTTCAGTTTTTTTAATAACTTCAACATATAAAAACCTCCTTTAATATGAGCATACAACGAGTTTACATTCTTTTGATTAAATTGTCAATAAAAGTTTACTATTTATTTTTGTTTACTTTTAACTTTTGTTGACAATAAAATTTTTTAAAGCTATAATTTTTATGAAACGAGGATAGAAACATGAAAAGAGAAGAAATGATAAAAGCCATCATGCAAGGATCTTTAGAATTTTTCCCCTTTATTAAAGAAGGTATGGTTGCCCCGCCTAAATTAGAAGAAATGAACGCACCTAAATTATCAAGTTTACAATTCATGACTGTAACTTTTCTTTATCATATGGACCGCCAAGAAAGAATCGTTACTATGAATATTTTGACCAAGTTTTTAGGAATATCCAAACAACAATGTACAAAATTAGTCGATAATTTAGTGGATTTTGGACTTGTGACTCGTTATTTAAATCCAAATAATCGTAGAGAAGTCATCGTTACGATTTCTTTAGAAGGTAAGAATTGTGTCAATAAGATGCAAAAAATGCGCGAACAAAACTTAACGCAAAAATATGAAGTCTTAACCGATGAAGAATTAGAGAATTTAATGTACTTATTAAATGAGAGTTTAAAAATATTAGCGAAAACGCGGATGACCAAAGAAAAATAATCATGATTTTACTAACATAATAGAAGATAATATGATATGCTTATGTTTGAAAAAAATGATGGAGTGATTTTATGAAATTTGAACCAATTATTATTAGCTTACTAGATACCGATTTCTATAAGTTTAATATGAACCAAGTGATTTTCCATAAGCATACGGACGCGAATGGTGAATATTATTTTAAATGTCGTAATGACCATGTAGTTTTTACTGATGAAATGGTCGAAGAAATCAATGCCCAAATTGATCATCTTTGTACGCTTCGTTTCCGTAAAGATGAATTAAATTATTTACGTTCTATTCGTTTTATTAAAAATGACTATGTGGAATTTTTACGTTTATGGCATCCGATTCGCGATTATGTGAATTGTTATAAAAATGAAAAAGGTGAGTTAGAATGCGTGGTAAAAGGACCATGCTTTTCCGCCATGCAATTTGAAATCTATCTTTTAGAAATCATTAACGAAGTCTACTTCCGTATGAAATATAATTATGATGAATTAGTCACATCAGCCAAGAGAAGATTAGACGAGAAAATTAAAAAAATGCAAGACGGAACCTATACTTTCCGCTTTGCTGAGTTTGGTTGCCGTAGAAGATTATCCCGTGAATGGCAAGAATATATGGTGCATGAATTTGTTACCAAAACCAAAAACTGTGTGGGAACCTCAAATGTTTACTTAGCAAAAAAATTCAAAATTACTCCGATTGGTACTTACGCCCATGAATTCGTGCAAATGTTTCAAGGTTTTTCTGATATCCCACTAGCGTACACCAATCACTACGCTTTACAAGACTGGATTGAAGAATATAAAGGTGATAATGGTATTGCTTTAACGGATACCCTCACTACCGACTTATTCTTATTAGATTTCGATTTATTACATGCAAGCTCTTATAAAGGGGTTCGTCATGATTCCGGTGATCCTTTTGTATGGGGAGAAAAAATTATTACTCACTATGAAAAATTTGGTATTGACCCCAAAACCAAAACCCTTTTATTTAGCGATAGCTTAGATTTTGATAAAGCGCAACACATTTATGAATATTTCAAAGATCGTGTCATCGTATCTTTTGGTATCGGAACCTATTGCTCGAATGATACGGATGTCCCACCATTAAATATTGTTATTAAGTTACAAACCGTGAATGGACGCCCTGTTGCTAAGTTATCCGATATCGATGGAAAAACAATGTGCTTAGATGAAAATTACTTAAACTATCTAAAATTTGCTGTGCAATATCGTATTAGTGAAGAAAAAAGATTAGAAGGAAGAAAATAAAATGGAAGAACCTAGACGTATTGCTTTTATTGATATAATGGCTTCCGATGATGATTTTTCTTCGGTTGAAGACGCGAATCTAGAAGAAATGGAAGAAGAGATAAAAAAAGCGTTATCCCTTCATCATGATGGAAAAAATGCCGATGTAACGATTCATATCCATAGTGTGATTGCGTTAAGAAGTACAGTAGAAATTACAGTTATTAGTTTAGATGAGGAAAAAGAAGAAATTGAAAATTCTGATTTCATTGATGAAGTAAATGATATTTTACTTGCTAAAACGATGACCAGTTTTGCTTATGTTACGTTACAAGTAAAAAATGAACATTGTTGCTATATTGAAAATGAATTATGTTTAGAAGAACAAAATTAATAAACAAAAGAGAGGAGTAGTACTTTTTCTCTTTTTTTTGTTATGTTACAATGAAAAAGAATGAGGTAATTAGTATGAAAGAGTATGATATTCACCCCGATTTTAAAGTTTTAGGTATTTGGAATCCACCCGCTACATCCTTGATGTTTCGTTTAGAAAATTCTTTTTTAGATTTAGTTTCTCAAGGGATTCGCTCGGATGGAAAATGCAAGATTTCAAAAGTAAAAGTGGAAACAAGAGATGAAAACAAAATTCGTCTTTTTATTTTTGAACCGAAAAATGTTAAAAAGAAAATGCCCGCTCTTTTATATATTCATGGGGGAGGATTTACCAATAAAGCAGCGCCTACGCATTATATGTATGCCTATCAATACGCTTTAAAAGCAAAATGTAAAGTCTTTTTTGTCGACTATCGTTTAGCCCCTAAAAATGCTTATCCGATTCCTCTTTTAGACTGCCAAGATGCTTATGAATATATTTTAAATCATGAAGAAGAATATCATATTGATGGATCGCGTATCGCGATTGGTGGCGATTCAGCAGGGGGATTTTTATCAGCAAGTCTGATTTTTAAACTGCATAAAGAAAATAAACCTTTACCAATTTTTGCGATGTTAATTTATCCGGTATTAGATCAAAGAATGGAAACCTTATCCATGAAAGAGTTTACGGATACGCCGATATGGAATTCTAAATTAAATCAAAAGATGTGGAAGTTTTTATTAGGAGATCAAAAGATAGTCTCTCCAAGTGAAGAGGAAGACGTTTCGTTTTTTCCTTCGACCTATTTAGAAACCGCTGATTACGATTGTTTACATGATGAAGGTGCTTTATTTGCTCAACGTCTAGAAGAAAATGGTATTTCAGTTATTTATCATGCTACCCATGGTACCGTACATGGATATGATGCAATATATAAAAGTAAAATTGCTAAAGATTCCGTTCGTCTAAGAATTGAGACATTAAAAAAAGTTTTTAAAAATTCGTGAGAATATTTCTTTTCATATACCTATATAGGGTATATAATACTGACTGAGGTGATAATTTATGAGTTGTTCTTTATGTCAAAAGAAAACGGAACGCTCCGAAGAAGAAAAGAAAAAATTAACGGCGCGAATGAACCGCATTATCGGGCAAATGAATGGAATTAAAAGAATGATTGAAGAGGATCGCTATTGCGATGAAATCCTAATTCAACTTTCTGCTGTTGATAAAGCCATCAAAAGCTTATCAAGCGTCATGTTAGAAGCCCATATGCATCGTTGTTTGATTGAGCAAATTCAAGACGAAGACTATGATGGAATTGATGAAATCATAGACTTATTCAAGAGGTTTCAATCATGAAAAAAATTTTTAATGTGGAAGGAATGTCTTGTGCCGCTTGTCAAAGTCACGTGCAAAAAGCCGTTTCTAGTTTAAATGGAATTACTTCTGTTAATGTTAGCTTATTAACGAACACGATGGAAGTGGAGTGGAATGAAGAAATATTATCGCAAGAAGAAATCGAAAAAGCGGTACATAAAGCAGGTTATAAAGCCTATATTCCCAAGGGAAATGAAAAGGAAACTAAGAAAAAAGATAAGGCGTTAATTCGCTTAATTATTAGTTTTGTTTTTTTGTTACTCCTCATGTATGTTTCTATGGGACATATGGTGGGACTTCCTTTACCACCATTTTTAGATGGTGATCAACATGTTTTTGCCTTTGCTTTAGCACAACTACTTTTAACGTTACCCGCGGTGATTATTTATTTTCATTTCTTTATATCGGGTTATAAAAAGTTGTTTAAAGGCGCTCCCAATATGGACACCTTAATTGCTTTAGGCGCTACCGCGTCTTTAGTTTATGGTGTATTTGCCCTAGTAAGAATTTATCAAGGGTATCAAAATGACAATATGGCTTTAGTACATCAATACCACCATCAATTATATTTTGAATCGGCTGCGATGATTTTAACGCTCGTTAGTTTAGGGAAATATTTAGAAGGTCTTTCTAAAAAGAAAACAACCAAAGCCATTCAAAAAATGATGGATTTAGCGCCGAAAAAAGCCCGTATTTTTGTTGATCAAGAAGAAAAAGAAATTGCGGTAGAAGAAGTGAAGTTGGATGATATCGTCATTATTAAAAAAGGTGAATCTATTCCTGTAGATGGCGTTATTATTAGCGGAAGTGCTTCTATTGATGAATCTACCATGACGGGTGAAAGTTTACCGGTTTATAAAAAAGAAGGAGATTCTGTATTATCTTCTAGTATTATTAATGCGGGTTACATTCAAATTCGAGCAACGAAAGTGGGCGAAGATACTTCAATTCATACGATGATCCGTTTAGTTGAAGAAGCCAGTAATTCTAAAGCGCCAATTTCTAAACTAGTCGATAAGATTTCAGGAATCTTTGTTCCAGTAATTATTTCATTATCAGTTCTTACCTTTATTATTTACCTTTTAATTAAAACGCCTTTTGAAGATGCCTTCAATTATGCGATTTCTATGTTAGTCATTGCTTGCCCATGTGCTTTAGGTTTAGCAACACCTGTCGCTATTATGGTAGGAACGGGAAAAGGTGCAGAACTTGGCCTTTTAGTTAAAAATGCGGAGATTTTAGAAAAAGCGCATTCTATTTCTACGATTGTTTTAGATAAAACAGGTACGATTACCGAAGGTAAACCACAAGTTACGGACTGGTTAACTTTTGATCACGAAGATGAAAAAGATGCTATTTATTCTTTAGAGAAAAAATCTGAACACCCCTTAGCCTTAGCATTAGTGTCCTTTTTAGAAAAAGAAGGCGCAAAAGAAAAAGAAGTGCAAGATTTTACCGCCGAAAATGGAAAAGGGTTAAGAGCTACAGTAGATGGACATTCTTACTTTATTGGTAATGAAAAAGATGTTACTTTTGAAGATAAAGAAATCTTAAAAGAAGGGGAACGCCTTTCTAAAGAAGGGAAAACCACCCTTTATATTACCAAAGATGGAAAAATTGTTGGTTTAGTAGCCATTAAAGATCAAGTCAAAGAAAATGTAAAAGAAACGATAGCGACTTTACGTCATCGTGGTGTTCGTGTAGTGATGTTGACGGGCGATCATCTTTATACCGCTCAAGCGATTGCTAAAGAAGTAGGTATTGAAGATGTCCGTGCAGAAGTCTTACCAACGGATAAAAAAGATGTAGTAGAAGAATTAAAAAAAGAAACCAAAGGACTTGTCGCTATGGTTGGTGATGGAGTAAATGACGCTTTAGCGTTATCTTCTGCTGATTTAGGTGTTGCTATCGGTGGCGGTAGTGATATTGCCTTAGAATCCAGTGATATCGTTCTTTTAAAGAAAGATTTATCGGGTTTAATCTCCATTATGGATTTAAGTAAAAGAGTGTTAAATACCATTCGTGGTAATTTATTCTGGGCTTTTATTTATAACTGTATTGGTGTCGTTTTAGCTTCCGGTATTTTATATCCATCTTTAGGTATTCGTTTGAATCCTATGATTGGTTCATTAGCGATGAGTTGTTCTAGTTTATTTGTAGTATTAAATGCTTTAACCATCTATGGTTTTAAAGGAAACCAAAAGAAAAATATAGAAAAGAAAGAGGAAATACAAATGATAGAGACTAAAGTTCAAGTCGAAGGCATGATGTGTGCTCACTGCAAAAAACATGTAGAAGATGCCGCTTTAAGCGTTGCTCATGTTTTAAAGGCAGATGCTTCTTTAGAAAATAAAGAATTAACGGTTTATTCAAATGAAGAAATCAATAAAGATGCCCTAATTCAAAAGATTAAAGAAGCCGGTTACGACGCTAAATAAAATAAGTTAGCATTCTCATTTATCTAAAAATGTGTTATGATGAGAATGCTTTTTTGGGGTATGGCCAAGTGGTAAGGCAGTAGGCTCTGAACCTTCTATGCTCTGGTTCGAATCCAGATACCCCAGCCATAAAAAAACCAACTTCATGAGGAGTTGGTTTTTTTATGGAGTGGAATATGGATTATATATAAATTAAATTATTACTTAATTTTATGAGAAGAAATATATAGTAAAAAAGATTAAAAAAAAGACTTCCTTAGGAAGTCTCTTGTGTTGAATTTATGATTATTCGTGCATTTTTCCGCAAACATCATCAACGATGCTAACGGAACGGCTTAATAATTCATAGCAGACATCGCCAGTGTTATTTTCATCAATAACTGCATCTAAAGCAGCGGTGAATTCGTTATCGCTGTCTACATAGAAACGTAACCAACGATAAGCATAACACATAGAGTTGCAGAATTCATAAGCATCTGGAAGTTGATCTGGTGTAAATTTTTCAATGGAGAAGACACGTAATGCAAAGGATTTGCCATCATCATCGAAAATAAATGTGAAGGTTAAACCATCGAAATTGTCACCTTTGTAACTAATATAGACGATTGGTTTTTCTTGATGTAAATCGTATTTGATTTTTTCAGCGTCTAATTTTTTTGCAAATGCTTCACGAGCAGAGAAGCCATCTTGTACACCTTTAAACTTAAAGCCTCCGGAAGAGGAACCACTACTTGGTTTTTTTCCAAACATAATTTAACACACTCCCTTTCATGTTTATATATGTTATATAACTTAAATATAATTCTTATAAAATATGTTGTCAAGAAAGAAATCGTTTCTTTCATGAAAAAATGCTACAAAATGCGTCAAAAATTTTATAGTGTAAGTCATTAGGAAAAATAGTACAATTCTTATATTTTTGTGGATAAGTTTAAATTATATTGTATAATTGAAACAAAGGAGTGGTTGAAAATGGAAGAAAAGGCATTTTTTGATGAATTAGATTTGCTTTTGAAGGATATTCCTAGTAAAGATAAAGAAAAAACCATCTCCGCTTGGAAAGAAAAATGGGCTTCCATACAAAGTGAAAAAGAAGCGGAATCATTTTTAACTCCTCAAGAAATTGCGCAACAATATTTTGCTCTTCGCAATGAAGAAGTTGGAAAACCGACAACTTGTGAGTTTCATCAATCATTACAAGTAGATGAAACAACCACAGGTGATAATGAAAAAGATAATTCAGAAACAACTCAATCTTTAGAGCAGAACAATAATAACGTTCAAGAAGTTAAACAAGAAGATAAACAAGAAGTTGAAGAAAAAAAGTCTAAAAAAAGAAATCCTTTTATCTTGATTTTAACTGCGCCACTTTGGATATTGTTTTTAGGTCTCTTCTTATTGGTTGCTCTTTTATTTACAATCGGATATGGAGCATTCTTTTTGGGCGTGATTACCGCATTACTGTATGCTTTATTTGTCTTAGTATGCGCGGTTTTTCAAGGGATTAACGCACAACTCTTTACCGCTTTATTCCAAGGTGGAATTGCCATTCTTTTAATGGTTGTAGCTATTTTAACTGTAGCAGGTATGAATGCTTTTATAAAAGTGCTATGGAAAGGCTTTAAAAAAGCCACGCATTTTGTATTTATAGGGGGAAAATGCAAATGAAGAAAAGATGGATAACTTGTATTGTCTTTGCATCCCTTGGAACTGCCTTAGCTTTAGCGGGCGCAATTGGAATGAAGTTTGATTTTTCTTATTATAAAAAAGGAGAACTTCAAGCTTTTGATGCTCAACTATCTAAGGAAGAATATCAAAGCAAAGTACAATCTTTAAAAATTATTAATTATTATGGTGAATTAAATCTTTCAACAAGCGATAGTGCTAGCAGTTTAAGCTTATCTTATACCGCTTATGAAGAAAATGATGTAAAATTTACAATATCTTCTAATGGCTTATTAAGTATATCTAAAGGTAGGTTACTCTCTAAGCCCAATCCTTGGTATAATCCTTTTGGTTATTTTGAAAAAAAAGGTACTTTAGATATCGTTATCCCAACTTCTTGGACCATAACAGATTTAAGCCTTGATATTAGAAAAGGTACCGTAACTGCTCAAAATCTTACGATAAATAATCAAAAAATAGAACTCTACAGTGGAAAAGTACAAATGGATACTTTAAAAGGTAATCGGCTAGAAATTAAAACCTATGCAGGTACAGTATCCATTCAAAATGCTTCTTTTGATGAATTAACTAATATCAAGCAATCTTCAGGAAAAGTAACGATGAATCAATTATTTACTAAAAAGCTTTCTTTCCAAGCCTCATTAAGCCAATTGAATGTTTCTTTAACTGCGGCAAAAGAAGAATATGCTATACAGGTTAAAAAGAATTTCTTAAGTTCTATTAATGTTAAGAATACTGAAGTGAATCAAGAACTTTATCAAATAGAAGGAAAAATGAATTTAAGCACTGCCAAAATTACATTTTTAAATGAAGTAAAATAGTTTTTGTTAATTTCATTCGTTATGCACATACTACTATTGGGTGATAATAATGAATGATGCAAAAGCTATGCAAAAGTTTCTTTCTTCGGTTCATATGGGAAGCGCAGTTATGCGCGTTTTAGAAAAAAATGCCAAAGATATTGCTTCTAAAAAAATATTTGTAGATATTCTTCACGTTTTTAAAAATCATGAAGAAAACCTTCAGTCTGTCATGCAAGATTTATCAGTAGACTATAATGCCCGCTTAACTTGTGGTGGAAAAATGGCGATTTGGATGACCAAAATGAAGGCGAGAACAAAAGATGATTTCCATATTATTCTTTTAGGAATTGACGCGATGGAAATGGGGATTGAAGGCGCTTTAACCTTCTTATATGATCACGCGAATATGAATACAGATTTCCTACATGCCGCTACAGAGGTATTGGAAGACTACGATAATTTACTTACACGTCTTAAAATGCATGCCCATGATTATTTAAAAATTGAAACGTATCAAGAACATCATATGAATCCCAAACATTTTTAAAGAGAATATAGAAGAAAATAGGAGAAAAAAACTCCTATTTTTTTTTAGGTTTTCTATTAATTTGTTGAAACTTATTGTTTACAATAAAAAAGAAATATAAAATTTTTCCAACAAAAATGAATTTTCGTTTGTTACTTAGGTGAGAGGTAAATTTATGGTTGAGTCAAAGGAATTATTAAAAAACTTGCAAGAATTTCAAAAAGGGAATAAAGAAGCGTTTCATGATGTGTATGCAAATACCGATCGAATTCTTTATCAAACCATTTACCTTTTAGTGCGTTCAAAAGAAGTAGCGGAAGATCTGATGCAAGAAACTTATATTCGTGTTTTGGAACATGATTGGTTAAAAGATAAAAATGGAAATGTTTTAGCGTATTTTATTACCGTCGCTAAAAACTTAGCCTTTAATTATTTAAAAAAACACCAACGCGAAGAAATGATATCAGGTGAAGATGAATCCTATTATTTCCATTCTCACGATAAAAAAGAAGAAACGCCATTATTAGATATGATGTCTGCTACTTTAAAAAAGGACGAAATGTTAATTGTTTATCTTTATGTTGTTGAAGAGTGGACGCATAAAGAAATTGCTAAATTATTACATCGACCATTAGGTACAATCACGTATAAATACCAAGTGGCGCTTAAGAAATTAAAAGAAAAGGTAGGTAACGAAAATGAATAACAAAAAATTGAAAGTCGAAATGGAAAAAGAATTAGATAGTCTAGAAGTTCCTAATGTCTCTTCATCGGTAATGATTGAATATGATGAAAGAACCTATGCAAGAAAAACCCAAACCAAAAAACAAGGATTATTTTTGAAATTTGGGTGTGCATTTGCAACCTTGCTACTCGTTGGAGGAACCATCTATGCGGTCAGTCAAAATCGTTCTTCCAATCCCGGAACTACCCCCGTTTTAACCTCCAATAAAGAAGTCTTCGCGTTTGAATCTTTCTCTTCGCTATCCTTTGTGTCGAATCAACAAATCACTCGTCAAATGATGAGAAGAAAAAACGCTAACATGACCCTAGATATGCAAAATCAAATTCGTCAAGAAGTCTCTAAAATCTTGCCACTATTAGAAAGTACGCTTTTAGTAGAAGATGGTATCAAAATCGAAGCGGATGAAAATAAAAAAGACGGCTATACATATTGTGATAAGGTCACCATCACTTTAGAAAATAAAGAAGATGTTTACTATCTCTATTACAATAAAACCGAAATCGACGAGAACGAAAAAGAAATCAAAACTTTCTACGAAGGAGAAATGGTTTTTGATACCGAGACTTATCGCTTTGAAATGGAAGGCGAAATTGAAGAAGAGGATAATGAAGTTGAAAAAGAAAGTACCTTCACTTTATATACTGGTGTAGGAAAAGAAAATGCCATCATCACCAGTAGAGAAATTGAAAATGGTGAAGAAGAATTCAGTTATAAAGTCAAAGAAAATGGTGAAGATGTGTTTGAAGTTTCTATTGAAATAGAAGAGAAAAAAGGCAAAATTGAGACCAAAGTTGAGTACGAAAATGAAGCTAAAGATATTGAATATGAATATATCTTCTCTAAAGAACAAGATGAAATCGGTGAATATTATTTATTAAAAGGAAAGAAAAAAGAAGAAACGAATCATTCGATTCGCATTCGTAAAACAACAAATGGAAATTACGAAATGACTTTCTATGACGCAAAAAATGAGTTACCTTTAACGGAATAGTTTTCAAAAAAAAGCATATAAATATTTACGATAGAGATATTGACAAATGAGTTGGTTTTCTCTATGATACTCATTGAAGTCAATAGACTCGTGAGGGAGTAATTAGCGTATTTTCCATACGCGGCGAAGTCAACACACGGCATATTTGTCTGGCTAGCCTTAATAAGTGAGACTCATGTAAAGCATTCGCTATACATGTGTAAACTAGAATTTTTACTCAGGTATAACGAATACCTGAGTTTTTTTTATGACTCGACAGGAGGAAAAGCATGAAAGAGTACTTGAAAAATGTTGAAGAAGTCATCCAAGAACAAGAGACTTCAAAAGACCTTGGTCTTTCCACAGAAGAAGTCGAAAAACGCCAAGCTACGTTTGGAAAAAACAAATTAAAAGAAGGAAAAAAGACACCTTTAATCTTAAGATTTTTAGGTGAATTAAAGGATCCGATGGTGCTAGTTTTAATTGCCGCGGCTATTATTTCCTTAATTACTTCAATTATTAGTCACGAATCACCAGCGGATGTCATCATTATTATGGTGGTAGTCTTGGTGAACGCTATTCTTGGTGTTTATCAAGAAAGTAAAGCAGAAAAAGCCATTGAAGCTTTACAAGAAATGTCAAAAGCGACCACAAAAGTTATTCGTGATGGTCACGTATTAATTACGAATTCCGAAGATATTGTTCCCGGTGATGTGATTTTATTAGAAGCTGGAGATGCGGTTCCAAGTGATGCGCGAATTATTGAATGTGCAAGTTTAAAAGTGGAAGAAGCCGCTTTAACCGGTGAATCAGTACCGGTATTAAAACAAGAAGAAAAAATTGAAATTGAAAACGATAAAGAACCTTTATTAGGTGATCGTAAAAATATGCTTTATATGGGGAGCAATGTCGTTTATGGACGGGCTAAAGCAGTAGTCATTTCTACTGGTATGGATACAGAAATGGGTAAAATTGCTGATGCCTTATCTAAAGCCAAAGATGGCGAAACACCTTTACAAAAGAAACTCAACCAATTAAGTAAAATTTTAACGATTTTAGTCTTAATTATCTGCGTTGTAATCTTTGGTGTTGATTTATTACGAAATGGTTTAAATGGTGGAATTACCGGTGAAACCATTTTGAATACATTTATGATTGCTATCTCTTTAGCGGTTGCAGCAATTCCAGAAGGCTTAGCCGCGGTCGTTACCATTGTTTTATCGATTGGTGTTACTAAAATGTCAAGAAGAAACGCCACGATTCGTAAGTTAACGGCTGTAGAAACTTTAGGTTGTACTCAAGTGATTTGTTCGGATAAAACGGGTACTTTAACCCAAAATAAAATGACAGTGGTTGAACATCATGGTGAAAATGAAAAACTTTTAGCCGAAGCAATGTCTTTATGTTCGGATGCTGAACTAGAAGAAGGTGGCGCAGTGGGTGAACCAACGGAATGCGCTTTAGTCAACTATGCCTTTACTTTAGGTTTAAATAAAAATGATGAAAAAGAAAAATATGAACGGGTGGGGGAAGCACCCTTTGATTCCATGCGTAAAATGATGTCTACCGTACATCGCTTTGAAGATGGTTATGTGCAATTTACCAAAGGAGCCCCAGACGAAGTATTAAAATTATGTACAACTTATTGGAACGGAAAAGAAATCATTGCTTTAGATGATGTAAAAAGAAATGAAATTCTAAATAAAAACAAAGAGATGGCCTCCAAAGCTTTACGTGTTCTTTGCGCTGCGATGCGTAAAGTTGATACGTTACCAACATCCTTTGAAGCCAAAGACCTTGAACATGATTTATGTTACATTGGTTTAACGGGTATGATTGATCCTATCCGTCCCGAAGTTAAAGCGGCCATTCAAGAATGCAAAGAAGCAGGTATTCGCGTAGTAATGATTACTGGTGATCACCGGGATACCGCGGTTGCAATTGCTACTCAATTAGGTATTTTAACTAATGAAAAGCAAGCGATTACAGGTGCTGAATTAAATGATATGAGCGATGAAGAATTAACCCTTCATATTCAAGAATATAGTGTCTATGCACGTGTGCAACCAGAACACAAAGTAAGAATCGTTCAAGCTTGGCAAAAAGTAGGAAAAATTACCGCTATGACAGGCGATGGCGTTAATGATGCTCCATCGATTAAAAATGCGGATATCGGTATTGGTATGGGAATTACCGGAACCGATGTTACCAAAAATGTAGCGGATATGGTTTTAGCGGATGATAACTTTGCTACCATTGTTTCAGCAGTAGAAGAGGGTAGAAGAGTTTATGATAACATTCGTAAAGCGATTCAATTCCTACTTTCTAGTAACTTAGCAGAAGTTTTATCCATCTTTGTGGCTTCTATGTTAGGATTTACTGTTTTAAAAGCACCGCATTTATTATGGATTAACTTAATCACCGACTGTTTCCCGGCGATTGGCTTAGGTATGGAAGATAGTGAACCTGATAGCATGAAACGAAATCCGCGTGATTCGAAAGAAGGTATTTTTGCCGGTCAAATGGGCACGGATGTATTGATTCAAGGCGTCTTAATTACCCTTTTAACTTTAGCGGCTTACTTTATTGGTCACGTTATTGAAGGTGGAAGTTGGAGTGACCTCAATAGTGCAGATGGTATCACCATGGCTTTCTTAACGCTTTCTTTAGTGGAAATTTTCCATTCCTTCAATATGCGCTCAAGAAGAAAATCCGTATTTACTTTAAAACACCAAAATAAATTCCTTTGGCTTTCTATGATTGGTGCTTTAGTCCTTACCACGTTAGTGATTTATGTGCCATTCTTACGCGATGCCTTTGGTTTTGAATACATCGATTTAGGCGAATATGCGATTGCTTTAGGTTTAGCCATTTCCATTATTCCGATTATGGAATTCATTAAATGGATTCAAAGATGTATGGAAAAGAAAAAAACTAACAAAAAATAATAGAGAAATTAAGCTATGTACCCATCAAAGTGCATAGCTTTTTTTAACATAGAAAACTTTGTTTTCTTGTTAAAGATATGTTATTCTTTAAGCATGAGTTAGGAGATAGGTGCTATGAAACCAACATTACATATTTTTGGATTAGCGATTGATTCTTACACGCTTATGATGGTTTTAGGCGCACTTTTGTCATTCGTTTTAGTTCTTATTATTAATCATAAGAAAAAGGAATTCCAACTTCCTAAGAAAGATATTATTTTCTTATGTTGCTTTGTTCTTTTTGGTGCCTCTTTTGGTGCTAGATTTTTATTCTTTATTACCATGATTCCTACTTTCCATAGTGTGAAAGAAGCCCTTCGTTGTTTATTCGTAGATGGTGGCTTAGTTTTCTATGGTGGGGCGATTGGAGGAATCCTTATGGGAATTCTTTACGTTAAGCTTTATGGCTTAGATTTGCGTAAATATATGGAATTAATTTTACCAGTTTTACCTTTTGGACATGCTTTAGGAAGAATTGGTTGCTTTTTATCAGGATGCTGCTATGGAAAGCTCGTTGATGCTGAACATGGTTTCCACTTTGCTTCATTAAATGAAGGAGAGTATGCTTTACCTGTTCAACTTTATGAAGCTTGTTTCTTATTTGTTTTAAGCGCTTGTTTGATTGCTTGTACCTTCTTATTAAAAAAGAAAAGACCTTATTTAATGAGTGGATTATATTTCTTCTGTTATGGAATTTGGCGTTTCATTATTGAATTCTTTAGAGGCGATGAAATTCGCGGCGTTTATCTTCTTTCTACTTCGCAATGGATTTCTATCGTAATTATCGCTTTAGGCGCTTATTTTCTCTTCTTTCATCCTGAAAAGTATCCATTTTTCCAACAACAAAACCCTTGGATCAAAAATAAAAAAGTGGAGGAATAAACAATGCATTTTGTACGAAAAGAAAAAAGAAGCGACATAAATGAAGTAAGCCTTATTCTTCGCGCGGCTTCTAAAAAAGAACAAAAAGCCTATGATTATCAAATGAATCATCTGCGCACTACTAAAGATTTTATGAAAGATTTAACTTTCGTTGTGGAAAGCGATGGAAAAATCACCGGTTTTATTACTTTAGTTAAAGCGAAAATTATAGATGAAAATCAAAAAGAAATGGATACTTTAATGCTAATGGGACCTTTTGTGAATGAGAATTATGCGCATCAAAGCATTGAAGAATTATTAGTAAAAACCGTAATTGCGGAAGCAAAATATTTAGCTTACCATCATATTTTCGCTTTGGATGAAAGGATGAAGTGGAGCGATTATGGCTTTACTTCTTTAGATTTAACGAAAACAACCCTTCAAAATTCATCTTTCGCCAATGGTTTTGTTCTCGTTTTAAAAGAGAATTATCAAAATGAAATCATTGGACAATTGAAGTTATCTCCTTATTTTGATGAAGTAAGTGTAGAAGAAATTCAACAATATCAAGAGACACAAGAAAAGACACAAAAAAAGAATATCAGTAGTCAAAAGAAAGTGACTGTAGGCGCGTTTATATGCTCCATGTTATTCACTTTAGCCGCTGTTATTTTATTCGTCCTTCGTCAAAAAGAAATCATTTCTCAAGCCGCAGGATTGGGAAGTATTGTCATTGCCATTGGCGGCTGTCTTGGTAGTATTGGGGTATCCTATGTAGTGACCAACCGTAAAACCATGGGTTGGCTTGCCATTTTTTTATCTTTAGTTGTCATCGTATTAGGCATAATTAGCATTTTTAATTGATTTTTCTAAAGAAAAATGGTAAATATTTCTTTTAAAATTTGAACACCTATGCAATAATATAGGCGAAAAGTCTTTTTTTGTCGTATTTTTTTTGATGCAAAAGAATCAATGTTCTCGAAAAAATGAGATTAGAATAAGTTTTCATAGACGCGTTTGTAGTTTTAGAAGAGAAAGTAGGTGTATAGTGTATGTTTCATATATTGTGGGAGTGGCCCGCGAAATTCCAAGACATTCAACAGCAATTTCAAAATCCATTCTTTTTAGTTGATTATATTTTGGCTTTAATTGCCATGGCCTTAGTGTTAGTTTTTGTTTATCGTTACATTAAAGCCAAAGGCTTCCGTGTTGTTTTTAGCATTTTATGTGCATTATTAGTTTTGAATTTAACCTTTAATTTGCCATTAGGCACGATTGTAATTTGTGTAATTACTGTTTCCTTCGTGGTCGCTACAATCATCTTAACAGGAAATGAAATTCGAAGTGTTTTACGTGATGAATTCCATTTTAGTGGAATCTTTAGTACGAAAAAGAATAAAGTAGAAAAAATTAGTAGTATTCAACTCGTTGATGAATTAACCACGGCTATCTTAGCGATGTCTCATGAAAAATGTGGCGCACTCATTACGATTGAAAAAGAAGATCGTATTACTACCGATCATTTCTCAAGATGGTCCGATATCGATGCGGAACCAAAAAATGAATTATTACGCACCATTTTCTATAAAGGTACCCCACTTCATGATGGCGCGACCATCATTCGTGAAGGTCGTATCATTCGGGCAGGTGTCATTTTTGACTCCGTTTCTGTTTCTAATAAAGCCATGCCAGGTTCATTAGGCTCTCGTCACCGGGCGGCCTTAGGTATTACTGAAACTTATGATTGTATCTCCATTACTGTTTCTGAAGAAACTGGTTCCATTCATATTTACCAAAACGGTAAAATTGAAAAATGCTATGCAAACAATTTTAAAGAAAAATTAATTGAATTCTTAAATCCAAATATGAATGAAGAATAGAAAGTTCACATTGTTGAACTTTTTTTTCTTTTTATAGGTCCGTTATGTTTTTTTCTTTTTTCTCATATAGTGATTTAAGGAGAAAAGACAATGGAAGGAATTATCATTCATAAAAAACAAGAAAATTATCCTTATATTCTTTTTTTACATGGGTGGGGACTAGATGCTTCTTATTTAGAAGATTTAGCCAAAGACCACCAACTTTTTGCAAATTGTATATTACTGGATCTTCCTGGTTTTGGTAAAAAAGCACCTTTAGAAAAAGCTTATGATATTGAAGATTATTTAGCTTATATTCATCGGGTACTCATAGAAAATCATATTCATATTTCATTAATTGTTGGGCACTCCTTTGGTGGAAAATTAGCGATGTATTATGCTTCTAGAATCGAACCTGTCCCTCTTATTTTATTAGCGCCTTCTATTCTTCCTAAAAGGCGTCATAAAAAATGGTGGAACTTATGGATAAAAAAGCCATTAAAACCCAGTAGAGATTATTTAAATGCGGAAGGATATCTTCGTTCTACATTAGTAAGAATGGTGCATCGATATCCTGTTTTTGAAATGAAACATTTTGAAAAACCAGTGGTACTTTTTATCGGTAAAGAAGATGAAGAAGTTACTGTTCAACAAATGGAAGAAGCGCATACCTATTTACGAAATAGTGAATTATGGATAGAAAAAGGGAATCACTTTGCTTATCAAAGATATAAAAGTGAAATCATTAAAAAGATAAAAGAGGTGCTAACAAAATGAAAATCATCCTTTTTTTTATATCTCTTTTTCTTTTTTCTATCTATTTTCTTCGTCATGAAGCACTTTTTATTTCGCAATATTATAGTAAAAAACGTTATTTTATGACGTTATTTCAAGAATATAAAAAAAGAATGACAAAATCTTTTTATATTTTCTTTTTTCCGCTTCTTTTCTTTTTATTATTTTTTTTAAAAAGTGAATATGTAACCATCTTATTTTTATGTGGGTGGCTGATTTATTATTTATTTTCTTCTTCTTTTATGCCTTTAAAAAAGACGAGAAGAAGCTTAACACTTTTCTTTTTTTCTATCTTTTTATGGGGTGTTATCACTTGTTTTTCTTCCGCTATTATCCAACTTATTTTCGCTAGTGCGCTTCCTTTTATAGTTCCCTTTTATTTATTCATCAGTTCCACTTTACTTTTACCTTATGAAAAAGGAATTCAAAAGTATTACATCAAAAAAGCGAAAAGAAAAATTAAAAACAATCCTCATCTTATAACGATTGCGATTACGGGAAGTTATGGAAAAAGTTCTTTCAAATATTTTCTTTATCAATTTTTAAAAATGAAATATCAAGTCATCATGACACCGAAGTCGATTAACACACCGATGGGAATTACAAAATTTATCAATGAAAATTTAGATGAACACACCGAAATCATGATTTTAGAATTTGGGGTAGATGAAAAAAAGGGAATGGATCGTTTGCTATCTATCATAGTTCCTGATATTGGCGTTTTAACCGCGATAGGAAAGATGCATATCAAAACTTTTCATTCTTTAGAAAACATCTATCTAGAAAAAAGAAAATTGCTTTTTAAAGCAAAAAAAGGCTATTTTTCTAAAGATTCTTCGTATTTAAAAGCGAAAGAAGAAGATTTAACTTCTATAGAAGGGTATAGTTATGTAGATACTTTTTCCTATGCTAATCGACATGAGAATGGATTAGAAGTGGAGTATATGAAAGAAAGGATGATGATCCCTTTATATGGAATGTTTCAACTTTCTAATATCAGTGGTGCCATTCAAGTTGCCACGGATTTGGGCGTATCCAAAAAAGAAATCCGTCAAATTCTTCCTTCTTTAGAAGGAATAGAGCATCGCTTTAAAAAACGAAAAGAAGGGCAAATGACAATCTTTGATGATGCTTATAATGGAAATGAAGAAGGAATTTTAGAAGCCATTCAAACGGTGATATTACAAAAAGGAAAGAAAGCCATTATCACGCCTGGCGTGATTGAATTAGGTAAAGATTATGAAAAAGTCAATCGAAATATAGGTCGTCATCTTCTTCATTTTGATCGAGTTTTCATTGTTTCTAAAGAAAAGAAACACCCGCTTTATGATGGCTATATAGAGAATAATGAAGCGAAAGATCGTATTGAATTTGTATCTTGTTTTATTGAAGGTTATCAAAAATGTAAGGAAGAAAAAGTTGACGTTTTATTGATTGCAAATGATACCTTTTCTACTTTTTTAAAGTAGAGTATACTACATTTGAAGGTGATCATGATGGAAAAAGATTATTTACAAATTTTAATGAAAATTCATAGCATTGCGAAAATAGGATTGATTTTTTCTAAAGATCCTTATGCTTTAGAAAATTATGAAGAAATACAAAATATAACGAAAGACGCAATCGAAAATTTTCTTGATGTAAAAATTGAAAGACCTTCTTATTTTGAAAGAAATATTTATCCGACCCCTAATTTATCGGTACGGACTTTTATATTTAATGAAAAACATGAACTTTTAATGGTAAAAGAAGCAAATTCAGGCTTATGGTCTTTACCAGGTGGCTGGTTAGATTTGTATGATTCTCCTAAAACGGGAGCTAAAAAAGAATGTTTACAAGAAGCAGGAGCGGAAGTAGACATCACCCGTTTAGTGGGAATTATGGATTTATCCCCCTATTCTAGTTCTAAAATGAGCGAATACGTCATTGTATTTGAAGGAAAGGTCGTTCGTTTTCTTTCTGAGCATTGTCATGAAACAACGGATGTAAAATTTTTTCCTTTAGACCAATTACCGCCTTTATCAGGAAAAATGTATCAACATACGATGGAACGTTTTTTGAAGGCTATTGAGGAGAAACAAACGATCTTCGATTAAAGGA
Organism: Caryophanales bacterium UBA7581; assembly: GCA_002477825.1. Classification (GTDB taxonomy): domain Bacteria; phylum Bacillota_I; class Bacilli_A; order RFN20; family CAG-826; genus CAG-826. The sequence continues at coordinate 26,212 of DLKT01000045.1, read as the reverse complement.
GATCATTCATGAAAAGAATAGCGATTGTTTATGGTGGCGATAGTGTCGAGCATGACATATCCATCGTCACCGCTTTTTTAGTCATGGAAGAATGTAAGAAAAAGCATCTTCCTTTTCTTCCTATTTATATTTCTAGAAAAGGTGAATTATTTACGGGAAAAAGCTTATTTAAAAAGGAAAACTATGAGCATTTAAAAGGCTTTAAAAAAGGATATTTTATTAGAAAAAGAAAAAAGAATTATTTCGTGCAAGGAATGCATCATTTTGAAATTTGTTCTGCCATTTTATGCGTCCATGGGTTTGGTGCGGAAGACGGAACAGTGGGCGGATTTTTAGATACGTTACAAATTCCAGTGAGCTATGGTGGTATTGAAAATGCCGCCATATTACAAGATAAATATTTAACGAAAGAACTTCTTTTCAAAGAAGAAATCCCGGTAGCGGAAGGAAGAAAAATTACCAAAAAAGAATATTTTTCCGATGATTTTTCTTTAGCAAGTTTTTTAGAAGATTTTTCTTTTCCTCTCATTTTAAAACCTGTCCATTTAGGCTCTTCTATTGGTGTTCATAAATGTGAAAATATAGAAGATGTAGAACGTTTCATCATTCCTTTATTTCATTTAGAAGAGGAAGTCATGATTGAAAAAGTTGTTCCTCATCTCAAAGAATTTAATATTGCCATTTTAGGAGACGAAAGAAAAATATGGGTTTCTGAAATTGAAGAAGTGAATGCCCAAGATGAAGTGTTATCTTTTGAAAATAAATATGAAGAATTTAGCGGAATGACCTATCGAAAGATTCCTGCAAATGTTTCTTCTTCCTTAAAAGAAGAAATTGAAAAATATGCAAAAAAGGCCTTTGAATCTTTACATTGCTTAGGGGTAGTCCGCTTTGACTTTCTTTATAATGCAAAATCAAAAAAACTCTATCTTAATGAAATTAATTCCATTCCCGGCTCATTAGCTTATTACCTTTTTGAATCCAAAGGAATGTCTTTTTATGAGTTAATTACCCAATTAATTGATATAGCGGAATATCGGAAAGAAAAAAATAAAAATCGAGTTCATATTTATCAAGGAAGTCATTTAACGCAAATCATGCATAAAAAATAGAAAACTCCTATAAAAAAGAAAGAAAAATATGGTACACTAATAAAAAGAGAGTATGTCTCGTGTTTTTATGTTAACCATATTGTTGTTATAAGGAGGAAATAAAATGGCAACACCACATATTGCAGCAAAACCAGGCGATTTCGCTAAAGTTGTATTAATGCCCGGAGATCCACTTCGCGCGAAATTCATTGCCGAGAATTTTTTAGAAAATGCCCGTTTAGTGACAAGTGTTCGTAACGTTTTAGGTTATACAGGAACTTATCACGGAAAAGAAGTATCCGTCATGGCATCTGGCATGGGCATGCCTTCCATTGGTATTTATAGTCATGAACTTTATACCCATTATGGCGTTGAAACCATTATTCGTATTGGCTCTTGTGGCTCTTATAAAGAAGATATTAACTTATTTGATGTCATCGTTTGTATGGGCGCTTGTACGGATAGTAATTGGGCTTCTCAATTCCAACTCAATGGCACTTATAGTGCGATTGCGGATTTTGATTTAGTTCGTAGAGCGTATGAAATCGCAAACGAAAAGAAAACCCCCGTCCATGTCGGTAATATTTTTTCCGCTGACATTTTCTATGATGAAGATCCTAATACTTGGAAAAAATGGGCCGCTGTTGGTTGCTTAGGCGTAGAAATGGAATCCTATGCTTTATACGCTACCGCCGCACGATTAAATAAAAAAGCGTTATGTTTATTAACAGTTTCTGATCATTTCTTAAGAGAAGAAAAGGCAACCGCCGAAGAAAGACAAACAGGTTTTAAAGCGATGATGGAAATCGCATTAGAGCTTGCTTAATTTATCGTTATGGTTCGAATTCTAACGATTATAGGATTCGTCCTTGTTTTTCTTCTTGCTATTTTCCTCTTTTGTTTACCGATGATCAAAAAATATATTTTCCATCATCGTTTTCGTAACTACATGGGAAAAAAGGTTTATCGTTTGGCCCGTGATTTCGATTATTGTTTATTACAAAACGTTACCATTGAGATAGGAAAAGATCAAACGATACGTTTTGACCATATCCTTTTTGGTAATAAATACATTTATTGTATTACCGATAAATTATGGGATGGTGCCGTTTTAGGTAGTGCAAGAGATGCCACATGGATTTATTATTATCCAAAATCCGATAAAAGACAAAGCATTAAAAACCCCATCCGTGTCAATCAAACGCGTTTAGAAAAATTAGCGTTAAGAACGGGCATTGACGCCAATATGATGATCAATATCGTAGTAGTAAATGATGATTGTATGTATTCTTGTGTAGGTTTACGCTCCGACACAAGCTATATCGTTTCTTCTTCCAAATTTGCTAAATTAATTCAAGATTTAGAAAGTCGCGAATTACCCCCTTTTGAAGAAAAGGCGATAGAAAAAGTTGTTGAAGAAATTAATCAACTGAATATTTCATAAAAAAAGATACCACATCGGCGTGATATCTTTTTTTTCTTTCTATTCGTGATGGTAAGAACTACTATAAACCATTTCATCATCATGTCTTTTATAATCAAGAGGAATGAAGAATAAAAGAATGTTGATAATAGCGGCAATGGCAACAATGACATAAACAATCGTAGTCATAACGGAGTTGGTGCCGAATATAGCGGTAACTAAGTTAAAATTGAATAGGCCAACAAGACCCCAGTTTAAGGCGCCAATTAAAGTAAATACAAGCGCTATTTTTTGTATGATATTCATAGAACGAACCTCCTTTGTTTGTTCACTTGTAGTATGTTCAAAAAAAATCAAATTTATGCATACATATTTTTTTACTCACTATCATACATTGCAAGTGAGGTGAGTGTATGTTAAAAAAGGTAATTGTTGGTATTTTAATTGTCGCAGTCATTGCGCTTGCAGGATGGAAAATTTTCTTTACCAAAGACGATGTTTCTAAGTCTTTAGAAAACCGAAGTGAAAACTTAACCGCATATCATATGGAGGCCACCATGGATATGAATGCGGGAGATGACGTTCGTAATTATTATGTAACGACGGACTACCAAAAAAAGGATAATCAAGATTATTTCCGCGTAAGTTTACTCAACAAAAGTGTGAACCAAGAGCAAATCTTATTAAGAAATGATAAAGGTGTCTTTATGTTAACGCCAACTTTAAATCAAGTGTATCAATTTAAAGGAGAATGGCCATTAAATAGTCCAAAACCCTATTTATATCATTCCATGTTAGATGGCTTTAAAGAAAAACATGATTTAAAGAAAATGGATGATGGCTATTTATTGAGCTTTAAACCAAACTATGAAAATGCCCCAAATTGGGAAAAAGAAGAAGTGAAGTTAAGTAAAGATTTAAAACCACTTTGGGTGAATATCTACGATGCTTCTAATCAAGCAGAAGTGAAAATTGCATTTAGTAAAGTGGATTTTGAACCAACCTTTGAAGAAAACTATTTTGATGTAGATAAAAATATGGAGGAAGCGCGTAAAAATCTTTCTTCTTCCACGATGGCTACCCAAGATGATTTACCATTATACCCCGCAGGAGCGGATGTGTCCTGTGTATTAAAAGAAGAAACAGAGACGATGGTGAATGGCGAAACAACGCATATTTTAACGTATGAAGGAACCAAATCATTTACCGTGATTCAAAGCATTATGAAACCAAATGCAGAAATGCGAATTGATGAAATTAAAGGCACAATGGTCGATGTTTTAGGTACCATTGGATATATGAACGGAAAATATTTATCCTATGCCTATAATGGTGTTTCTTATCAAATCTATTCTAGTACCTTATCGGTAGCGGAAATGGTGGAAATCGCTGCGGGTATGGAAGTTGTAACAATGAAATAAAGTCTTCTTCGATTCATCAATTGGCGTAAAGGGTTATCCTTTACGTCTTTTTTTCTATAAAAAGAGTTACATAAAGAGGATTTACTGTTGATTTATTTTTACATTTAATTTGGTTTTTTTTCTAGAATAGTATAGAATACTAAATAGAAGGTGAGTGGCATGGAAACAAATGAAATTAAAAATTCAATATTTGATATATTCCATAAATATAGGGGATATTTTTTAGCTACTGGATTTTCGTTAGTCATGTCCATTGTTTTTGCCTTTGTTTTAAACATTTTTGTGCCTTTAACGGTTATTATTTTGTTCGCTATTTTGATTATTCCTATCCTTTCTTTAATGATTATTAACCTTTCTCAAGCTAGAGCGGGCAAACCTTTATCATTAAAAGATTTCTATAAAGGATATAAGTTAACTTTGCTTCCTGGACTTCATGGTTCATTCCGTGTAATCCGGGCAACCTTATATTCAATTTTAATCTATATTGGCACATTTTTAGTCGTTTATTTAGTAACATCCATATTTACGAATGTAGTCGATCAAGAATTTATTCAAAGCTTGCAACAAGCAACTTCTATTGAAAATCAATATAAAATGATCATGGATTATTATGAAACGCCAGCGGCTCAACCCTATCTTCAAATGTATTCTATATTTAGTTTAGTTTCCTTTGGAGTAGGAGAATTCTTCTTCATTCATTTTACTTTAAAGTCGGTACCGATTTTCTATTTACAATCCAATATGGCATGCTCGAAAAAAGATGCGATTTTCTTATTCAATCAAGTTTATCCCAAAACAAAAAAGACTTCTCGTCAATTGATTGGTAAAGTTTGTGGTCTCTATTATTTATTATTTCCTTTGGGCTATTTTTTAGGAGCAGCATTGGGATACTTTGTATTAGGAAACATTTTATATGGTTTCCTCTTTGGCTTATTTTTCTCGTTATTATTCTCAATGCCAATGCTTCCTTTATATCTCATCTGTCAAGATTATCTATTTGTTCTTTATATGCCTTTGTATAAAATGTTTGCCAAACCTTTATATGAAGCCGCTTTAAAGAATCTAGATCAAGATGAAAGAGTAAGTGAAGAGCAAAAAACCGTAATTCGTCAATTCTATGAAACGCAATTAAAAGAAATTGAAGAATTAGAAAAAGTGCAAATCATCACGCAACAAACACCAGAAGAGATTGCTAAATTAAAACAAAAAGAAAAAGAAGATGAAGAGAAGAAAAATAATGATAAATAAAAAGACCTGGTTCATTCCAAGTCTTTTTTTGTTTTAGTCTTTAAACATGTTGATTAGTTCATCCGCACTATAAATCTGAGCGCCATAAACATCTTTTAAATATTTAAGGCCAGAAACATAATCTTCTTCCGTGAACGAGTTCGTAGCGTCTTTACAAACGATAACATTATAGCCTAAGCAATACGCATCAGCGGAAGTGTGACGAACGCACATATGGGTATGTAAACCGGTCATAATGACATTTTCAATACCTAATTCTTTTAAAAGTAAGTCTAAATCGGTATGGAAGAAACCACTATATCTTCTTTTAGGAACAACATAATCTTTTTCCGAGAGATGTAATTCAGGAATAACTTCTGCTCCTTTGGTACCTTGAATAGCGTGATCGCCCCATAATTTTAATTCGTGATCAATTCCACGGATATGAGCGTCATTACAGAAAATAACCGGGATACCATTTTTTCTTGCTTCGTCTAAAAGACGTGCAGTCGTTGGAACAATCGCTAAGCCACGATCGCATTTTAAGGAACCAGTGACAAAGTCATTGAGCATATCGACAACTAAAATTGCTGTATTTTTCATTCATTTTCTCCTTTTTTACGGCTTTATTGTAGCATGAAAAGCTTAGGGAGAAAAATAAATATTAACAAAAGAGTGAAATTTTGTTATGATTAGGGCGATTAATAGGGAGGGTTGTTAATGAGTAAAAAGAATCAACCAATGGATATGAACGCTCCAACGATTATGCCAAGATGGTATTTAAAACCACTTGTTTGGATGATTTCGCATGGTATGGCAGGTACTTTTGGTACGAGAACTAAAATTTATAAGCATGGTTTTACTTCGTTTAAAGAACCCGCTTTAATTTTTTCTAACCATGGAAGCTTAATTGATTTTGCCAATATGGAAATGGCGATGTATCCTCATTTACCTACTTTTGTGAGCTCAATTGAAGAATTTGCCGGTAGAGAATGGTTAATGCGTAATGTGGGATGTTTTCCAAAAAGAAAATTCACTTTAGATTTATCCATGCTCAAAAGAATGAATCAAATTATAAATAAAATGCATCGTTCTCTTGTTATTTACCCAGAAGCTCGTTTTTCCTTTGCTGGTATCTTAGAGGATATGGGAAGTGCTTTAGGAAAAATGGCAAAATTCTGCAAATGTCGCATTATTGTGTTAAATCAAAAAGGAAACTTCTTACGTTCGCCGCAATGGTGTAAATCTCCCAAAAGAAAAGTTCCTTGCATTTGTGACTTTACGCAAATTGCTTCTAAAGAAGAAGTAGAACAACTTTCGGCAGAAGAATTAGAAAAACGTATCTTTAGCGCTATGGAATATGATGAATATCGTTGGCAATATGAAAATCATATTCGCATTGCTTCTAAACAAAGAGCAAAGAATATTCACCGCATCCTTTATAAATGCCCAACTTGTGGTACTGAATTTGAAATGGATTCTACTGGAACCGATGTATTCTGTAATCACTGCCACGCTTCTTGGCATTTAGATGAATATGGAGAACTTCACGCTAAAGAAGGCGAAACAAGATTTAAACTTGTTTCCGATTGGTATCGTTGGGAAAGAGAAGAAGCCATTAAAGAAGTGGAAGAAGGTCGCTATCACTTTGAAGATGATGTGCGTATTGAACACTTTGTTAATGCTAAGGTAGGCTTTAAAAAACTAGGCATCATTCATATGACACATGATGAACATGGTTATATTTTTGATGGAACGCTAGATGATGGAACACACTTCCATTTAGAGAAACCTTGTTATGAAACGAGATCTATGCATATTGAATTTGATTTCAAAGGCCGTGGAGATGCTTTAGATATCGCTACACTTCAAGATACATGGTTTGTCTTCCCACTTCATTCCAAGAATCAATTGATGAAATTTAATTTCACAACGGAAGCTTTATATTTTAAAACAGTCGAGAAAAAATAAAAAAATGAGGTTATAGGAAAGTTCCTATAGCCTTTTATTTTTGAAAGAATTAAATATTTTTTAAATTAAAAAAAGAAAGGTAAATAAAAGATAATGAGCGGGTGCAGTTCATAGAAATTGCATCATTTTTGAAATTTTAAAAGTATTTAAAAATTTTTCCCTAGCATTTTCCCTTACATTTCCCTTACAAAAATAAAAAAAGCCCGATTTTATCGGACTTAATTGCCAACTGGAGCAGGTGACGGGAATCGAACCCGCATAACTACCTTGGCAAGGTAGTGTTCTACCACTGAACTACACCTGCGTGCTTATTTATAATATCATACTCAAATAAAATTTCAAGTTTTTTTTCATTCTTTTGATGATTTTTTTTTTGAGTATGGTAAACTATGTAAGAAGCGAGGAAGTTTTTATGGCTACAACATTAGATTTAGCAGAATTAATTTTTGGTGATATTCATGAAACACCAGAAGACTTAGAGAAAAAATATCCCAAGAGAGATTTACCAGAAGGCGCATTAGTTACCCGTTTTGCACCATCGCCAACTGGCTTTTTACATACCGGTTCTTTATTTACTGCGATGATTGGTTCCAAGCTAGCCCATCAAAGTCATGGTGTCTTTTATATTCGATTAGAAGATACGGATACCAAAAGAGAAATTGAAGGTTCAGGCTTAGAATTATTAACCCAATTAAAGGCTTTTAATATTGTCCCTGATGAAGGTTATTTAGGCGATCATGAAGAAGGTAACTATGGTCCTTATGCCCAATCTCACCGTGCCTATATTTATAAGGTATTTATTAAAGATTTAATTAAAAAAGGAAGAGCGTATCCCTGTTTCTGCAGTGCGAAAGATTTAGAAGAACTTCGTACGATGCAAGAAAGAAATAAGATCATCCCAGGTTATTATCAACACTATGCAAAATGTCGTTTCTTAACGCCTGATGAAGCGATTCAAAAGATTCAAAATGGGGAATCTTACGTCATTCGTTTTAAGAGCATGGGTAATCATTTACGTAAAGTAAAGGTACACGACTTAATTCGGGGCACTTTAGAAATTGCCGAAAACGACCAAGATATCGTTATTTTAAAAAGCGATGGTTTACCAACCTATCACTTTGCACATGCGATTGATGATCACTTAATGCATACCACTACCGTTACAAGAGGCGAAGAATGGATTTCTTCTTTACCGATTCATATTGAATTATTTGACGCTTTGGGATTTGAGCGTCCAGATTACGCACACTTGCCAGTCATTATGAAAATGGATAATGGAAGTAGAAGAAAATTATCCAAACGTAAAGACGATGAAGCGGCAGTTTCCTTCTTCTTAAAAGATGGTTATCCCGCTGATGCTTTAATTGAATATTTAATGACCATTGCTAACTCCAACTTTGAGGAGTGGCGCGGACAAAATCCTAATGCACCTTTAGATGACTTTATGATGTCTTTCCAAAAGATTTCTTTAGATGGCGCTTTATTTGATATGATGAAGCTTAAATATATTGCTAAAGAAAGATTATCCAAGAGAAACGCTCATGAGATTACAAAAGAGGCCTATGCTTGGGCAAAAGTCTATGATCCAGAATTACAAGCTGTCATCGATAGAGACCCCGCTTATTTTGAAAGAATCATGAATATTGAAAGAGAAAAAGAAAATCCTCGTAAGGATTATGAAAAATATTCTGATTTATTAACTTTAAATCGTTTCTTCTATGCTGATTTCTATGATGAAATGATGAAAGAAAAAGAATTACCATTCAATGAATTCATTGATAAAAATGTACGGAATGCTTTATTAAAAGAATTTATTGAAACTTATGATAGCTCTTTAGATGAAAGCACTTGGTTTGCTTCATTAAAAGCTTTAGGTGAAAAATATCATTTTGCTCCGAATGGCAAAACGTACAAACAAAATAAAGATTTATATCTTGGCCACATTGGTGATGTAGCCGAAATGGTTCGTGTCGCGTTAACTACATCGAAGCAATCACCTAACTTATATTGGATTTTACAAATTCTTGGCGTCGATGAAATTTGCCGTAGAATTGAAAAAGTTATTGCTTTATAATCTTGTATTTTTACTGCATATCCATTAAAATATGCAGTACATGGTCCCTTAGTGGAACTGGTTAACACGTCTCCCTCTCAAGGAGAAGAATAGGAGTTCGAGCCTCCTAGGGATCACCATATAGCAAAGTGAGAAGATGCTAAAACGCTCAATATGGCGGTAGTGTCTTCTTTTTTTGAACATTAAAAAGCGAATAATTTACATAACATTTATGAATAATATCAAAAAAAATCCTCAATTTATGAAAAAATATTGCAAAATTTATGAAAAATATTTGACATTTACATGGTAAAAGTGCTAATAATTGATTAAATAAAAAAGAGAGGATGTTAAATGATGAAAAAGAAAATGTTATTTTTAGCGATTCCATTCTTGCTTTTTGGTCTCGTGTCTTGTAATGGTGAAGGAGGAGATGATTCCTCTCATCTAACTTCTACAGTAAAAGACCCAATGTTTGATGGTGAATGGGATAGCGAACTTAAGACTTTAATGAATAGTCTATTAAAAGAAGAAATTCCTTATGTCAAATTAGCAGATACCTATGAATTTTCTAAAGAAACCGATGAAACAGGAGATTATCTATACATTTCGGGAGAATCTACTACTGATTTTGTTGAGGCATATGGCACTTACTTAGAAACTCAAGGTTATACCTATGATAGTGAAGAATCAGAAGAAAATGATTACTATTCCTACACGGCTTACTTCTATGCAAAAGGAAACTTAGTTATTCAATTGGATCATTTCCCAGGTGCAACAATAAATGGAGAAACCTACGTCGCCACAAATGAAATCTTTGCTTGGTTAGAAGATAATGGCGGTTCTACTGGTGAGGATGTAGGACAAACGACGGATACTGCTTGGCCAGCAGAATTATTAGAAATGATGAATACTTCATTTAGCAAAACCATTCCATTTGTTGCATTAGCAGAAAATTATGGATATTCTAGCGATGAAGATGGTGTTTATATTGCGGATGCAACGAGCACAAACTATCTTACCAATTATGGTGAAGCATTAGAAGATGCTGGATTTACAAAATCAACAGAAGATGATAGCTATGGTTATACTATTTATCAATATTATGTACAAGCAAATGATGATTATAATTTAGTTGTTGAATATAGCTATTTTCCAGGAAATGATTATTATTCTGCGGGGAACTCTATTTCAATGTATTTAAGCCAAATCATTAAAGAAGTAAAAGTTGATGCTTGGCCAGCTAATGAAATTGCTTCCGTTATGAACGAAGAATGCAAATTAGCAATTCCAGAATTTGCTGTTTCAGGACAATATACTTATTTCTTCTATGGAACAGGCATTTATGTTTATGGCACTTCGGATAGTGATCTTTCTAGTAGTTATGATTCAAGTTTAACTGCTGCTAATTTCTTATTGGGCTATGATGCTTATCAAGAATTAGATTATTACTATGACTGGGAAGAGTATGTCAGTGTCTATTTAAGTTACGATGCAGATGAAAAAGTATTTATGATTTTAGTTCAACCTACTGAACCACAATACGATGAGTTACTTGCAAGCTTCCCCCAAGATAAGATTGTAACTTTCTTAGGAGATGGTGCAGTAGAAGTTCCAAGCTTTAGTATTGCTGAAGGTGAAACTTATAAATACACCTATCAAGAAGAATTCGAATTCCTTGGTTATACTTTCCCTGCCTCTATTGAAATTGATGTAAAAGATGCAGGTACGGTGGGTACAGATGCATTAGAAGATACCTACAAAGCACTTTTAAAAGAAAAAGGTTGGGAAATTGATGAGAGCCAATATGATAATAATGGTTATATTGCAACTTCCTGTAGTGTAACTCTTACTTTCTATACCCAAGATGGTGTTTTTTCCTTATTTATTGAAAAATAAAAAAAGAAATGAAAAGGTATCCATTCAATTAGAAAGGGTACCTTTTTCTATGTCTAATTATACTTTACAACATCAATAGCTTCGTTAACGAGCGACCATAATTGTTGGAAAGGTGAACGCAAAGTCCAGAAACTTACACCACCTAAGTGGTAGCGGAGCGCTAAATTAATCTTTTCGGCAATACTTCTTCCGTCTTCATAATAGACGATATGCTTTTTATTTTCTTTATAATAAACGAAATAAGGCGTTTCAGAATTTTCTTCAAAATAAATTCTTGCTTTTTCTTTATAGGCTAACGCTAAAGCATCTTCATAGCTTAATGATTTGGCTTTTTGTCCTTTTTTATAAGGAAGTGTAAAATCATAACCATAAGTAGGAATGCCTAAATTAATCTTTTCAGGATTGATTTCTTGAATGGCATATTCTACTACTTTCCTTACTAAATGAAGCGGAGCAACTGCCATGGCGGGCCCATAAGTATAGCCCCACTCATAAGTCATAATGATGACACGGTCCACGATTTCTCCAATTCGTTTATAATCATGCGCTTCGTAAAGTAAACCTTCTTGATTTTTAGAATACTTTGGAGCAACGGCGATACTGAATTCATAGTCATAAGATAATTTATCTCTTAATTCTAAAAGGAAAGTGATATAGTTGTCTTTATCTTCAGGGCTTACATATTCAAAATCAATATTGACACCATAATATTTTTTGTTGACGATGGTTTGATAAATTTCGCCAACTAATTTTTTTCTAGCATCACTTGAACGAAGAACAAAACTCGCTAAAGAAGTGGAAAAGCTACCTTTTTCATCGGTGTTCGTAACTGTTAAGATGGGGGCGATTTCGTTGCGGTTTAACCGCGCAATAGTGGCCTCATCTTGAATAGGAATGATGGAACCATCATCGCGAATATGGTAAGCAAAAATACTAGCAAAGGTTAAAGCATCGCCATTAGGGAGATACTCATCTTCATTGGTTTTAGGAAAGATATAACCATTGACGGTCATAGGACGTTTTCGATCCATATCATTCGTAATCATGACTTGTTGACCGGGATAAATAACGAATGGTTTTTGAATATATGGATTAGCGTCAAGGATACTACTTACAGTAACACCATATTTTTGAGAAATAGAGTAAAGAGACTCACCTTTTGTAACTACGTGCACAGTTTGTTCGGATGGAATCACTAACCCTTGACCGATAATGAGCGTATGGGAAACTTGTAACCCATTGGCAGAAACAATTTCATTGACGGTCGTATGATACGTCTTGGCAATTTCGTATAAAGAATCACCTTCTTTTACGGTATAAAGAATCATAAATAATCACCTCATAACAATATATGAAAAAAGTGAGAAAAATACTTATCAAATGAAAAGAGTTGTGCTATGAATAAAAATATAAGAGGTGAAGCCATATGGAAGAATCATGGAAAAAAGGATGGATTGAAGTTATCACGGGTCCGATGTTTGCAGGTAAAAGTGAAGAACTCATCCGCCGTATTAAACGTTTGGAATATGCACATAAAAAGACATTGGTCTTTAAACCTAAAATTGATAACCGCTATTCTGAGAATGAAATCGTTTCTCACTCAAAAATTAAAACGCGTTCCATCAACATTGAAACCGCTCAAGATATTTTAAAGTACGTTGATTGTGATACGGAAGCAGTCGTCATCGATGAAGTGCAATTCTTAGACCATGAAATTATTCATGTAGCGGAAGATCTTGCTAACCGCGGCATCCGGGTTATCGTCGCTGGCTTAGACCGTGACTTCCGGGGAGAGCCTTTTCAAAACATGCCTGAGCTTTTAGCTTTAGCGGAAGACGTCACTAAGCTAACCGCGATTTGTATGCGCTGTGGAGCGCCCGCGACTCGAACGCAAAGACTCGTGAATGGAGAACCGGCTTCTTATAATGATCCGATTATTATTGTGGGAGCAAGCGAAAGTTACGAACCCCGCTGTCGCCACTGCCATGAGGTAAAAAAATAGATTTTCACCGATAAATAAAAGGTTTTTTAAATACTAAAAAACTACTATGAAAACTCTTTCAAAGCTTGTAAAAAAATTACATTAAGAAAATGACTTAAAAAGGTTGCAACCCTTGATTTTGATTAGTATAATAAAGTCACGTTTAACGCGTAATGCCAGGATAAGGCAGAGCCGGTAGAAAGTATGGCGAAGAGCCGGTTGTTTTATTTTGCACTTTTTGATATGAAACTAGAGTATTTAGGGAGTAATTTTTATGAAAAAGATTATTAAACGCGATGGTAGAAAAGTAAATTTTGATGAGAAGAAAATTCTCCAAGCCATCGAAAAGGCCTTTGAGTCACAAGGCAAGAAAGACGAAGAAAAAGTAGAGAAAATCACTGATGAAGTCGTTCAAAAAATGGATGAAATCTACAAAAGAAAAACACCAACTGTAGAACAAGTCCAAGATTTAATTGAAACGGTTTTAATGGAGAATGATGAACTCGATGTAGCGAAGGCTTATATTCTTTATCGGGCTGAAAGAACAAGAATTCGGGAAGCAAATACTTGCTTAATGCAAACCCTTCGGGATATTACTTTCCAAGATTCCAAAGATAATGACGTAAAAAGAGAAAACGCTAATATTAATGGGGATACCGCAATGGGCACCATGTTAAAGTATGGTTCAGAAGCGGCCAAAGCTTTTTATCACGCTCACGTTTTAGATAAACGTTTTGCTGATGCTCATTTACGTGGCGATATTCATATTCACGATTTGGATTTCTATACCTTAACGATGACATGCTGCCAAATCGATTTAATTAAATTATTCCATGGTGGTTTTTCCACGGGACATGGTTTCTTACGTGAACCGAATAGCATTCGTTCTTATGCCTCTTTAGCGTGTATCGCAATTCAAGCCGATCAAAACGATCAACATGGTGGACAAAGTGTTCCTAACTTTGACTATGCCATGGCTTTAGGGGTAAGAAAATCCTATCGTAAAAACTTAAGAAACAATATTGTAAAGATTTATTCTCTTTTTGTCGATGATGGTATGGATAAAGAAATGGGAAATACCATTATTACAAAAGCTGAAGAAAAAGGTCATGCGGAATGTCGTATGAAAAATAAAGATTTCGAAAAAGCTTTATTTGAAGTTTTATCCGAAATGTATCCTGAACTTCCTCATGAAAAATTGGTGAAGAAGGTTATTGATTGTTCTTATAACGAAACACAAGACGATACCCTTCAAGCGATGGAAGCTTTAATCCATAACTTAAATACCATGCATTCTCGTGCCGGTGCACAAGTACCATTCTCTTCGTTAAACTATGGTACCGATACTTCTGAAGAAGGAAGAATGGTCATGGATCAATTATTAGAAGCTACCATGAATGGTTTAGGAAGAGGAGAAACTCCAATTTTCCCAATTCAAATCTTTAAAGTTAAAGAAGGTATTAACTTCAATCCAGGAGATCCTAACTACGATTTATATAAAAAAGCAATTCGTTGTAGTGGAAAACGTTTATTTCCTAACTTCTCCTTTATTGATGCGCCAATGAATATTCCATTCTATAAACCAGGCGACTATAACTCGGAAATCGCTTATATGGGCTGTAGAACCCGTGTTATGAGCAATGTTGTGAAAGATAAGGAAGTAACTGCTGGACGTGGTAATTTATCCTTTACATCCATCAATTTGCCTCGTTTAGCTATTGAAGCTAAAGGTGATTTAGATAAATTCTTCCATTCTTTAGATGAAATGCTTAATTTAGTAAAAGATCAATTATTAGAAAGATATAAAATTCAATACCATAAACACGTGTATAACTTCCCATTCTTAATGGGACAAGGTGTATGGCTTGATTCCGATAAATTAAAATATGATGATGAAGTAGGACCAGTTTTAATTCATGGTACCTTAACCATTGGTTTTATTGGTTTAGCTGAAACTTTAAAAGCTTTAATTGGAAAACACCATGGTGAATCCGATGAAGCCCAAGAATTAGGTATTAAAATCATTTCTCATATGAGAGAAGCTACCGATCGTTATACCGAACAATATCACCTCAATTTCTCATTAATCGCCACACCAGCGGAAGGATTATCTGGACGTTTTGTGAAGATTGATGCGAAACGTTATGGTAAAATCCCAGGTGTAACCGACCGTGAATTCTATACGAACTCTTTCCATATTCCTGTTTATTATCCAATTGGAATCTTTGAAAAGATTCATCGTGAAGCACCTTATAACTTCTTAACCAATGGTGGCCATATTACTTATGTTGAAGTAGATGGCGACGTAGCGAAAAACGAAGAAGCGTTTGAAAGAATTATTCGTTGTATGCATGATGAAGGTATTGGTTATGGTTCGGTTAACCACCCATTAGACCGCGACCCAGTTTGCGGTTATTCCGGCATCATTGATAACGTTTGCCCATGCTGTGGACGTAAAGAAGAAGACGTTGCTTTTGAAAGAATTCGTCGTATCACCGGTTATTTAGTGGGTACATTAGATCGCTTTAATGATGCGAAAAGAGCAGAAGTTCAAGCAAGAGTCCGTCACATGACAAAGGATGATATCCATGGGTAAGATTCGTATTGCGGGCATTGTTA
The DNA here is from genome assembly GCA_002477825.1 of Caryophanales bacterium UBA7581. Lineage (GTDB taxonomy): Bacteria > Bacillota_I > Bacilli_A > RFN20 > CAG-826 > CAG-826. The sequence goes on along the minus strand of DLKT01000045.1, from coordinate 10,527 downwards.
ACGATTCTATCGTTGATGGCCCTGGCATTCGTTTAGCGGTTTTCACCCAAGGTTGTGCGCATAACTGTCCAGGTTGTCATAATCCGGAAACGCATGATTTCTCTAAAGGCTATGATGAAGATATTGATAAAATTATTAAAATGGCCTTACAAAATCCTTTATTAAGCGGAGTCACTCTTACGGGTGGAGATCCTCTTTATCAAATTGATGCCTGCCTAGAATTAGCGTATAAGCTATCAGGCCATGGCCTCTCTTTGATTGTCTATACCGGATTTACTTGGGAAGAAATTATGAAGCTTCGTAAAGAAAATGAAAACTTAGATCGTTTACTTCATGAAGTCGATTATATTGTCGATGGTCCTTTCCACTTAGAAGAAAGAGACATTTCCTTACGTTTTAGAGGAAGTACTAATCAAAGAATTATCGATGTAAAAAAATCTTTGCACGAAAATCAAATGGTCTTAGTTACTTGGTAATTTCATAAAATGAAACTGTATAAAGTCATTTCGCTTTATACAGTTTTTTTATGGGATTTTGCATAAAAAAGCTCGTTTTTTTAGGAAAATGACGTGTTTTTCACCTTGAAAAAGATAAGAAGCAATGATATAATATTTATCAGTTTCTAACTGAGGAGTTGGTTTAGATGCCTGATGGGCCTAGTCTGTTTACGATATTTGCACAAAATACTGAATCCTGGACATCCTGGATTTTAATTATTGTGCTTGTTTTATTTGGTGCGATTTTTTCGGCAAGTGAAACAGCGCTTGCTTCTTGTAACCGAATTCGAATGAGAGTCAAAGCGGATGATGGAAATCGGACAGCAAAAATAGTTTGTAAAGTAGTGGATAAATTTGATCATGCTGTATCCGTACTTTTAATTGGCAACAATATTGTTGCTGTTTTCGTGTCATCCATTTCTACCTTGCTTTTTATTCGCTTATTACCAGAGGCGACGAGTTCAACGGTAACGATTGTCGCTACGATAGTTTCTACTGCAATCTGCTTTTTATTTTCGGATACATTACCGAAAGCTTTAGCCAGAATTTATCCAGATCGCATTGCCTCGATGACGGCGTGGTTCGTTTATTTTCTCATGATCATCTTATGGCCTTTTGCTAAAATCTTTGAAGGCATTGTTTTTGTTGTACAAAAAATATTTCATATTAAAGAAGAACCTTCAATGACCGAAGAAGATTTCTCTAACATGATTGAATCCATTGAAGAAGAAGGCCTTTTAGAAGAACAAGAAAGTGATATCATTCAAAATTCATTAGATTTTAGTGATACCATTGTAAAAGATGTTTTTACACCCAAAGAAAAAATGTTTGCAATCAATATTGATTCTTTAACGCATGATACGTTAAATCAAATCATTTTAGATACGCCTTATTCAAGAATACCTGTATATAAAAAAGACATTGACCATATCATTGGTATTTTAGTTGTTAAATCCTATTTAAAATCTTATTTCTCTAATAAAAAGGTTTCCATTAAATCGACTTTAAAAAAGGTTTATGTGGTTTCTCCTTCTATTTCCATGGATGAATTATTAGAGGGTTTTAATAAAAATAAAACACATATTGCTATTGTTAAGTCGAAAGATAACCAAACTTTAGGCATGGTAACCATGGAAGATTTATTAGAAGAATTAGTGGGCGAAGCAACCAAAGACACGGCTTCTTTATCCGAACCAAAAAGGGGTGATAAAGAATGAAAGAGTTTTTAATGAATTATGGTTGGCAAATGTTAATTTTAATTATTTGCTTGCTCGCTTCTGGCTTTTTATCATCTTCTGAACTTGCGTATACGGTGGTGAATAAATTACGTCTAAAAAAGGAAAGTGAAGAAGGAAATAAAACATCTCGTTTGGCCGTTAAATTAATTGATGATTATGATAAAACATTAACCGCTATACTATTTGGTAATAATTTAGTGAATATTGCCTGTTCATCTTTAGCTACAATGATCTGTATTGGTATTTTTAAAACCAACGACGCTATTAGTGATGAAACCGCCTCAACCATTTCATCGATTGTTGTTTTAGTTTTTTTAATTATTTTTGGTGAAGTTATTCCTAAGAATTTAGGTACAATGAGTTCTTATAAGCTTTCTAAAGCTTTTGCTTATCCAATTCAATTTTTAAAGATTATTTTCTGGCCTGTGACTTTTGTGGTTTCAGGTATTGTAAAAGGATTTACTCATATCTTACCAAAGAAAAAGGAAAATGAACCTTCCGTAACCGATGAAGAATTATTAGAAATTGTAGATACTATTGAAGAAGAGGGCGTCATTGATGAAAAACAAGGCGAATTATTAAAGTCCGCGATTGATTTTACCGATACAGCCGCTTATGAAATCATGACACCACGTGTGGACGTCTTTGCTTTTGATATTGAAGATGACTTTAAAGAATTGATTGAAAACCATGAAATTTTCCTTCATTCTTTGATTCCTGTTTATGAAGAATCCATTGATAACATTATTGGTGTTCTTTCCACGAAACGTTTGTTTAAAGAGTATTTAAAGGGTTCTAAGATTGATATTCGTGAATTAATGCGCCACCCCATGTTTATTCATAAATCAAAATCCATTTCTTCTTTATTGGAAGATATGAAAGAACAAAAACAACATATGGCCATTATTAAAGATGAATTTGGTGGCACGATGGGTATTGTGACCATGGAAGACATTGTGGAAGAATTAGTGGGCGAAATCTGGGACGAAAGTGATAAAGTCGAAGAAGATTATAAAGAAAAAAGCGAAGGAGTTTATATCGTCGATGGCTCGATGAATATTGATGATTTCTTTGATTTAGTTCATTATGAAAAAGAGGTTGAAACCGAATATACAACCGTTGGTGGTTGGGTGATTGAAAATCTCGAAAGGTTTGCTAAAAAGGGCGACACCTTTGATTTTGCTAATTTAACCGTCACCGTTTTAAAAGCGGATGAATTTACTGTTGAAAAAGTAATGGTAGAAGTTGAAGAAGATAAAGATGAGGAAGAAGAATAATCTTTTTTATACACATATTGCGTCAAAATTTATAGACGAAAAATATCAAAAAATTATAATAAAAGGGTATAGAAGGAGAAAGATATCATGGGAAGATATGATAAGTACTTTCGTGAAGAGCCCAATGCAAAAATAAATGCCCAACAAAAAAAACAGAACCTAAAGCAAAACCAGTAACAACCGCTAGAACTACATCCGTAGCACCGGCGATAAAAAGAAAAAATTACCGAAAAAGTGCTTTAAGATGGAATGGCATTTTAATCTTTATTAATGTTTGGTTTATGCTTACAGGTATCGAATTAATTGCGTTAAAATTATTTAAAAACTTTTTTTAAGTAGATATTGAACAAATGCTAACGCAACAAATAGGCGCTGAAGATGAAAGAAAATTTATCATCATCAAAATCGTCTTTGGCTTTATCAATTTCCTATTATTAATTTATCATATTAAAAAGCGTAAGAAGATTAAGCGTTCCTATTGTCCAGATTGTGAAATGCCTCATCATTACTGCATGAGTGATAATGGTTTCGTTGATCCTACGTTATATTGTCAGTTTGAAAATACTTTCCGCGATGAAAAGAAAGAAACGTGGAAGGGAAGCGTCGAATTTACATGCGAGTATTGTGATATGGATCATGAAGTTCCACTTACCTTTAATACGCATTTAGGAGCAGCGGTAACTGAACAAGATGCCGATGTAAAGAAAGCAATAGCGAAAAAAATCTTTCAGCAATTTGAACATAAAAGCATTCATTATAGACAAAAATAAAGAGCCTCGGCTCTTTATTTTTTTTCATCTCGTTTTTCCATCCATTCATCTAATTTCAAATGGATTTCTTGTAATGTGGGCTCTTCTTGAGGACCCGTTTGTGATTCTTCATAAATAATATTTTCATCACTGATTTCGTTGAGCATTCTTTTTCGCATGCTTAAAAAATCTTCATGAACATATTTTTTCTTTTTCTTTTTTCTCATTTTGATTGCCTCCTAATGCTAGTATGAAAAGAAAACCTAAAATTATTTTGGTAAAAAGCACCACTTCATCGCCGTTTTCATTTTTTTGCATATTGTATTTTAGGAGGATTGAATATGTTATTAAATGATATCCAAGACATGATTGGTCATACTCCTTTAGTGGAACTAAAGAAAATAAAAAGAAAATATCATTTAAAAGGACAAATTTTTGTAAAACTGGAAGGATTTAATTTAGGTGGCTCATCTAAAAGCCGTATTGCTTTACTGATTTTAAATCAAGCGGTAAAAGAGAATAAAATCCATAAAAATACGCAGGTTATAGAAGTTACCTCAGGAAATACGGGAATTGCTTTCAGTATGTTATGCGCACAAATGGGATTATCTTTCATCGCTATTATGCCAGAAAATATGTCGAAAGAAAGAATAACATTAATCAAAGCGTATGGGGGAAAAGTAATCTTAACACCCAAAGAAGAAGGAATGGAAGGCGCATTAAAAAAATTAGAAGAATTAAAGAAACAAATAAAGAACTATTTTATCCCATCGCAATTTACCAATGAAGAAAACATCAACGCGCATTATTTACGTACGGGTTTAGAAATCATTCAAGATCTTCCTTCTATTGATGCTTTTGTAGCAGGAATTGGTACAGGAGGCACGATTAGTGGCACAGCAAAGCGTTTAAAAGAATATCGAAGCGATATTAGAATCGTCGGTATAGAACCTGCTGAATCACCTTTATTAACAAAAGGAAAAGCAGGAAGACATGAAATACAAGGAATAGGACCTAATTTTATTTCGCCAATTTTAAATCTTTCACTTATTGATGATATTTTATGTGTTTCGAGTAAAAATGCTAAAAAATGGATGAAAGAAGTAGCGAAAGAAGAAGGAATATTGGTAGGAATTTCTTCAGGCGCAGTAATCGATGCATTGGTGAGAATAGCAAAAAAAAGGAAAGTAAAGGTGGTTGGGTTACTTCCTGATTTTGGTGAACGCTACTTGTCGATATTGGAGAAAGAGTATGAGTAGTACTGAATTTGAATCGTGGATAAGAAAAAGGAAATACTTAAAAAAATGGATTCTTTTGATTCAAGAATTTTTCTATACTTTAAATCCTCAGTTATTAAAAAAAATCAGACGAGGGTTATCTTATCTTCTTTTTGAAAAGAAAGAAAAGAAAAAAAGAATTATCATGGAGGTAATGAAAACAATACCATCTTTTATCGACATAGTGAATGAAGACTTATTAGCGGCTTTAAAAGGTGATCCTGCGGCTAAAGATGAAGAAGAAATTTTTTTCTTATATCCTGGTTTTTATGCAGTGTTCATCTATCGAGTCGCTCATTTACTCTATGAAAAGAAAGCCAATTACCTGCCACGCATGTTAAGCGAATATGCACATGAAAAAACAGGAATCGATATTCATCCAGGTGCTAGTATAAAAAAAGGATTTTTCATCGATCACGGAACAGGTGTAGTCATTGGAGAAACTACAATGATCGGAGAGGATGTTCGTATGTATCAAGGCGTAACTTTAGGTGCTTTATCTTTAAAAGACGCAAGAAAGAAAAAAAATAAAAAAAGGCATCCCACTATAGGAAACCATGTGATACTTTATGCCAATTGTGCAGTATTAGGTGGCGATACAGTGATTGATGATTATCGAATCATTGGTATACAAGAAATCATAAAAAAATAGGGTAATTCAACCCTATTTTTTATCTTCATCATTTAAGAGATCTAAATAGTCCAAGGTTAATTTTCGTAGAGTTTCAGAATCCATACGTCCAATTCTCATTTTTAAGTCCGAGACATCATGGGCATATTTATCATGAGCAATCAAATAATCAACTGTAACTTGAAATAATTCAGCTAAACGAATTAAACTTCCGATATCTGGTTCAGTTTTTCCTTTTTCCCAGTTACTAATCGTTTGATTGGTAACATTTACACGAGTAGCGATATACTCTAATGTCCAGCCTTTTTCTTCTCTTAGTTGCTTAATACGAATCATGCAGAACCCTCCTTTTTATGAAATAAAAAGAAAAATAGTAATGATATTTTAGCGAGAATAAATAGCGGTTTTTCAAAATACTACAAAACTAAACAAAATTGTTAAAAATCGTTATAGATTTCCAAACAAACTTTGGAAGAAGAAAACAATAAGATGCTCATATCTTTTCATTTTACGAATAAAAGAGTAAAATATAAAACATAAGGAAGATACAATTATGGAAGAAAAAAAAGAAAAGAATAAGTTGATGTCTTTTATTTCTTATTGGTGGGAAAAAGAGGCAATTCGCTTTATATTTGTAGGAGGAATTAACACAGTTGTGGGCATTTTATTTACAATGCTCCTTCGCTTTATTTTTAATAAAGTTCAATGGAATCCGGAAATTCTTGTTATTTATTATGAAGCAGGAAAAGGTTTAGTTACGACAAAAACAGATACACAAGTTTTATTTGTAGACGTTCCTTATCTTTTAAACTTTATTTTATTATTACCATTTGCTTATACCACGCAAACAAAAATTGCTTTTAGAACACCTTGGAGTATCAAACGCTTTTTACGTTATCCACTCAGTTCTATCCCCAATTTAATTCTTACTTCATTATTTATTTGTCTGTTTTCAGGAATTTTACATTTGAACCCCTATATAAGTTATGTATTGGCACCGGTTTTAGCTTTACCGATTATGTTTTTCATCATTCGTTTTTTAGTTAAACCGATTCAAGTAAAAAAAGGAAATCAAAATGAAGAAAGCGAAAAGTAATTATCTTATCACCAAAATCGAATTTAAGAAAAAAGAAATTATTCTACATTATTTAAAAGACGAAGAAGAGAAAGAGATTTCTATTTTTCCTACAGTTTATAGTGATTTTTTCTTATATGAAGGAAAAGAACTTTCTGAAACTGAACTAAAGGATATTCAAAAGAAGAATGCTTATGCAAAATCTCTTCAAATTGCCTATAACTATATTGCGAAAAAAGAGTATTCGGTAGCGGATTTTAGAAAAAAACTTCAATCAAAAAACATACCAGAAACGCAAATTCATTCGATTATCGATACGCTTCTAGAACAAAATTTATTAAATGATCGACGATACGCAGAAGATGTTGTGGAAATCTTTCAAGCGCGATATTATGGTAAAAACTATATTATAAAGAAATTACAAGAAGATGGTATTTCTAGTTCCATTATTTCTTCTTTTATTTTTGATGATGAAATAGAAAAAGAAAAGATGGACACACTTTTACCTGTCTTTTTAAGAAAATATGAAAAAGATAATTGGCGGATGAAAAAAGAGCATTTATACCGTGAATTTTTAAAATATGGATATGATAGTGAAATGATTCAGAGTATCCTTTCTCATATTGAAAATTCAAGCATGGAAGATGAAATGGAAAAGTGTCGAAAAGAACTACAAAAATATCAAGTTCATTATCAAAGAAAGTATTCAAATTATGAATATCGTAAAAGAATTATCGCAACTTTGATGCGAAAAGGATTTTCATATGATATAATCAAACAAGTGATGGAGAGTGTAAATGATGGAACAGACGAATCAGATGAAATGGATTAAAGAATTAAAAGAAAATGATCGAATCATTGGCCGTTATTTAGTAACCAATGTCGTTAATGGTGTTACTAACAATGGCCTTAATTATATGACGATTACTTTCCAAGATTGTACGGGTACAATTGAAGGAAAGAAATGGGAAGTGTTTGAAGAAGATCGAACAACTTTCGTTGCAGGCAATATTGTAGAAATTGAAGTGGATGTTATAAATTATCGTTCAGGATTACAATTAAAAGTCCTCCGCGGCGCGATTGTTCCTGAGTCCGAAATGGATATTTCTTTATTTGTTAAAAGCGCTCCAGTGCCTCGTGAAGAACTAGAACGCAAATTGATGAAATATATTGATTCCATTGAAGATGAAGATTTACATCGTTTAGTATCAAGCATTATTTTGGATGATAAAGTATATGCTCGTTTTATTCAACATCCGGCCGCGGTTCGTAATCACCATGAATATGCAAGTGGTCTCCTTTATCATACGATTACTATGGCGGATTTTGCGGAACTTGTTTCACATTTCTATAATGAAGAAATTCAATGTAATCCTCCTGTGGATCGTGATTTACTCTTATCGGGGGTTTTATTACATGACGTTGGAAAAATTGTTGAATTATCAGGACCGATTATTGCTAAATATACCAAAGAAGGTCGCTTAATTGGTCATATTTCCATCATGCATAGTGTGATTAGAGAAAAAGCTAAAGCATTAGGAATCGATAACGAAAAAAGAATTTTATTAGAACATATGATTTTAGCCCACCATGGAAAACAAGAATTTGGTTCTCCTGTTGTTCCTTTAACTCGTGAAGCTTTATTATTGCATATGATTGATGATATGAATGCGAAAATGACCATCATTGATAAAGCATTAGAACCAATAGAAGAAGGAGAATTTACTCCTAAGATTTATCCTTTAGAAGAAAGATGCTTCTATAAACCGATTCGAAAGAAAAAATGAGTGAAAACTCATTTTTTTTCGTTATGTAATAATTTTTTCTTCTCCTGATAATAAAAGATAAAGGCTATAATAGCGGTTAATACTTCACTTATTGGTAAGGACCACCAAACGATTTTTGTTACATTAGAGGATAGAGTAAATAAAAATGCGATAGGGAAAATAAAAACGACAAGACGGAGTAAAGAAAGAATAAATGGTTTTAACGCTTTATTGGATGCTTGTAACATACCTTGTACGGCAATGGTAAATCCCATAAAAACAAAGCCAACACTACCAATTCTTGTGGCTAGTGCACAGGTAGAAACTAATTCTTTCGTATCATTGCTCGATAGAGCAAATAATGAAGAAATTGGATAAGCGAGTGCAAAGAAGAGAATAGATAAGAATAAACTAAAAAGAATAGTATCTATAATTCCATAGTGTATGCATTCTTTTATCCGCTTTAGGTCATTGAGTCCTAAGTTGAAAGATAAAATCGTGATGATCGTATTAGAAAGCCCAAAAGCGGAGAATAAGGCGATTTGTTGGATTTTATAGTAAATCCCAAAGGCACCTACTAAAATGGTGGAATCCGCGTTTGCGTGGCCTAATATGGCATTCATTCCTGCCATCATAATGGAAAGCAATGCCTGCATTCCAATAGCGGATAATCCAATATGATAGATTTCGCGAATAATAGAGAAAGAAGGTTTTATGTAGCGTAAGCTTTTATCGATTTCTTTATTGGTGAAATAATGAAATCCCATAGCGATAAAAAGGGATACGAATTGTCCGATAACCGTGGCATAAGCGGCTCCTTTGACACCCATGGCGCAAGGGAAAATAAAAACATAATCTAAAACAATATTCGTAACAGCGCCAGAAATTTGAGCGATGGTAGAATATAAGCTTTTCCCAGTGGCTTGAAGAAATCTTTCATAAACGGTATAACCAATGGATCCTAAAGAGAAAATACAACAAATGCTTAAATAGGAACTCCCCATTTCAATCGTTTTAATATCGCTAGTAAAAAGTTGAATAAAGGGCCGAGCAAAAAATATTCCAAATAATAAAAAGAATAGATAAACGATAAGACTAATAAAAATACCATTTCCAGAAATTTGACTTACCTTTTTATCATTCTTTTCACCGAGATTTTTAGATAATAAGGCGTTAATACCAATGCCTGTTCCTACCCCAATAGCAATCATAAGGATTTGAATTGGAAACGCTAGCGTTAATGCTTCATTTGCAATATTTCCATCCATCTTCATGTTGGTAATAAAAACACTGTCGATCACGTTATAAAGTGCTTGTAATACCATTGAAACAATCATAGGTAATCCTAACTTCCAATAGAGTTTTGAAACCGGTTCTGTAGCCATTTTGTTTTCATTTTCCATAAATCAATAACCTCCTAAAAAACAAAAAAATGTGCAAATCCATTCAACTGGACTTACACATTTCTGTTACACGTTTTCTAGGGTTACTATAACACAAAACAAAATTTAATGTAAGAAATTTTTAAAAATGATTTTTAATTTGTGAAGCAATTGCAGGTAATGATAAATCTTCAGGATGATCATTGTCAATCTTTTCTAGACGGAATCCATCACCTTTAAAGTAACGAGGAATGACATGAATATGAAAGTGCATAACGCTTTGACCGGCTTCTTCATAACAGTTAGAGATAATGTTAACACCTTTCGCATGAAGTTCTTTAATTTGGATTTGACCAATGGTTTGGGCAACATCCATCATATGATGCATGAGTTCTTTTGGTGTGGTAAGAAAATTATCATAATGCTTTTTAGAAACAACAAGCGTATGACCTTTTGTAATTTGAGATATATCTAGGAACGCTAATACATCATCATCTTCATATACTTTGTAGCAAGGAATTTCGCCTTTAATGATTTTACAAAAAATACAATTATCCATAAATGAACACCTCTTTATAGTTTTATTATACATGAAAAGGGAGGAATAACCCTCCCTTTTTTTGTTAACTAGGAAA
>DLKT01000056.1 GCA_002477825.1 Caryophanales bacterium UBA7581 | reverse complement strand
CACGTAGTTAGCCGTGGCTTTCTGGTGAAGTACCGTCAAACAAACCGCATTTCCTCGGTCTGTCATTCGTCTTTCACAACAGAGCTTTACGATCCGAAGACCTTCATCACTCACGCGGCGTTGCTCGGTCAGGGTTTCCCCCATTGCCGAAAACTCCCTACTGCTGCCTCCCGTAGGAGTCTGGGCCGTGTCTCAGTCCCAATGTGGCCGATCACCCTCTCAGGTCGGCTACGCATCCTCGTCTTGGTGGGCTGTTATCTCACCAACTAACTAATGCGCCGCAGGTCCATCTATTAGCGAGGCTTTAAGGCCCCTTTTATACTTCGGAGATGCCTCCAAAGTACGTATCCGGTATTAGCCGACGTTTCCATCGGGTATCCCAAACTAAAAGGCAGGTTACCTACGTGTTACTCACCCGTTCGCCGCTCGATTCCCCGAAGGGTCTCTCGCTCGACTTGCATGTATTAGGCACGCCGCCAGCGTTCATCCTGAGCCAGGATCAAACTCTCAAAGTTTATATTTCCTAGTTCATAATTATCTCTGGTTTGTTTTGTTTTTTAAAATTGACGTATGTTGTTTTCTTCTGTTTAGTTTTCAAAGATCAGTGTACAATCGCTCTCTCAAGTTCGTCGCTTTTCGACGTTCTTTTCGATTGCACGCTCGTATATAATAGCACCACAATAGGCATCTGTCAAATGTTTTTTAATATCTTTTTAAGATATTTTTTAATTCATTTATAGAGGCTTTATTTTAGGCTCTTTATACGACTGCGGTTTTTATTCCGCGCAAGGAATATTAAAACACTTTGTAAACAAAAATGCAACTGTTTTTTTCACTTTTTTCCATATTTTTATTTCTTTGTTTCAAGCCTTCTTTTTTCCTTATATATAATATAGGCAAAAACCTCTTTACAAATACCAATGATATCCGTAAAAAGGTTTTTCATTATGAATTAAATTATTCGAACATTGTTTGTAGCGTCATAAATGGAACATCGCTCTGGCTGAATAAGAAGATGAATTTCTTTTTCTTTTATATTTCGATCAACAATAACACTCATCAACTTCTCTTTTCCTTCTAAACGAACTTGAGCAATACAAATCGTTCCATAGTCATTTAATTTCTCGATATAGCCTAAAATTCCTTCCTCAGCGATTTGAAGATGATGAATATCAAATTCAAAGCGTAAAGCATGTTGATAAATCTTTCTATTTAATGCAGTCGTTAATTTTGCAATCATTTCTAATGGAATTTGTATATGATAATTATTGAAAGTAAAATAGAAATTCGTTTTCTTCTTTCCCATTTCGTACTTTTCTTTTATCTTTATAATTTTTCCCGTCAAACTATCTTGAAAGCAAACAGGATCTAAAAGCGTTTGGTTTTCTTTTTGAATTTCAATTTTTGACATATCTAAATCGCAATCAAAAACTTCTCCAACTTTTTCATCATCATTCACTTCTACAAATAAAATGTCTTTTTTTCCTTTTAAATGTAATAATCGTTTACCTAAGATTTTTTCATCTAATAAAACTTTAAAATGAAAAGTAGTGCCAGGCACTAATGCTTGTTTTTCAATTCCAACCATTACTTCTTTTTCTTGATTGACTTTTTCTAGAATAGCTGAAGGTAAATCGATGGTTTGACCTTCTATTTTCATTTTGTTTTCACTAATAGATGCCCTTACGTAGGACATCTTAGGAATTGCTGGTAAAACCGTCATTTCGGTTTCAGCGTCAAAAAGATGAATTCTTGTTTCGTCCATATAAGCTTCTATTTCTGTTCCAATCTCATAATGCCCTTTCGAAGAAGCTTTAATAATGATTGCATCTTCTGCTTTTTGATTTTCATCATGGGCGGTTCCTATGAGCTCACCATAAATTAATGTTTCCGATCCTAATTCTTCAACATCGGTAATTAGTACCCTGATTTTTAAATTTTCATTTGTTCCTTCTAAATGCAAATCTTCTGGATGAATACCAAAAATTAAAGGTGTTTTTCCATCTAAAACTTTCCGTTCAACTTTTGCAATCGCATGTAGAGGAATAAAAATATGCTGTATATTGGCTAAAATCATATGCACAGAATCCTCTTCTTTTAAAAGGGAGGTACGAAAAAAGTTCATTTGGGGCGTACCAATAAAACCTGCGACAAATTTGTTAATTGGCGCTTGATATAAATTTGTCGGCGTATCTATTTGCTGCACAAATCCTTTACGCATGACAACGATACGCGTTCCCATGGTCATCGCTTCTACTTGATCATGCGTTACATAAATAAAAGTTGTTTGTAATTTCTTATGAAGTTTCGTAATTTCTGTACGCATAGCCGCTCTTAACTTGGCGTCTAAATTACTTAAAGGTTCGTCTAATAAAAACACTTTAGGTTGACGAACGATAGCTCTTCCTAAAGCGACGCGCTGCCTTTGTCCACCTGACATTTCTTTCGGTTTTCGGTCTAAATAATCTTCAATATCTAATATTCTTGCCGCTTCAATTACACGTTCTTTAATCACATCATTGGGTACTTTACGATTTCGTAATCCAAAAGCCATATTTTCATAAACGGACATATGCGGATATAAAGCATAATTTTGGAAAACCATAGCGATATCGCGGTCTTTAGGTTCCATATCATTCACCAAAGTATCTCCAATATATAAATCGCCGGCAGATATTTCTTCTAGTCCTGCAATCATTCGTAACGTAGTGGATTTCCCACATCCTGAAGGTCCAACGAACACGATAAATTCTTTATCCTCAATATCAATAGAAAAATCGTTAACTGCTTTCACTCCATTTTCATACACTTTATAAATGTGATTGAGTTTTAATTTTGCCATATAATGTTCGTCTCCTTTAAAAAACTAACTTTATTGTTAATCTACTTCTTTTTTAAAATTGCAAATGACCAAGGAAGTATCGTTAAACGATGACATTCTTGATTGCAAGTGCCTAGTTGATAAATGGCTACATAGTTTTGATAATCACCCACAACCGTTCTTTCTTCATGAGAAGGATTGATTACGATAATCAACTGATTTCTTTGATAAATAAAAGGATACGTATAAGGTTCTGCAAAAATAACAGAAAATGCATCAGAACGTAAGTCTTTTAGCTTTAAACGCAAATGAATGAGTGATTTTATTGTGTTCAATAATGAATCACTACGTTTCAATTGCTCTTCAACATTTTGGGGATGCTCATCATTAAGAGGAAGAAAAAGTTGAGTTGAATCTTCTATATTAGAAAACCCCATATTTCTTTCTAAGTTCCATTGCATCGGTGTTCGACTTCCCGTTCTTTGATATCCACCTTCTTTAGAAGGGAGATTATCCATGTAATCCATACCTATTTCGTCTCCATAATAAATAAACGGAACACCAGGCATCGTTAAAATAAAAGCGTAAATCAGTTTTAATACATTTTCAGTATAGCCATATTTATGGTAGGCTAAACGACAAGTATCATGATTTCCTGAAATCAAACATACGTGTCCGTCTCTTTTCTTACAAGCTAGATAACGAGGCATATAATCTTTTAAAAAATCCGTAATATCACCATGCCCAGAAAAGAAAGATAAATTCACATCGTTTTTCATATTACGAACTAAATGGTGATAACCGTTATTTTTATGATCCAAATAGAAATCACCATGAAAGCCAGCGCGTACAGATTTTTCATGATCCGACCATTCAGAAATTAAAACCGCTTCTTTATACTCTTTATCAAAGATTTCTAAACGAATCTCTTTCCATAATTCAATGGTTGCACTTTTATCATCATCGCCTTTAATTAAAGAATCGGCCATATCGACACGAAAGCCATCAAATCCTTTTTTTAAATAAAAACGAATGATGGATTTTAAATAGTTTCTCGCTAATAAAGCGCGCGGATCTTGATAATGAATTTGCCAAGAAGGATATTGAATTTCCTTCCATCCATAATTAAAAGCGGGTTGATGAGAAAAGAAGTTCACCATGTAATTTCCGTATCTTTCATAACGACCAGAAATAAACTGCCACCAACCTTGTGGCTTTTCCCAGGGTGAATCATTCCACACAAATAAATCACTATATTCATTTCGCGTGGGTTCTGCGCTTTTTAAAAATAAAGGATGCTTTTCACTTGCATGCCCTGGCACTAAATCTAAAATCAAGTGCATTCCTCTTTGATGGGCTTGACATAATAACTCTTCTAAATCTTTCATGGTTCCAAAACGTGGATCCACATCAAAAAAGTCGGTAATATCATAACCACCATCTAAAAAAGGTGAACAAAAAACAGGATTTAACCATATGGCATTAAAGCCGATTTCTTGTAGGTAATCTAAACGCGATATAATACCTTGAATATCGCCAAATCCATCTTTATTACTATCTAGAAAAGAAGAAGGATAAATTTCATAAAACACTGCATCATCTAACCATTTTGGCATATTTTTACCCCTTTACTGCGCCACCAGTGACGCCAGAAACATAATACTTTTGTGTCATTAAAAATAGGATCACAATCGGAATTGAAACTAGTACAGAACCCGCAAAAAATAAAGTAAACCGATAGGAAGTACCTGCTAAGTCTGTTTGCATATTATATACGCCTAATGGCACCGTCCATCGCTTGGGATCCGTTCCGCAAATATAAGCTGGTAATATATAACTGACCCAAGGCCCCATAAACGAGGTTAAAAGCGTATAAACAATAATCGGTTTAGATAATGGTAAAGTTATCTTAAAGAAGATTTTCATATTGGAAGCTCCATCAATTCTAGCCGCTTCATCCATAGACTTCGGAATGGTATCAAAAAAACCCTTTGCAATATAAAAGCCCATTCCTGCACTCGCACTATTAGCGATAACTAAACCCATTAAATTACTAAAATAAGTGGAGTTTGCACCGGTTGCGTTAATGAGTTTTAAAATATTATAAATGGCCGCTAACGCCATAAAGCCGGGAAACATTCCTAAAATCAAATTAAGGCTCATCAGTTTTTTTCGTGCTTTAAAACGTAATCTTGACATTGCATAAGAGACGCTTAATACAAAAATCGTCGAAATTATCGTACTTAAAATAGAAGCGATGAAAGTATTCATTATCCACCTTAAATAAGGCCATTGTTCCATACTATAATTCATAACCACTTTCCCATTAGCAATCGTATAGCGGTCTTTAATTCCTAATAAATAAAGAAAGTTATAAAGAGTAAAGCCATTTTTAGGTAGTAACGAAGTCGAAGTTCCCATTTCTGCTCTAAATGCGGTCATTACTGTAAATAGAATCGGAATGACCCACACCACAGAAATAATGATTAATAAAAGATAAATAATGAAATCAATGAGATGCGTTTTAGCTTTCATACTCCTACTTTTCTTTTTCATCTTACATAAACGCCTCCTCATCTTTTATACTCTTGGTATTTTTATACATAATAAGTCCAATCACTACGCAGAAAATAAAGGTCAAAATACCAATAACCGAAGCAAGATTAAAATAGTTTTTTTCGACAGTTAATTTATATAACCATGTGACTAACAAATCAGTACGTCCTGCCGCTAAAGTGCCGGTAGTCGGCCCACCACCGGTTAAAAAATAAATCACGTTAAAATTATTAATATTTCCAATAAATTGCGTTATCGTAGCGGGCGCGGTAACAAAAATAATGTAAGGCAGAGTAATTTTAAAAAACTGTTTAACAGGCGAAGCACCATCAATTCTTGCTGATTCATATAAATCATTAGGAATATTCATTAAAATACCCGTATTACTTAAAACAGAATAAGGAATACCAATCCATAAATTTACTAGAATAATCGTTGGTTTAGCTAGAAGAATCTTATGCTTTTTTCCAAAAATAGTAACGGATTGCTCTCCTAATGTACTTAACCAATCAATTCCTCCTCCACCACCTATTACGGGTCTAGAAATTCCTTCTCCAAACATTTTCTTTACCCAACTTAACTCATAAAAACCCATCGTTTCTAAAAGTTGATTTAAATATCCGCTTTTAGCTAAAAATTTATTCATCGCTAAAAGGGAAACAAATTGAGGAATAGCAATCGATAGAATTAGCGCCGTTCTCCATACTTTTTTTAGTTTTATGCTCTTTTTATTAATAAGAAGCGCTACGATGATGCCTAAAAAATAATTCGTAAACGTAGCTAAAACAGCCCAAACAATGGTCCATTCTAAAATGGGCCAAAATAAACCAGATAATGATTTGGATTGAAAAAGCGTTCGAAAAGAAGCAAATCCTGTCCATTCAAAAAGATGTGCCGGCGTTTGATGATCCATATCATAGTTCGTAAACGCCATTAAAATCATGTCCACTAATGGAAGAATGGTAAAGAAAAATATGCCTAAGAAAGGAAGCGCTAAAATCAAACGATGAAATTTACTATTGGTATAATCTTTTAATTCTTCTATAAAGGTTTGTGGCTTTCTTCCTTCTTCTATTTGCTCTTGTAATTTAAGTGAATTGCGGTTGCTATGGATATAGATAACGATATAAATCAAAAGTAAAAAAACACCTAGAATCCCATACAATAAAAACTTACTTGAATCATCTCCAGGAACGGTTACTTCCGAGCATATTTCACCAATTCCTTCAATGAATTCACAATCTCCTTTTTCCGTGTGAGTGGGAATCGTTCCTAAGGTAACTAAACCAACAAGATGACGAATGCCTGTTAAACGATAAAACAAATAAAAGAAATAAAGCGCTTGATAAAATAAAAGGACCAAACCATGCCCAATTTGTTGATGGCCAATATTTGCACTTCCAAGAAATAAAAAATTAAGTTTGGTGGTTCTATCACCATTTTTTAAATTATCGGCTAAATCACTGATTGTTTTATTTATCGATTTTCCTATTCTTTTTAATAAACGAGGAATAAATAAAAAGATCGTCAAAATCATTTTTTGACACTTTTTTAATAGCTTTGAAAAAAATAGAACTCCACGTTCCATTTTACTCATTTGAATCTGTTCAATAAAAGAATATTCATCCCATGATTTTCCTAATGTTTTTCTTTCTTCTTTCATTCTTTTAGAAGTTAAAAATATTGGACGTATGCCTAACGTAATCACATTTAGAAAAATCTCTTTTGTGGTATTCATCAAAAAATATCCTCCTTTTAACGAATACGCACCTTTTCTCCCTTTATATAAAAGAAAGTCTACCCCTAAGAAGGAATAGACTGCTATATTTTATTTCGTAACTTTTGTTAAAAGCATATCTTGCAAATCATCGGCCCATTTTTCACATTGTTCGTCGGTGAATTCACTAGAACTACTTTTGGCCGATAAAATGTCGGTTGCATAAGCGGTTGCTGCATCCCACCAATTGGACATTTGCGAAATGCTGGGTTGAAGAACGATATGCTCACCATTCGTTTGTTCCATTAATGCTTTAATGACCATATTATTTTGTACTTCTGGTAAAGTCGCAACTTCAGTTAAAGTTGGTGCTTCATTAAAAGCCTCAAATTTTTCTAAACTAGCTTCTTTATTCGTTAACCAGAGAGCCAACTTTTGCGCTTCAATAGCGGCTGAAGCGGTCACATATTTAGAAATACCACATTTTTTCCAGTCACCTGTCGCGGTTAAATAATATTGCTTATCGCCTTCGTGGAAAGTAGGTAAAGTTGTCGCCATTAAATCATTACCAAAGGTAGTAATTAAATCGCTAGAAAGCCAACTACCACCGATAGCCGCCACAACTTTTGAATTATTATCTTTAGTGAATTTAGATTTAATGTCATCATCGCCACCATTGATAAAATTATCATTCATAATATAATTACGAATCGCTTTTGCCGCAATTTTTCCTTCTCTTGAATTTAAATTCGCGGTGGTTGGATCTTTTCCATCCGGTCCAAAGAAACGCACACCCGTACCATACCAGAAAGCTGTTTGATAATATCCATTATCAATATCAAAAATCACTTTGCCTTTGGATAAAACTTTATCTAAGTCTTTTGCCTCTTCAGCTGTGACTTTAGAACTATCGTAATACATAAAATAACTATTCGGTGTATAGGAAATACCATAAAGTTTTCCATCCACTACGCCAGAATTTAAAGTAGCTTCGCTCATTTGACCTTGTAAAGATTGATAAATAGAATCGCTAAATGCATATAAATATCCACCATCCATCAATGGTCCTAAATTATCGCCAGCATAAAAAAATACATCCGCTGCTCCGGTAGGTTCTTTTTTTATCTCTTCATAAACTTTTCCTTCACTCACTGCGGAAACATTAATTCGATAATCGGTATTTTCATTGGCTTTTTTGAATTTTTCAATTCTTTCTTTTGCCCAATCTATTTGCTCAGTTGGAACCCAAACTGATAAAGTTACTGTTTTTTTGGCATCATCCTTAGAAGAGGAAGATGAAGTTTGTTCGGTAGTACCACAAGACGCAAGCCCCGCAGTAACTAATAGCGCTGCACAAAGTGGTAAAATTGTTTTTTTCATAAATCTTTTTCCCTTTCTTGATGCTCTCTTTGGGACATCGCTATATTTATAATATAGCGTAATGACAAAATCCTTTCAAGAGTCATACATTGATTTTAAAAAAATAAAAGACGGAAGAAATCTCTTCTTACCGTCTTTAGTATGACCACTTCATTTTTAAATCATACAACGAATAGCACTTAATTTCTATTTCTTCCAAAGAATTGAATCACACGAAGGAAAATCATAATGAAATCATAATAGATTTGGAATGCACAGAAAACTGCTAAATTTGTGTCATAATAACCGGATTCTGATAGTCTTTTCATTTGCCATACATCATAACTGGTAATTAATAGAATAAAAGCAAAGAAGACGTAAGAGATAATCCAATAGAGTGTATCATTCACTCCGAATATCCAGTTTAAGAAAGTAAGAAGTAAAGCGCCAATACCTAATCCCATTGCGATAAGATAGACAACTTTCATATTTGCCTTACTAAAATAACCTACTAAAGCCATTGAGCCAAAGCAAATTACGGTTGCGCCTAGTGCATATAGAAGCACGGTTGCTTCGGTAAATGCCACAACGGATGAGATTAAAAAGCCTGTACAAACTGCATATAAAATAAATGGAAGTATAGCAGAACCCTGCTTTTTTGAAAGAAGACCAGTTCCTTGAATGACAAACAATAAGATTAATTGTAATACACTAGCGCCAATCAAAATGTAAAGATAAGTGTCTGCTGGGATAACTCCCGAAGTAAGTAGTAAACTACCACCAATAGCGACCCCCGCTGTGATTAATAACGCTAACGCCATCCAAGCAAAGGATTTTGCCATTAATCCAGTAAAAGTACTTTGTTTTGATTTAACTTCAATTTCCATAATAAAACCTCCTTTTATTGTTGAGTACATTATACATTATTATGCACTAAAATCATAGTAAAGAATATTAGACATATTGAGAAACTGTAAAAAAAGAACTAGTTAAATAACTAGTCCTCAATGTTTTGAAGTAAGGCTTGGAAAGAATCAAGCTTCAAAGAAGCGCCTCCAACTAAAGCACCATCGATATCTGGCATCGTTAAGTATGCGTGAATATTTTCAGGTTTTACTGAGCCACCATAGAGAATACGGATTTGATCAGCAATTTCTTTACCATAGAGTTCTTGTAAGGTATCACGAATGAATTTGCAAACATCTTCAGCGATTTCTTTGCTAGCATTTTTGCCGGTGCCAATGGACCAAATTGGTTCATAAGCAATCACTACAGAAGTTGCATCTTCTTTCGAAATATCCTTCATACCTAAAATGATTTGTTCACGAACAATATCTTTGGTTTTTCCTGCTTCATATTGTGCTAAGGTTTCACCCACACAATACACAGGAACCATATTGCTCTTTAATAAACGAAGCATTTTTAAGTTACAAGCTTCACTGGTTTCGTTGTTATAGGTTCTTCTTTCTGAGTGTCCAATGATACACCAAGAAATATCAAGTTCTTCAAGCATAGGAACGGATACTTCTCCAGTATAAGCACCAGAGTCATGTTCATTGACGTTTTGAGCGGCAACAATTAAGTAAGGATTGTTCTTACGAACGACATCTAAACTTAGGAAAGTTGGAGCTACACCAATATCAATGTTTTTCTTTTTAGCTGATTTAGCTAATTCAATTGAAAGTGTCGCAAATTCTTTTGCTTCTTGCGTTGTTTTGTTCATCTTCCAATTGCCTAAAAGTAATTTTTTTCTCATAAATAGCACCTAACGAATAATATCAATACCTGGAAGATGTCCATCATTTTCGATCATTTCTAAGGAAGCACCGCCACCGGTAGAAACGTGAGAGAATTCTTCTTTATAGCCAAATTGTTTAACAGCGGCTGCGGAGTCACCACCACCACAAACGGTAAAGGCGTGATCTTTAATCGCTGCACATGCTTTACAAATCGCAATGGTACCTGCGGTAAATTGTTCTTTTTCAAAAACACCCATTGGTCCATTCCAGAAAACGGTCTTAGCTTTGCTAATTTCTTCAGAATATAAAGCAATGGTCTTTGGACCAATGTCCATACCTTCAAAGCCATCTAAAACGTTACGTTCTTCGGTAACAAGGATTTCAGTTGGGTTATCAAAAGAATTAGCAATGACGAAGTCGATTGGAAGCATAATGCGTCCGTTAGCTTCTTCGTAGCAACGTTTGGCATAATCGAGTTGATCCATTTCACATGGAGAAACACCGATTTCATAACCTAAGGCTTTTAAGAAGGTATATGCCATAGCGCCACCAATTAAAATCTTATCGCATTTCTTGAGTAAGCTTTCGATAACTTTAATCTTATCAGAAACTTTAAATCCACCTAAGATAGCGATGTATGGACGTTCTTGGCAATCAACGACTTTAGCTAAGTTGTTGACTTCTTTTTCAACTAAATAACCGATAGCGACTTCTTTACCTTCGGCTTTTAAGATTTCAGGAACGCCATAGGTAGAAGCATGGGCACGGTGAGCGGAACCGAAAGCATCCATAACGAAGGCATCGGCTAAAGAAGCCCATTCCTTGGCTAATTCTGGATCATTTTTGGTTTCACCTTTTTCATAACGGGTGTTTTGAACTAATAAAACATCACCATTATTTAATTTTTCAACTGCTTCTTTTAATGCTGCTCCACGAGTTTCTGGACAGAAAGCAACATCTTTATTTAATAATTCGCCTAAGCGAACTGCAACTGGAGCTAAGTTGTTTTTCTTTTTGTTTTCTTCACATTTCACTGGATCTTTGTGATCAACTTTGCCTAAGTGAGACATTAAGACCACTTTAGCACCTTTGGAAATGAGTTCTTGAATGGTAGGAAGAGCGGCACGAATTCTGTTGTCATCGCGAATGGCTCCATCTTTTAATGGGACATTGAAATCACAACGGACTAAAACGACTTTTCCTTCGACATTTAATTCATTGACTTTTTTCATAATTATATTTCTCCTTTTGGTCAAGAAAATAGGCGCCTAAACTAGGCGCCTATAAATGAGTTTAGTAAACGCCTAGGCCTTAGCAAAAGCTTTTGCTAAACGAACGAATTGGCAGGTGTAGGAATTTTCATTATCGTACCAAGCGACGACTTGAACATGGTATAAACCATCACTGATTTTGGTAACCATGGTTTGGGTGGCATCGAATAAGGAACCATAAGTAATTCCGACGATATCAGAGGAAACAAGAAGTTCTTCTGTATAGCCAAAGGATGGGCTAGATTTTGCTTTCATAGCAGCGTTAACGTCTGCAACTGTTAAATTGTCGGCTTTAACAACAGCGACAAGAATGGTGGTAGAACCAGTTGGCACTGGAACACGTTGTGCAGAACCGATTAATTTTCCGTTTAATTCTGGAATGACTAAGCCGATAGCTTTAGCAGCACCAGTGGAGTTAGGAACGATGTTAACGGCAGCAGCTCTTGCTCTACGTAAATCGCCTTTTCTGTGTGGTCCGTCTAAAACCATTTGGTCACCGGTGTAAGCATGAACAGTGGTCATGATACCGGATTGAATTGGTGCTAAGTCATTTAATGCTTTCGCCATTGGGGCTAAGCAGTTGGTGGTACAAGAAGCAGCAGAGATGACGACATCTTCGTCGGTTAAAGTGCCTTCGTTAACACCATAAACGATGGTCTTTAAATCTTTTCCTGCTGGAGCAGAAATAATTACTTTCTTTGCACCGGCTTCGATATGAGCCATGGATTTTTCTTTGGAGCAATAGAAACCTGTACATTCTAATACGACATCGACGTCTAATTCTCCCCATGGGCAGTTTCTCGCATCTTTTTCGGCATAGATTCTGATCTTCTTACCATCGACGGCAATCCAACCTTCTTCAGCGCCTTCTTCAGAGCAAGTAACTTTATCTGCTAAGGCATAACGACCTTGTGCAGAATCGTACTTTAATAAATGAGCCAACATCTTTGGGCTCGTAAGATCGTTGATAGCAACGACTTCATAGCCATCAGCGCCAAACATTTGTCTAAATGCAAGACGACCAATACGGCCAAAACCATTAATAGCAACTTTAACTGACATATTTAATGTCCTCCTTTTTTTCTAGTTTGCTTACGCTCTATATTATAATACATTTTTCATATTTTTGTAGTGTTTTTAATGCATTTTTTCTTTATAAAAGAAAGAAAAGGTCTCAAAAAGAAGACCTTTTTATTTTTTCTAATTGTAAACTTTGAAAATAAGCGCTTACATTATGCTTTTCTTTTACTTTTCAAATTCTTTAATTTCTTGATTGACTTGCTCTAAATCTAATTCCGTTTCTATTGCATCAATGGATTTGAAACCCAAAACATATTTTTCCCAAGGTTTGGTAATGATTAAAACT
This sequence comes from Caryophanales bacterium UBA7581, assembly GCA_002477825.1. Taxonomy (GTDB): domain Bacteria; phylum Bacillota_I; class Bacilli_A; order RFN20; family CAG-826; genus CAG-826. The sequence continues at coordinate 27,673 of DLKT01000056.1, read as the reverse complement.
GCGATAAATTGTCCTAAGGCAAGGATATAGAAAACCGAATGTAATATAACCCAAGTTTTCTCACTCGAATTTCTATAGCCTAAATAGGTAAAAAACTGTACCATGATGACCCCTGTACGAATGAACAAATCAAAGATGGCAAATGAAATAAAGACGGTGAGGAAACGAACGCTCCATGCTCTCGCCTTTTTATTTAGCATACATGCTCCTACGCCGATAGCGACAAGGGTAATAAACATTTGTTGATTAAATATGCATCCAAATAAATTCGTAAAAAAATCATTCCATTCATTGATGCACATAATGGGATAAATAATAATTTCGAAAAAAACCATAATAGCGATGACAAGTAGATAGGAAAAATATAGCAATTGATTTTTGTTTTTCATTAGAAAATCCTCCTATTTCTATAATAAGGATATCCTTTTATTTTATTCTTTGCAATAAAACTTTTTTCACTCTGACTCTTATTGTTATTTTATGAATAAAAAAACTTTTTTATGACTATCCTTTTATTAGAAAGGTGTGATGAAAATGCCAGTAATTCCTATGATTACCAAAGAGCAATTTGGAGGAAGAACCAGTATGGATTTATTCTCCATGTTGTTAGAAGAAAGAATTATTATGTTATGTGGAGAAATTAATCAAGATATGGCTTCTTTGTTAGTTTCTGAAATATTATACTTAAGTGCCAAAGATGAAAAGACGCCGATTACAATTTACATTCATTCTCCTGGTGGCGCGGTCCACGCAGGTCTAGCGATATTTGATATTATGAAAAAAGTTCCTAACCCCATTATTACCATTGGTATGGGACTCTGCGCTTCCATGGCCGCTTTTTTATTAGCGTCTGGAGATAAGCGCTACGCTTTAGAAAATACCGAAATTATGATTCATCAACCATTAGGTGGAAGCGAAGGTCAAGTGAGTGATATGGAAATCACCATTAAACGTCTTATCTATTTAAAAGAAAAGTTAAATAAAATACTAGCAAAAGCCACAAAAAAAGATCTGAGCCAAATTAACATGGATACAGATCGTGATTATTTTTTAAGTGCTGAAGAAGCAAAAGATTATGGCTTAATTGATGAGGTGCTTTATTCTTCAAAAGGTTGAATTCCTTTAAAGAGAAATTCCATTGTAATCGATAAAGCTTGAGCAATGCGAAATAAAATTTCAACGGATGGATTTCTTCTTCCGTTTTCTAAATCACTAATATAATTTTTATTTACCTGGGCATAAAAGGCTAAATCCTCCTGTGTCCACTTTTTTTGCTTTCTTAAATAAGCAATACGCATACCTAATTGTTGTTGAATGTTCATGATTGAGATCCTCGATATTTTTCCGCTAATTCATGAATCGCACGGAATAAATGATTAATGGAAGATTTAGAAACAAACTTTCCGATTTCTTCTTGTAATAAATCCGCTAATTCCTGCATAGAAGCATCTTCATTTTCTCTTCTTAACAAACATAAAATTTTCATCTTTTCATTTTGAATATTACTAATACCTAAACTTCTATCAATAATCTCAATGTCCTCTAATTGTTTTTTAGCCGAAGAAGTTGTCTTTTGATAATTAGCGTAAGTACAGATTTGTAAACGATTATCGTTATTAACAAAGTCTCTTTCCACACGAACTTCCTCAAAAGTCAAACATGAATTAGACGCTCCAATATAAGCAATAAAGTTAACGATTTGATCCGATTTTTTAATATAGACAACAAAATGATTTCGTCTCGTAATCATTTTAGCCTTAAACTGCATGGTTTTAATTTTTTCAAGGAGCTTTAAAATATACTTAGCCATCTCTTCATTTAAAAAAGCCATTTCTAAATGATAATTGGAACTTTGCGGTGCATTACAAGAGCCACCAGCTAAAAACGCGCCGGCTAAAAAATTACGAACCACATTATCTTTTCTTACAAAGGATTTATCTGCTTGTTTATCCCATAAAGAAATTTCTAAATCTTCTAGAATCATATCCGCTTTTTCTTCGATTTTTAACGTAAAACAAGTCTTCTTATCAAAGCGAATTTTTCTACGATACGCAATGCTTGGCGTCACTTGATATCTTTCTTGAATGAGCAAATAAAAATACTTAATTACTTTTGCATTTTCATTTTCTAAAATTAAAATGGTGTGTTTATTTTGAATTAAAACACGCCCATTCATCGCACAAAAAGCGGATAAAATCGCTCTTTTTTCTTCATCTTCTCTAGGAAGAGATACAAGTTCTTCTTTAATTTCTTGGGTAAATGAAAGAGTCGGTTCATTCATTTTTATCTCTCCCTTCTTTTTTGTTTATTTTATCATAGATTTAAAAAGCGCGAAATGTTTTTATAGCAAACCGCGTCAATTTCCTCTTTAGACCATCCTCTTTCTTGCATTCTTAAGATAATTTTAAATATGTCTTGATGTGATCTTACTTCTTTTATTGTCGTAGGAACATCCGATAAATAATCATCAAAATCAAAGCCAAAACATGGAACTTGAATGCCTACTAAATCACGGATATGCTCTAAATGATCGATATACGTATCGATATTTTCTTTTCCGCCTACAAAAGGAGCGTAAGCATTAACACCAATTACGCCTCTTCTTTTTGCAATGGCTAGTATTTGTGCATCGGTTAGATTTCGAACATGTTGAGATAAAGAAAAGCAATTTGAATGCGACGCAAAAACCTTGCCTTTAAAAAGGGGGATAGCGTCCCAAAACGACTTTTCGTTTAGATGAGATAAATCTAAAATAAAGTCTTCCTCTCCCATTCGCTTTAATAGTTTTTTTCCTACACTCGTGAGCCCATGTTGAGGATTTCCTAACGCGCCCGTCGCCCACTTATTTTCATCGTTCCAAGTAAGCATTAAAGAACGGATACCTACACTTTTTAATTTTTCTAAATCATCTATACTTTTCATAGGACCTAAGCCTTCAATCCCTAATAAGCATAAAGGTGGTAAGTCTTTTTTTAATTCTCTTATTTTTTCTAAAATAAAAAGAAAAGAATCATAGGATTCTGTGCCCTTAAAATAATAATTCAATATTCCATAATATTCTTTAGGCCAGGATTCTAATAAACTCTTTTCTGGATAATGAATGATTCCAAATAAAGCATCACTATGTGCATCAAAAATCATTTTCTTTCATGTATTGGATAGCGCTCATGGCGGCAATCGCGCCATCGCTTGTGGCGGTTACGATTTGCCTCAAATCTTTTTTAGTGACATCTCCTGCCGCAAATAAGCCAGGTATACTGGTTCTTTTATTCGCATCTACCTCAATATATCCTTTCTCATCTAATATATGTAAGGAAGAAAGAAATGTTGTATTCGCCTCTTGTCCAATATAGGGAAATAAAGCTTGCACTTTTAATTTGATTTTTTCTTTGGTGACTTGATTTTCAATCATAACGCCTTCTAATTTTTCTTCTCCAAGTAACTCAATAACTTGAGAATTCATATAGGTTATGATATTTGATTTTTTTACTCTGCTTTGTAAAACTTCATCCGCTCTAAAAGTGTCTCTACGATGAATTAACGTAACGGAAGAACAGAAAGTAGATAAATATAAGGCTTCTTCTAAAGCAGCGTTTCCGCCACCGATAACGACGACATCTTTATTTTTATATAAAGGTCCGTCACAGACTGCACAATAAGAGATACCACGGTTTTCAAATTGACTAGCTTTTAAAACTTCTAGTTTTCTTTCTTTCGTTCCTGTAGCGATAATGATTGCGTGATAATGATACGTTTTATCTTCAACATGAACTATAAATTCATTTTCTTGCTGTGTAATAGAAATAACTCTATCATTGATGTAGTTGATAGCATCATCTTGCATTTGTTCATAAAAATGCATAGCTAAATCAGGTCCCGTGATGGAAGTAAAACCAGGATAGTTTTCAACGGTTGCCGTTAAATTCACTTTTCCTCCCGGCATTAATTCTTCAAAGACATCCACAAAATAACCCGCTCTTGCTAAATAAATGCAAGCGGTAATTCCACTCGGCCCTGCGCCAATGATAGCAACTGTATTCTTTTTATTTTTCTCCATGCGTTAAAATCACCTCAACTAGTTCTTTCCAAGTTGAAACATAATAAGTCGGTGTGACATTAGCTAATTTCCCACGGATATTCCAGGATACCATTGCCACATCTAAAGAGGCGTTTTTAGCGGCTAAGAAGTCGTTAAAACCATCTCCTACAAATAGTGTATCCTTTTTTTCGGCATGGAAGAACTTTAATGCTCTTTCAATTCCTTCGGTATCGGGTTTTGGTTTAATAACATCATCCCAAGCAATGAGAAGATCAACATAAGGTGTTAAGCCTAAATTATTTAAAGTTCTTAAGGAAGGATCTCGCATTTTAGAAGTAATTACGGCAATACGAATGCCGTGTTCTTTTAAGACTTGAAGTCCTTCAAAAGTGCCCGGATAAGTTTCCACAAAGGTTTGATAAAGAGGGAGACTAAAAGTTTTAAAATCTTCCACTAATTCATCCGAATTATAGGAAGGAAAATGCTTTTCAAACGTTTCTTTTAATGTTGGTCCAGAAAAAGAAGCGAGTAAACGAAAAGGCACTTTCTCGCCGGGTTTATATTTTCGATAAAAGCGTAAAAAACCTTCAACCACTAATAAATCGGTATCCGCTAATGTTCCATCTAAATCAAATAAAATATACTTATACATACTCTTTCTCTTTACTCATCCACAAAGTCTTTCCATTTAAAATAAAATATAAATCAACAATCCAGCCAATCACACTTCCAAAGATAATCCAAGCAAAACCGGAATAATAATGGCCTTTTACAAAACGATAGAAACCATAATAGAAACCATTAATAATCGGAAGTGACATAAGGATTTTAAAGACTTTAGATTTATTCTCCATTTTTTCTGCGATTGCTTTTCTTTTTTCCACAAACGAAGTGTCTAATTGCGGATTCTTTTTTCGAACATACGCAATGATATGGGTAACTAATAATAGTCCTACACCTAAAAGAATAAATACTAAAGACATTTGACTTGATGTTCCCATAATATATTCTTGATCACGAAGTGGTTCTAAAATATAACGAACCGCACCATACCAAATTAAATAACTATAAGCTTGAGCGCCTGGGACCACCCATTTCTTTAATAATCCACCTACAACATAGGTGATTAAGAAATAACCTAAAATATTTAAAAGACCTTCCACTAAGAAAAGGGGTACGACAAAATGCCCTAAACCATCCATATATTGGTTAACAATAATTTGTGGTAAGAACCACCAGTTATTTGCATTGGCTGAAGCACCATACACTTCAATATTGGTAAAGTTACCTAACCGACCAATCGCTTGGGCAATTAAAATACCGGGAATTGCTGCATCAATAACTTTCATTGAAGAAATTTCTTTCTTCATTTCGGTTAAAATCCAAATGCCCACAAAAGCACCTAGAAGAACGCCACCCTGTATGGCTAAGCCACCACTACGAACATCAAAAATCGCTTTAATCGTGTGATTATTAGCTAAGGAACGATTCCATTCAGAAATGACCCACCATGCTCTAGCGCCCACAAGGCCCATAGGGAAAGCAATATAGAAAATCTTTTCTAAGAAATCTCTTCTTTCACCCATTTTATGAATTTTATTGGATGCGATTAATAAAGAAATTAAAGCGCCCGTCAAAATAAATAAAGCATAAAAAGCAATGGTTGGACGTTCGGCATTTAAAGGAAAACCTTTTGGAAGCGGTGTTTGAATTACCGCATCCATTTGATAAACCATTAAAATGCTAAATACCGTGGTTACTCCAATTGCAACCTTACGACCAATTTGGAAGAATTTGCTTTCTTGATAATCAGGGAACCTCACAATATATTCATGGGCAAAAATCAAAACTGCCGCTGATTCTAAAGCATAAAGAAGGAATGTATAGAATAAGAACGCTCTTAGAGAAATATTGATAAAGGTCGAGCCTTTTACTAATCCATAAATACTCGTAACTAAGATAAATAAAACTTGCACTACACTACCAATAATTGAAGCAAGTTTTGTTCTTTTTTCTGTTGTTTCATGAAGGCCTTTTTCTTTCCACATTACTCGAAATATATATTCGGTTATAGGAAATAAAAACGCTAATATTGTCCAAAGAATGGAAACATAGTCACTATGTTCTTTGACTTCTACTTTCTCTTTTTGTTCTTCTTCCATAATTTTCGACTCCTTTTTATGAATATAAACTATCACTTTCTAAAAGAAAGTGCAACTCTAACATAAGCCTCTTCTTTTACGGTCTTTTAATAAAACATCTTTTAAGAATCTACCGGTATAAGAAGCTTCACACTTTGCAATTTCTTCCGGAGTTCCCGTTGCTACAATCGTTCCACCACGATCTCCGCCTTCAGGGCCAATATCAATGATGTAATCTGCTACTTTAATAACGTCTAAATTATGTTCAATTACTAATACAGTATCGCCGTGATTGACAATCGATTGTAAAACATCCAATAAACGAGCAATATCATCAACATGTAAACCTGTGGTTGGCTCATCTAAAATATAAAGGGTATGACCTGTTGGTTTTCTTTGTAATTCATACGCTAATTTTACACGTTGCGCTTCTCCACCTGATAATGTCGTCGCACTTTGTCCTAATTTTACATAACCTAAACCAATATCATTTAGAATACGTAATTTACGAGCAAGTGATGGGATATTTTCAAAGAATACCATTGCGTCTTCAATGGTCATTTCTAAGACATCATAAATATTCTTTCCTTTATACGTTGCCATTAAAGTTTCTTCGTTATAACGCGTCCCACCACATTGGTCACATTTTACATAAACATCGGGTAAGAAGTTCATCGGAATACGAATGACCCCACAACCTTGACATTTTTCACAGCGTCCACCCTTCACATTAAAGGAGAATCTTCCTTTATCAAAACCTCTTGCTTTTGCTTCCACGGTATTTGCAAAAATCTCACGAATTTCATCAAAAGCACCCGTATAGGTGGCAGGGTTACTTCTTGGGGTTTTACCAATCGGTTCTTGCGAAACATTAATGACTTTATCAATAAAGTCCATACCTAAAATTTCATCATGATCACCGGGAATTAAATCCATACGGCTCGATAGTTTTTGCGCTAAAGACTTATATAAAATTTCAGTAACTAAAGACGATTTTCCTGATCCCGAAACACCGGTAACACAAATAAAGGTACCTAATGGGAATTTCACATCAATATTCTTTAAGTTGTTGCATCGCGCGCCTTTTACTTCTAAATAATGTCCGTTCCCTTTTAAGCGAGATAATGGGACAGGAATAAACTTTTTACCAGATAAATATTGTCCGGTAATAGAACGAGGTTCATTTTCAACATCTTCAATCGTACCGCTTGCCACGATTTCACCACCATGAACACCAGCGCCTGGACCGATATCTACTAAGAAATCACAAGCGCGCATGGTATCTTCATCGTGCTCAACAACGATTAAGGTGTTACCTAAATCACGCATTTCTTTTAATGTTTCAATTAATTTTTCATTATCTCTTTGGTGTAAACCAATGGAAGGTTCATCTAAAACGTACAGAACTCCGCTTAATTTAGAGCCAATCTGTGTAGCTAAACGAATTCTTTGCGCTTCTCCACCCGAAAGCGTCATCGCCATTCTAGATAAAGTAAGATAATCTAATCCTACATTATTTAAGAATGTTAACCGAGCGCGTACTTCTTTAAAAATCATTCTAGCAATTTCTTGTTCATTGGGGGTTAATTGAAGTTGATCTAAGAATTTTAATAAGTCGGATACGGATAACTTCGTCATTTCATAAATGTTAAGGCCACCAATACGAACGGATAACACTTGTTCATTTAATCTTGCGCCATGACAAGTTTCACATTCTTTATCACGCATAAAAGATTCATACCAATCACGCATCATTGGACTATCGGTATTTTGATATAATCGTTCAATCTTCGTCTTTGGTCCTTCAATGAAGCCACGACGATGGACAACATTACCAGAACTGCTTTTAATGGTATAAAAATGTTCTTTTGGAGAACCAATTAAAACGATATCTTGTTGTTCTTTGGTTAGTTTACGATAAGGAACATCCATCGGAATTTCATAAGTTTTACATAAGTAAACAAAATCTTGCCAGTCTAAATTAGACGTTCCACAAATATTCTTATAAAATGCAATAGCGCCTTGATTTAAACTTAAGTTTTTATTCGGCACTAATAAGTCAGGATCTACTTCTCTTTTAATACCTAATCCATTACATTCAGGGCAGCAACCCATAGGTGAGTTAAAGGAGAATAATCTTGGCTCTAATTTCGGTACAGAAAAACCACATTCTGGACAAGAATGGTGTTCACTAAATAGACGTTCTTTATCGCCATAAAGGATGATAACATAGCCATGTCCCCAGTCTAAAGCAAGTTCTAAAGCCTCATAAATACGGCTTCTCGCTTCTTCTTTTAAAATAATACGGTCAACAACAATTTCAATGCTATGCTTTTTATTCTTTTCTAAAGCAGGTACTTCATCAATACGAGAAATAACATTATCAACCCGTACTCTTTCAAAGCCTTGTTGTTTAATTTTCGCTAAAGTATCTTTATGGGTTCCTTTTTCATGTTTCACAACCGGCGCTAAAATCTGTAAGCGCGTATTGCTTTCCATTTGAAAAATGAAATCCATCATTTGTTTAGGGGTAAAAGCCTCAATCGGTTCATGATGAATGGGACAATAAGGTACCCCAATTCTTGCATATAAAAGACGTAAATAGTCATAAATTTCTGTTACAGTTCCTACGGTAGAACGCGGATTATGCGATGTCGTCTTTTGATCGATAGCAATGGCTGGAGAAAGGCCTTCAATGGAATCCACATCGGGTTTTTCAAAGCTACCTAAAAACATACGGGCGTAGCTACTTAATGATTCTACGTATCTTCTTTGTCCTTCATTATAAATCGTATCAAACGCTAAGGTCGATTTACCTGAACCTGATAATCCTGTAAACACAATAAAAGCGTCTTTTGGTAACTCTAAATAAACATCTTTTAAGTTATTCTCTCTAGCGCCTTTAATAATAATTTTCTTGTTAATACTCATAAAACATCACCCACTAACACTTTATTTTACCCTATATTTTAATGTTTAGAAATATCTAATGAAGATATTTTTTAAAAGGATAAAAAAACTGTCCCTTGCTAATTAACAAGAGACAGTTCAATTTTATTTAGAAATCAATTAGTCCGCTAAACGTTTGAATTGGTTCCAACGCATTCTTGCGTATTCTCTGGACTTGTCAAGTAATTCTTGAGCATGTTCTGGATTGACCTTTGGTAATTGAGAGAAACGAGTTTCGCCCATTACGAAGTCATGGAACTTATCAAAGTCTGGTTCTTTGCAATCTAATTGCATTGGGTTCTTTCCAGCCTTTTCAAGACGTGGGTCATAACGGAAGATTGGGAAGTAACCACATTCAACAGCCGATTTTTCAACTCTCATTGCATTGCTTAAGCCACCTTTAATACCGTGGTTGGCACATGGGGCATAGCAGATAATGAGGGATGGTCCATCATAGCTTTCTGCTTCTTTCATAGCTTTAATGGCTTGCATTGGGTTAGCGCCTAAGGAGACTTGAGCCACATAGACGTGTCCATAAGCAATGGCCATCATAGCAAGGTTCTTCTTCGCAGTCTTTTTACCAGAAGCGGTAAATTTAGCGATTGAACCAGTTTGAGAAGATTTAGAAGATTGACCACCAGTGTTGGAGTAAACTTCGGTATCTAAGACAAGGATGTTAACGTCTTCTTCATTGGCTAAAACGTGATCAACACCGCCGTAACCAATATCGTAAGACCAACCATCACCACCGACAATCCATACAGATTTGTCAACGAGGTCTCTTTCATAGACTAAAGCTTCTTTAGCTGCTTCGTTTTTGGTTGCTTTTAAAGCAGCGACTAAATCTTTGACCATTCCACGAATGACATCACGATTCTTGAAGTTGGCTAACCAAGTTTCCATTAAGGCCTTGAGTTCAGGTTCAACTTCATCTTTCGTTGCTTCAAAGATACGAATAATTTGAGAAAGTTTATAATCGGAGGCAACACGCATACCATAACCGAATTCAGCGTTGTCTTCGAATAAGGAGTTTGCCCAAGCAATACCTTCACCATTCTTATCAGTGCAGAATGGAGTTAATGGGGTAGAACCAGAGTAAATGGAGGAACAACCTGTAGCGTTAGCAATCATCATATCACGGCCAAATAATTGAGAGGCTAAACGATAATATGGAGTTTCACCACAGCCTGCACAAGCACCAGATACTTCGGTATATGGCATTAAGAATGCCGCACCCTTAACGGAGGTCACTGGGAACTTATCTGCTTTGTATTCGACGTGTTTATATAAGTAAGTAGCAGCTTCTTCTTGATCAAATTGAGATTTAGCTTCAACCATTTCAAGCGCTTTAACGCCACCCTTACCTGGGCATTGCATCATACATAATCCGCAGCCAACACAGTTTCTTGGAGAAACTTGTAAACGGAACTTCATTCCTTTTACGGTTGGTCCAATTGCATCAAGAACATCATCTTTTGCAATGGCTGGCATATGTGCCATTTCTTCTTCGGTTAATAAGAATGGACGAATCGTTGCGTGTGGGCAAACGAAGGCACATTGGTTACATTGAATACAGTTTTCTTTATGCCATAATGGGACACGGTCAGCGATAGAACGTTGTTCACGATAGGTGATATTTGGTCTCATGGTACCATCAAGTAATTCGTATTCAGTGAACTTACTGACTGGTAAGTTATCACCATCAAGAGAACCAACGATGCTAACATAAGAATCAAAGTAATCATCACCGGTCATATGACGTTCACGAACAGCACTTAAAGAAGCCCATTCTGGATCAACTTTGATTTCACGTAAGCCTTCAGCACCAGCATCGATAGCGCGATAGTTCATTTCAACCACTTCGTCGCCTTTCTTTGCATAGCTCTTATAGGCAAATTTCTTCATCCACTTCACTGCTTCTTCATATGGCATAATGCCTTGGTTCAAATAGAAGAAGGAAGCTTGTAAGGTGGTATTGGTGTGACGTCCCATACCAATCTTAGCGGCGATTTCATTCGCATTAATGACATAGAAATGTGCATGTTTTTCCGCTAATTGACGTTTGACACGATTTGGAAGAACTTTGATTAATTCTTCATCGGTCATATCAGTATTTAATAAGAAGGTTCCGCCTTCTTTTAAGTTCTTGATCATATCAAATTTGAAGAGATATGTATCTAAGGAACAAGAAATGAAGTCAGCATTTTCAACGTAGTAGGTTGAATGAATTGGTGAATGTCCGAAACGTAAGTGGGAACGAGTAACACCACCAGCTTTACGAGAGTCATAAGCAAAGTAAGCTTGTGCATATTGGTGGGTTGCATCACCAATAATCTTAATTGAACTCTTGTTAGCGGAAACGGTACCATCAGAGCCTAAACCATAGAATAAGCAAGAGGTATAGTGCCCTTGAATGTGGAAGTTATCATCCACTGGGATGGATAAATGCGTGACATCATCATTGATACCCACAGTGAAGTTGGTCCATGGGTGATCAGAATCTAAGAAGTCATAAACAGCCTTCATGTGCTTTGGTTGGGTGTCTTTGCTGGATAAACCATAACGGCCACCAACGAGGACATCCATCTTACGGCCCATTTGTTCTAAGGCAGCAACGACATCAAGATATAATGGTTCGCCCATTGCGCCCATTTCTTTGGTACGGTCTAAAACAGCAATCTTCTTCACTGTTTCAGGAATCACACTAACGAGGTGTTTCGCACTGAATGGACGATATAAGTGAACTTTGACTAAACCAATCTTTTCACCTTTAGCCATTAAAGCATCGACGACTTCGGTACAGGTTTCAGTAACAGAACCCATAGCGATAATGACTTTGGTAGCGTCTTTAGCACCATAATAGGTGAAAGGTGCGTAGTTACGACCGGTTAATCTAGAAGCTTCACGTAAATAGTGATCAGCGATTTCTACAACTTTTTCATAGTGCGCATTTTGTGCTTCACGACCTTGGAAATAAATATCATCGTTTTCAGCACCACCACGAGTCACTGGATTGGTGTGTGGGTTTAATGCACGAGCACGGAATGCTTCAACAGCATCCATGTCTAATAATTTTTTCCATTCTTCATCATCAACGAATTCAACGTTTTGAATTTCGTGGGATGTACGGAATCCATCAAAGAAATGGCAAATTGGAGCGCTGGATTCAATTGCGATTAAGTGAGCAACTGGGGCTAAATCAGCAATTTCTTGAACGGAGTGTGAACAAAGCATTGTAATGCCTGTTTGACGAATGGCATAAACGTCTTGGTGATCACCAAAGATGGATAAAGAACGTGTAGCTAAGGAACGAGCCGAGACATGTAAAACGGCTGGTAACAATTCGCCTACCCATTTGTAGATATTTGGAATCATCAATAATAAGCCTTGTGATGCAGTATAGGTTGTTGCAAGTGCGCCGCCTTGTAAGGCACCATGCACTGTACCAGAAGCACCAGCTTCGGATTGCATTTCAACAACTTTTACAGTATTGCCGAAGAAATTTTTCTTACCTTGAGATGCATAGACATCAACAAGTTCCGCCATCGGCGAAGACGGAGTAATTGGATAAATACCCGCAACTTCTGTGAAATTATAAGAAGCTAGGGCCGCAGCGGTATTACCATCTACGGATAAAAGTGTTTTTTTAGTTTCCATAATTACCTCCATGTAAAACCAATGTTAAGTATACTATACTTAACAAGAATTTGCACTAATCTACGAAAAAAAAGATAAGTTTTCATGAAAAAAAGTCGACGAATCGACTTTATTTTTTCTTAGATTTTTTTCTTTCCTTTTCTTCAAGGGTAATTAGCTTTTTTAAAAGCCTTAAATCCTTATCGCTTAACGTAGCATTTTTATCCACTAATCCACCCGTTGTCATTTTTTCATAGATGAAAGCAGAGATAGATTCATAGTGGCTAATTTCTTTTTTCGTAATACGAATGGGTTTATTCGTCTTCGGTGTTTCTTCTTCTAAAACTACCAATTCTTTCTCTAATTGAGGAAGCAAATCTTTCACATTATAATTCATGTCCATGGGAATCATGGGATCAAAATAAGAAAGATAATCAGCAATGACTTCAGGATAGATGCCAATATAATTAGACAAATCTTCACAGGTCATTACCTTTTTCTTTTCCTTTTTCATAGCGGAAATATATTTTTTTAACATGGTTTTATTGAGTTTCTTCATATATTTCGACCTCCTTCTTTATTGTAACGAACATTGTTTTTATCTTCAAGGGGATAATCTTCATTATCAATTTCATATCTTGAATTAATGGGGATGATGAAAATGCGTGCTTATATAGAAATCAATGGGAATGCATTAGAAAATAATTATTTGGCGATTAAAAAAGAAACGGGTAAAGATGTAATTGCGGTGATTAAAAGTAATGCTTATGGGCATGGTTTAATTGAATGCGCAAGGATATTAGCCAAAAATAAAGTGCCTATGTTTGCGGTCGCTACGATAGAAGAGGCTATCGCCATAAGAAAGAGTTTAATTTTTACACCTATTATTCTTTTAGGCCCTTGTTTAGATTATCGAATTTTGTCTTCTTATAAAATCACAGCACTTATTTTAGGAGAAACTTATCTACAAAAATTATTAAAGTCCCCTTATCCTATTCAAGTTCATATCATGTTAGATTTAGGGATGAACCGTGAAGGTATTGCTTTAGATCAACTTGATAACGTAATAGAAAGAATCCATAAATCTAAATTACAATTAAAAGGTATCTGTACCCATTATTCCTCTTTAGCTAACTACGAAGTAGTCCATGAAACATTTCATCAATTACAAACGAAATACGCTAGTATGCATCTAGTTTTCCATTCAAGTGCAACTTCTACTTATTTAAGTAATCATGACGATAATCACTTTTTTCGTATCGGTTTAGCGCTTTATGGATTAGATGAAAAACATACGCCTGTCCTCTCTTTAAAAGCACCTATCATTCGTAAAAAGTTTGTGCAACAAGGAGAAAAGGTAGGTTATGATGAAATGGGAGTTGTGGCGAAAGATGGATATATCTATACCATTGGTCTAGGTTACGCTGATGGGTGGCCTAGAGACTATCCTACTTCTGCTTATTTAGGTGATATTCAACTTCAACAAATAGGGCGAACTTGTATGGATTATTTAATGTTATTTTCTAAAGAAAATATTGATGAAAATTCTATATTAACCATCATTGGAGAAAAGAAAACCGTCCAAATGATAGCGGAAGAACAAAACACAATTCCTTATGAAATAACGACTCGATTCAGTATGCGTTTGAAAAGAAAAACAATCTATATAAAATAAAAAAAAAGTACTTTTTCAGTACTCACATCATTCTTTTAAAAGCGGACGTTACGTCCATATATATCCACTGAATTATGGATTATGAAGGTCATACTTTGTTTTAGAAAAAGCATAATTTGATTCAAATCATAATTCAGACATAAGCAGATGGTGAACCGTATAGGATTCGAACCTATGACCCATTGATTAAGAGTCAATTGCTCTACCAGCTGAGCTAACGGTCCAAGTGCTTATATATATTATCATGTTCAACTATGATAATCAAGTTAATTTTTTAATTTCTTTTTTTATAATTCCGCTTCATTTCGCTCATTAATAAAGAAAAAAGGAAATGATTTATTTTTCATTTCCCTTATATCCATCTTTTACATGACCATTTTCATAATCCCAATAAGGATCGGTTTCACCATATTTGCCATTAATATCACCATGAATGCCTAATTGTTTCTTTTCTGCGTAAAGCATTGCATTATATAAATAACTTGTATAGGAAACCCCTTTATACATCATGATATCATTAGATCCAAAAGCTACTTCACTATAGCCTCTTTTAACGACCTCAAAATTCACTAATTTTTCATCTGCCCAAACCCAAGCTAAAACACGAGAGAAGGTATCTTTAATCGCTCCATTAATCGTAGTTTGAACTTTTAATTCAAGAGCGGTTCTTAAAATACGATTGGTATAGTTTTTGGCCACAATGCCAAAACGTTGAATATTGCCTTCATAACTTTCAGGTGTATCAATGTTTTGATAACGAACTTTAGTTCCTTGTTCAATTTCTAGTTTTGCAATTTCTTTGGTATCAGAGTAATTAAAGCCGGTAGTGTCACCATCTACATAGAACGCTACTTCAACATCCATTACACCACCGCCACCTAGATACTGTCCATTTTCTTGTTGAATGCTAAAAGGTGCACTCAAATCTTTTTCTTCTAGTCTTGGCCCTTCTAATAATTCCTTTTCTGTTACCGATACATCAATTGTTCCTAAATAGGAAAATTCATCGGTGTTATAGCGAATCCAGTCATATTCATCAAAGGTATTACGAGCAAACAAGAATTCTTTTTTTCGTGTTAATGTTCGATCGGTAGCGTAATCAATACCAAAGGAATCCCAAGTTCCCACAAGATCAATCCTTTTATTTTCCTTTTTTAACGCCAGAGGCTGTTTTCCATTATAAAGAATATTATTGCTTTCTAAGCCTATAAAAATAAATCCATTTGCCTTAGCTTTTAACTCATCAGAAATAGCGTCTTTATGCACAAAAACAAATGTCTCTTTTGCTTTTACTACGCCACTTAAAGGAATATCGGACGAAACTTCTTCAGAAAATTGAATACATAAACTATACGTACTTAAATCAATTTCTTTATCTGTATTATTATATAGTTCAACCGCTAAATCTTTTCTTTCCGTTCCATCTACAACTTCCGATATCATTAATGAGTTTTCATTTCCTTGCTGACTTGAATTACAACTCACTAAAGATACTATTGATAAAATAAAAAGGGGTAAAAAAAAGAGTTTCATTGCTTTTTTCATAAGTTTCACCTCGTTATTATTGTAACACGTTATTTCACATTTTGCCATGAAAAAAAGGAATGCACTTATTATAGAGCATTCCTAATTTTGAATTCTAAATAGCTGAATTAAGCAGCAAGATGAATGACAATAGAATCAAAATATAATGAATAAGTGATGTTAATTGTCATACGAACAAATGTATAAGTTGCTGCATCTGGAGTGATTTCATAAGCAGTTGTACCTTTTACAGTGTCGAGCATTTTGGTTTCAGCATCTGAGAAATCAGCCGAGTTAGCAAATTCAATTTTTAAAGCACCAGTATTAGAGTATTTTGCTTGACTTGAATTATAATTTAACTCAATTTTAACAATTCCTTTAGCAAAAGCATCAGTATTATTGAAAGAAGAGATTTTGCCATTTTTATTACGCATTTGAATTCCATTACCATAGTTACCTAATTCGGTAAAAGTAAAGCCAACTTCATTAACAGTAGCGGTTCCATCGGCATAACTTTGAGATTTAAGGCCTAAAGAGTCAACGCTTAATGTAACGGTTGATCCAGTAACTGGATCTTCACCAGCTTCAACAACAGTTATCGCAACTTCTGTTTTGATTGTGCTATTAGAGGTTAAAGCAACAGTGACTTTAGTTGTACCAACTGCGACACCGGTAACAACACCAGCATCAGAAACAGTAGCGATTTCAGTGTTAGCAGAAGTATAGGTTAATGCTTTATCGGTTGCATTGCTTGGTTCAACAGTAGCATTAATTTTGGAAGTTTTTCCAACTTTAACTTCTAAGGATTCATTAGCGGTAACGCCAGTTGCGGCAACTGGAGCACCAGCGGTAACAGACATAACAGAAGCAGCACCTTTACCAGCAGTTTCTGGGGTATTGCCTTTATAGTTCATAACTGCGCCATAAACAACAACAGTAGCGCCTTCAGTAACTAAAGCAGCGGTTTCAGCTGTAAATTTGTTGTTTTGATAATAGACTTGGAAAGCGGTAAAGACATCATTTTCATTGCCTTCATCAATCATATCAATGTTGATGTTACCATATTGAGCAACACCAGAGGCGTTAACTTTCTTAACAATACCTTTAATATAATATTTTTCGGTTGTTGCAGTTTCGCCAGCAATTTTTGCTCTTTGAATAGCATCTTTAACAGAATATGGATCTGCTTCTGTACCAGCGTGATCAAAGCTTACGGAAGCTTTAACAACAACGGTAAATTCTTTGGTTGTAGATTTGCTTCCCATGGTGATGGTGGCTGTTAATTTAACAGTAACATCAGCAGCACCTTGGGTAACAGTTGCGGTATGTCCATCTTCACCAATGGTGATAGCGGCATTATCAGAAGTCCAAGAAATGGTAGAATCATATAAACCTGTAGAGGCTAATTCAATACTTGTGTAGACTTCAGAATCAACTTTAACAGCACTGACAGCGGCATCGAATTTATCATCATCAGAGATGGTAGCTTCTTCAACGCTTTCAGCGATTAAATACATATAATCGTGAGAAATATAGAGGGTGTAACCAGTAACTTTAATAGCTTTGCCATCTAAAGTTGCTAATTTTTCTTTCATGTCAGCATTTGGATAACAAATAGCAGCACCATTACCCTTAGTAACTCCAGGAACGGTCATGTTATAGTATTTACCATCAATGGTAAGTGTACCTGTAACAGTAACGTGATTACCTAAAAGTTTATCAGCGGTTTTGAAATCCATGTATTCACTAATCTTTGCACCATCCCAAATGGTAGCAGCAGTTGGTGTGAAGTCAACGCTTTCATCTAACTTAGTTAAAGAAACTTTAACAGCAGCATTATACGCAAATTGTGGAACGCCTTGATAGAAAGAAAGGCTTCCTTCTACTTGAACACTATCACCGACAGCAACATCTTTAACAGCGTCACTAGAATAAACTAAAATAGCGCCTGTTTTATCGGCAATAAAGCAGCAACCATCGCCGACAGCAACAACATATCCCTTAGTAACAACAGGGTTGTCTTTATTTTCAGATGTGATTTGTAAGACTTCACCGATAGTCTTGTTATCACCAGATTCCATAATTTTAACTGGGAATACAGTCTTTTCTTCAACGTTTTCACATTTAACATTCGCATGTAAGAACGCTAATTGATAACCTTTTTCTGTTGATCCTTTGGCTGGACGTGTAACAAGGGCTTTTTTCTTATCATCGCTAATCTTAAGCCAGTTAGAAGCTTCTAAGCTGTCTTTAGAATTGGAGGCGGCGTAAGTAATTTCAACACCTTTCACATCAGGAATCTCATAGATTAATGTGATGTCTGTAGTACAAGAATCTAATCCATCATAGATAAGAGATCCAAGTACTTCTTCGACTTTTTCTTCTGGGGTCTTCTTTTCTTCTCTTTTACCGCAGCTCATGGCTAAGCCAGAGACGGCTAATAAGGTAGAAAGACCTAAAATCAATTTTTTGTTTTTCATTTTTTTCCCTTTCTTTGTAATTCTTTTATTTTATGAGCATCGCTCAATAAAACCTATGCTAAATCTTCTGGTAAATTATGATAAGTGATATCTTTGGTACTAATGAGCATTAATTGTACTTCACTCTTACCACTTAAATCATTTTCATATTTACCCATAACGCCAATAAAGTCAAATGTTACGCCTTCACCTAAAGAGCTAAAATAACGATAACTCTTAATAGTGTCATAACCATTGGCTTGTTTAATGAAGGTCTTATCATCAATACGGATATTGAAGGTATTACCTTCGGCATCTTTCATGTAAATAGTCATCGAATTCGTTTTATTTTGAGTTCCATCTTTACCCGTTTCATCTAATCCACCGTAGCCATAATAATTGCCAACTTTCGTAGCACTTAAATTAGTTAAACGGATTAATACACCCATGTTTTCACCTTTTTGTGCTTCTTTTACAGTTAAATCAAGTGGTTCAACTTCTTTAGGATCACCGACAATTTTCATACCATCAGCAACTTCCATCAACGGATTATATTTTACATCAACGATTTGATAACTTCCATAGTGTTCAGAAATAATACCAGTTAAACCAATATGATTTCCTTTTTTCAAAATAGAATATTCTTTATACATCGTGAAGATGTAAGCACCATAACTCTTGAAGGTGCCATCCTCTTCTTCAAAAGTATCTTGAATGTAAGCATCAGTGCCCATTGTACGAGAAATGTAACCCTCTAAGTAGACTTTTTTGCTTAAATAGCTTTCCGGATTTGAAAATACAGTTTGTAAACTTGTAATGATAGCGTCTCCATAATAGAAATTAGGATCTTTTTCTTTAGACCAAATATGAAGTTTTAATCTTTGTGCTTGAGCATCTGCTTCAATAAAAGTAGATTCGTACATTTTCCCCGCAATACTTTTGGCTGGAGAATATCCTTCTTGCACCAAGCGTAAATTAAGTAATCTTAATTGAGAGCCATCCTCTTCTTCAATGGAACGTTCAGATGTCCAAATCCAGACAAGGTAACGTCCGTTTGATTCTTTTTCTGGTCCTCTTTCCCCAAAACTTTGATCGGTCTCAAGAATAATAGTTTTAGCGTTAGTTAAGATATCGGTAGTGAATTTAGCAGCTTCTTTTCCCCATTCTTCAATAACGCCGGTCGATTCTGGTGTATCTACACCATTAAAACGACCTGAAATAACTTCTTTATTTTTCCCAACATAGAAGTGCGCAGTGTCTCCATCAACGCCTTGTCTAAGAGTAGCGACTCCGGTTCCTGTTGTAAGATAATCTGAGGTTTTCCAACCCTCAGTAGCAATTTGAGTATTAGCCACATAATCCACTATTTCATTATTAGAGCAAGAAGTAAATGGAAGAGTGGCGGCTATCGCCATAATGACGATAGCCCCCAATTTTTTTATTGAATTTAAAACTTTCATAAATTAGATAGCAGCAATTTCGCATTCATCTAAAGCTTTAGCAAATATGGAATCAATTCTTTCATCAATATTTACTTTAGATGCATCTTCAAACATGGTTAAGGTTAAGATACCACCACATTGTTGACGAGCGGTAGAAGAACCCTTGAATGCTGGAGAAGCAAAATAAGAATTTCTTACTTTCTGCGTTGATGTTAAGGTAGCAACACGAGTGTATAAAGTTTCTTCTTCACCGCCTAATTTAGCTAAGTGATCTTTATATTGTTGTGTTGCGTAAGAGCTAGTACGAACTGGTTCATAACCGGTTAAGATTGCGTACATCGCACTGTTTTCTGGTGAGGTAATAAATTTGTAGAATAACCAAGAGGCTTTCACTTGTTCATCGGTAATTTTTGTATTTTGGAAGAAACAAATGGAAGGTCCTTGAGAAATCGCATAGTCTCTTGTTGCGTTTTGTTGTGGAACTTGGGCAACTTGGGCATCAAATTCGTATTCACCATTGTTTTGTTTTGGTACGTTATAGGAAGTACCACCGGTAGAACCAATGGACATTACGATTTGTTGGTTCTTGAACATGGTAGAAGTATAAGTATTATCAGCCGATGTTCCTTTGGTAATGAATAATCCTTCATCAAAGTAACCTTTTAAACGTTTGACTAAAGCTTTGGCTTCAGCGTTATTGAAATCAAATGATCCTTTGCCATCTTTAATGCTGGTATATGGAATGCCATATTGAGCACTTAAGGTGATATACATATTATCATCAGAGTCATAGCCTAAAGGTGTGATGTCTTTATTGATTTCTTTGATTTTGCGGCATAAATTCCACATCGCGGTTAAATCATTTGGATCATCGCTTTCCCATTTGGTTGGAAGTGGTAAATTGTTCTTTTTAAAGAAAGATGCATTATAGAAAATAACTTCAGTTGATTTGGAGAATGGTGCGGAATAGAATCCTTCACGAATGTATTGTGAACCTTCTTCCCAATAACCTTGGACATAGTCGGCTTTTTCTTCGGCAGTTAAACCAACGATTTCGCCTGTATCTTTTCCGTCTTTATCTAAGATTTTTTCTGTACTATTAATATAAGGAGTTAAATCAACAGTATTGTTTCCATAACCAGCAACATGGTCTGCATAACAGAATGCCATGGTAGGTACTCTCTTTGCAGGAATTGCTTTACGAATCTTACTTTCAATATCAGTATAACCACCTTGTGCAGAGTGCGTCACTTTATATTGAGGATACTTTGCTTGGAATTCATCAATCATGGCATTTAATTTTTCTTGGTTATTTTTACCCATTGTGTGCCAGAAGACAATTTCCGTACGACCATCAGAACCACAGCTTGTTAATGTAGAGGCAGCGCCAACTACTAATAAGGAAGCCATAGCTAAGATAAAACTTTTCTTTTTCATTTTTTTCTTTTTCCTCCTGTTTTTTTATAAACACGCCGAAGCGTATTAACCTTTAATACCTGCACGGCCTACGCCACGCATGATGTACTTTCTAAAGAATATAAATAATAGTAACAATGGAACAGTAACAACGACCGTTGCGGCCATTTGTAAACCTTGGTGTGGTTGTCCATCTGGAGAAGCACCATAACCTCTTAAACCATTGGTAACTAAACGCATTGATTCTTTATCAGCGACTAAGTTTGGCCACACGTAAGAGTTCCATGCGCCCATAAGTTTTAAAATAAAGATTGTAATTAAGGTTGGCATGGCTAATGGTACCATGACCTTCCATAAATAGGTCCAATCGCTTTTACCATCTACTTTTGCAGCATAGTAGAGTTCGTTTGGAATTTGTTTAAAGTTTTGTCTAAGTAAGTAGATATAATAAGTACTTACCCAGAAAGGAATAATCATAGCTGCGTACGTTCCAACATCTGAGTCTAACCAAGAAGATACGGTAATATAGTTGGTAATAACCATCATTTCACCAGGAATCATCATGGTTGCTAAGAAAATGGTAAATACGAGATCTTTTCCTTTAAAGTTTAATCTTGAAAAAGCAAAAGCAGCAAGAATCGTCGTAATTAAAGTTCCTAAGGTAGATAAGACACCAACGATTAAGGTGTTTTTCATATATGTTAAGAAGTTAAACGGATCGGTTCTAGAAACCACTTGGCTTCCTTCAAATTCTGCGCCTGCTTCCAAACCTTGGAATAGGATTTTGTAGTTAGCCCATTGAATGGTTTGGGGGAAGAACGTAATTTGATCACGAATTTCAGAATTTGTTTTTAAAGATGTGATTAACATCCAATAGAAAGGAATAATAATTGCAAAAGCCATAATGATTAAGAAAGCATAAGTAATAATCATACTAACAACTTTCATAACTCGCTCTGCTCTTTTAGCAGCATCTGCATTCATTCTTCCTTCACGAATAACTAGCACTAGTGAATTCGCTTCTTTGATTTCTTCATTTGAATACACTCTACGAGGAAGCAATTCATTCGCTTTTTTCAATTGGGCATAATAAATTAGAGCAATAATAGCAAGTAACGCAAGGCTGAAGAAAATTGTTCCCCAGGTATTCCATTTAAAATGTGTACCTGTAACAACTCCGATATCTAAAAATAATAAGCCAAGAATCACTGCAATCACTGTAAATAAGACTTTGTTTTTTAAGAAGCATTTAGAAAAAGCATGTGAACTTTGTTTTTTTGTTTTTGCCATATTTCTTCCGCTCCTTTCCTAGTAGTGGACCCTTTTCTCTGCAACTTTTCTTTGCAAGACAGTAAAGATCATAATTAGGATAAATAATAAGACAGCTGCCGCGGATGCCCAAGATGGGTGATCAGCGATATTATCATAAATATAATAAACAACTGTGTACATGTTCGGCTTGTTAGCAGAAACGGTACCTTTTTTATCTTTGAACATAGCGACGACAGAAGAATACTCTTTAAATGAACCAATAAAGGAGGTAATCGCAATGTACATAATTTGAGGTGAAAGTAATGGAACTGTCACTCTCATAAAGGTCTTAAACTTACTTGCCGAGTCAATCTTAGCAGCTTGGTAATATTGTTTATCAATGTTTTGTAAGCCACTTAAGAAAATTAAAATTTTATAAGGCAACGCATGCCATACGATATAAACGCATAATGCAAACATAGCGCTTGAACGAGGTGCATTCATATCAATCCAGTTTTTAGATCCTAATCCAAATATTGTATTCCATAAACCATTAGTGCCAGCAAAGATAACCGCGAACACCATACCTACAGCAATGGAATTAGTAACATAAGGCATGAAGAATATCGTTTGGAAAATTTTGTTTAGTTTTTTAATTGAGTTCAATCCTACAGCAATCAATAAAGATAAAGCAATAGAAATTGGAACAGTGACAAAGGTGATAATTAAAGTATTCGGCAACGCATATTGAATAAAATTATCGTAAGTTACAACTTGCTTAAAATTATCAAGGGTTAAACCGCCATCACTTTTGAACACTGAATGGAAAAAAGTTTCATTAGAATAATAGTCATAATTTTTCAAAAATGAAATTCCAATGGTGTGAACTAAAGGATAAATCGTAAAAATAAGCATGAGGACAATAACGGGAGCCAAGTATAACCATGCTTTCCAATTATTTTTCGATTCCAAGATTATATAATCCTTTCTTCAGTATCCTTTGCAAACACGAAACATTTGTGTGGCTTGACTCCCAATTTTGTTTCGCCAACGGACACTTTTTCATCCGCATCCAAAATAGATTTGAATGTAGGTTTGAGACAATATGGGTTTTTACAAACAATCGAAATATCTCTACCCAATGTTTCAATTTGTTCAACTTCTGTATGTAAGCAAGCCTTATCGGAATTAACGATGAAACCTTCTGGACGAATACCAACATAGACTTCTTGATCATCTATTCCGTCTGCATCCAAAATAGCATCTTCACCGATGTAAACCTTGCCATTAAAAATTCTTCCGCTAAAGACATTAATCGGAGGGGTTCCTAAGAATTGCGCGACAAATAAATTCTTTGGATTGTTGTAAACTTCTTGCGGTACGCCACGTTGTTGTTCAACACCGAGTTTCATTACAACGATTTCATCTGAAATACTCATAGCTTCTTCTTGGTCATGAGTAACAAATACCGTCGTAATTCCTGTTTCCTTTTGCAAACGACGAATTTCTTCTCTCGTTTGTAAACGTAAACGCGCATCTAAGTTAGATAATGGTTCGTCAAGCAATAAAACTCGAGGTTGTTTCACTAACGCGCGAGCGATGGCAACACGTTGTTGTTGACCACCAGAAAGTTGGTTAGGTTTACGATCCAAATACTCTTCGATTTGGACGAGTTTCGCTGCTTCCATGACCCGAATATCAATCTCAGCCTTGGTAAGTTTGCGTTTTTTGATTTGTGCTTTTCCATTTTTGTCAACGACTTCTTCTTCAACACGAAGATTTTCAAGTGGGAAAGCAATGTTACGTCTCACAGTCATGTGAGGGTACAAAGCATAGTTTTGGAAGACCAAACCAATGCCTCTGTGTTCTGGAGAGATTTCTGTGACATCTTCATCTCCAAACCAAATTTTTCCACTAGTTGGTTCTAGTAGCCCGGATATCATGTAAAGCGTAGTCGATTTACCACATCCGGATGGCCCTAAAAGGCCGACGAGTTTTCCATCAGGAATTGTGATGTCTAAATTATCAACGGCGGTAGTGCCACTCTTATCGCCTTTATTACCTGTGAATACTTTCGTCAAATTTTCTAATCGAATTTCCATAGTATTCCTCCATTAGTATTTATATTATAAATTACATTTATAATTATTTCAATGAGCGAAAATCAAAAGAAGAAAATAAAATGAGAAAAAACGAAAAAAAAGAAAAAAACTGCTACTTTTTTCATTGAATCATTCCAATGAAATCCATAGCAGAAATTGCTTATTTATCGATTTATTTGACGTTATGTAAAAAATAATTTTTTTTAAATTTTTTTAAACAGATTTTGAAATCTTTTTCTTTTGTTCTTCATAACCATTCAATTCTTCTGCACTATGCATTGCTGGTCTTTGACGTGTATCAATGACTAATGTAGCGGATAAATAGTCATGTAATGTAATTCTTTCTTTAGAAAAGAATAGCATAGAAACAGAAACAATTAATGGAATACCAAAAGTGAAAACGGTTAAAAGAATTTCAATAACATAGAACGCTAAGAAACGCACAAGATATTGTGATCTTTTCGCCACGATTCCATCTTTTCGAGAAACGACGGCCAACCCCATTATTTTTTTTCCTAATGTTTGTCTTTCTTTAAAAATAAGTGGAAACATTAAAAAGAAAATCACAATAGAGAATGTTAATGATAGAAAAACTTCTACAATACTCACAACCGTAATTTTTCTTGCTAAAGTTAAGCATTCATCATCATGGCTAAAATAGTTTAAAGCAATATCGTATTGTTCTTCATAAAATTTATTTAGTTCATTAAAGGTTGCGCTTCCTTTAATTTCCCAAGTATCTCCTGTTTTTTCAAACAAGCCTGACTCTTCTTTACTTTGATAGTAATTCTCGATTTTTGCCTCTTCAATATCAGTAAAGTCAACATAGAAAAAAGTAATTGCCTCATCTAATTTTGTAAAATAGGCTTCCATATCTTTTTTCTTTTCTTCCTCCGTCAATGTTCCGGTTATCTTCATAGTGCCTCCACTGACTCTTTGATATAAATGACTTTCAACTAAGCGATTTTGATAAGCTTCTGTTGTTTGATCAATATTTGTCATGGCCCCCACTAAAGGAGGAATCGCAAAAGTTTGTAAAATCATAAAGGTAATAAAACAAAGGAAAGCATCAACTAAAATGGAGACTAATCTTCTAGAGGTTAAAGGTAAAATAACTTCATTTTGTCTTTTATTTTCTTCTTTTTCCGTTATTTCTACTTTTTCACTTGCGTTCATTCTTCTTCTCCTTTAGAAGAATCTTCATTTAATTTTTCATTTTCTTCAATAATTTCCGCTTTAGTTTCATCTTCAATTTCTTGTTTCACTTCACCGACTTCCACTAACATAGGTTCTTTGGGTAAAAGCACTTCTGCTTCGCCTTCTTCATTAGGTGATGGTAAAGCATCAATAGAAACTACTTTGGTTTTTAAAAGCAAGTCATGCAACGAACTCTTATTTCTAGAGAAGCAAGCAATGGTAAGAGAAACAATTAAAGGAATACCATAAGCGAATATAGATCCTAATAATTCAACTAAGAACAAAATAGTAAATCGTAATAAAGTCATTGGACGAGAAATGATCTTTTCATTTCTTACAACTGTAAGACGCATAAATTTCTTTCCTAATGTTTGACGATATTTTGTACATAAAGGAATAACTAAAAGAAAGATAATTGCCACAATCGAAATGGAAACAATTGTTTCCATGTAACGAGGCCGCATAATTTGTGCATAGGTTGTTTTAATAATTTCATCTTTGCTTAAAGTATTGATTTCACTTTGCACGGCTGATTGATAAAAAGCAATAATATCGGATTTTAAAGCATCTTCTTTAATTTCATATTTTTTGGTTTCTTCATTATAAGTAAAGACTTTTTCTTCTGTTTTTTGTAATTCTTTTAAATCATCTTCAGTAAAGCAGGTAAAAGAAGTAGAGGTAGCAAAATTATTAACACCTGTTTCTAAAATTTGAATATAAGTGTTTTGCTCTTCTTCGGTTAGCTCTTTATTAGCATAATCAGGATGCATATTTAAAGGATAATAGGCTTTTTTTTCATCTTCTGCACTACTTTCGACATATAATCCCGATTCAATAATTCGATTTTCATATTTTTCTACTAAAGCATCTTGATTATAAAAGCGATTTCTTATTGCAGGTGCTGCAAAACTTGTCAAAACGCTAGAAAAAATAAATACGCATAAAATATCAATAACAAAGGCAATCATTCTATGTCCTAAATTACAGGAAGGAATGCCTTCTTCTTTTTTTTCTTGAATTTGTTCAAAGCCTTGGTTCATCATATTGCCATTTCTCCTTTTCGTGTTAGTGGTATTATATCATAAAGCTTATGAAAATAACATATATTGCATTAAGAACTGTGAGGTAAAATAAGATGAAAAAAACTTTTAAAAATTTCACCCTTTATATCACGAAAAAAGATGATACGATTGAATCCATTGCTAAAAAATTCGGTTGTGAAGTCGATGACATTTATCAGTTTAACAAAATGATTCGTTATCATAACATTTTTCCGGGTATGCCCCTTCATATTGCCATTCCATCTGAAGAAAGAGTGCTAGAAATAGAAAAAAAGGATACTTTTGCACCGATTCACGCTTACGATAACATCTGGTATTATCGATCAACTTTAATTGCTTATTTATATTTTCCCTTTAGTGCGGATATTATTAAAGAACAAGAAAAAAAGAATTTACATGCACTATTCTCTTCTCTATCGAATCAAAGCTCTAACAAATTACAACTAGAGTCATTTATTTCCTATTTACATGATTCTAATTATGTCTTAACGCAATGTATAGAAAAAAATGCCATATCTGTATTAAAAAATGAAATGGAAAGAAAAAAGCAAAAATGTTTAGAATATAAAAAATATTTGCTAACACTTCATCCGAGTGATGAATGGTCCTCCATCGTTGAAGATTTATTAGCGGTCGATATGTCTTGGCAAACTTTCATTTTGAAATACGCGAGTAAAAAAGCCAAAGAAGGAGAAACTCTATTTCAACAAAACATGGAAAAAGAAATTACGCTTTATCAAAAGATTTCGCATTTCTTTCATAACAAGAAAAGTGATTGTAC
>DLKT01000002.1 GCA_002477825.1 Caryophanales bacterium UBA7581 | reverse complement strand
GTAAAAGATGGGATTATAGCAAGATTAGAGAGAAATGTAAAAAGAAATTTAGAACTTTTTCTCGTTTTTTTATAGCGAACCGCTATAAATAATGGAAATCCTATTTTCTTTTTTATTTTTCTTCATCATTTATACTTTCTTCTTCAATGAAACTTGCTTTTTCATCTTGATTTTTTCTTAGCATTCCTCTTTCACGATATTCTGTTGGCGTAATTCCAATGGTATTTTTAAATAAATATACCAAGGAACGATAATCTGTTAAGCCAACGGCTAAAGCAATCTCTTTAAAATACATATTCGTAGTTAAAATTAATTCTTGCGCTCTTGCTAAACGGAGGTGCGCAATATATTCTTGAATCGTCATATGCATCTTTGATTTAAACAATCGCTCTAGATGATTTTTACTATAATTTGCTCTTTCTAAAACATCTTTTAAACGAATCGGGGTGTTATAGTTTTGACGTAAGAAATTAATAACACTTGCTAATTCATTATCAATAAAGTCTCCTTCAAAAGCATCACTTTGTTCACAAATTTCCATTAGTAAACTATAAATTTCAGCGGATACTTTACATTCATTCGCGCGTAAATCTTCACTTAATAAATCAATGATTTTAATCATACGACCTACGATTTTTTCTTCTTCCACATCATGAATGACATAACGATGTTTCTTATAAAGACGATTTACGATTTCCATTACCATTTCATTTTCAAAAATGTGGATAAAAGCAATACGCCATTTCTTTCCTTCAACTGGTTTAAAAATATGGTGATAGTAGTTAGGAATAATGAGTAAATCACCCTTTTTTAAAATCATTTCTTCATTATTAATTTTTAAATAGCCTTCACCTTCTAAAGTGTACTGAATGAGGTATTCTTTAGCCATAGCAAGTTCGTTATAGTACTTAGGACCAATGTTTTGTATACCCACAATTTGCGCATAAAATAAGTAACGATAATTCGTCGATGGTGCATAATTGTATACCGTTGTTGAACCATCTAAAAAGTCGTCATAATAATTCGACAAAATTGATTTCATTTTTCCACTTCCTTTGGTGTTAATTTGCATATTTAAGTGATATAATGATATCGTGAAAAAAACGCTTTCATGATATATTTATATAATAAATGGCATGGTTTTGAATTGCAACTAGTTTACTTGATTTTACAAAGGAGATACAAATATGCAACATACGAAATGTTATAAAAAAGATTATCCAAGGCCACAATTTGTGCGCAATACATGGATGAATTTAAATGGCACATGGGATTTCGCTTTTGATGATGAAAACGCGGGAATGGAAAAAAAGTATTATAAAAACTTTCCTACTTCACAAACAATTTTAGTTCCTTTTTCTTATCAAACATCCAAAAGTGGGATTCATGATGAAGCGCAACATTTTATCGTTTGGTACGCAAAAAAGCAACATTTCGAAAAGTTAAAGAAAAATGAACGGTACCTCTTACATTTTGAAGGCGTTGATTATAAAGCAACCTTATTTGTTAACGGAAAATATGTTGGAGAACATGAAGGCGGATATTGCCGCTTCTCTTTTGATATTACTTCGCATCTTGATAAAAATAACGACGCTTTTATCGTTTTACGAGTCGAAGATGATGATTCTTGTTTAAAAGCGCGCGGAAAACAAACTTGGTTAGATCATCCTTTTGGATGTTGGTATACGCCTACCACCGGTATTTGGAAAACGGTTTGGGCAGAAAAAGTAAACTATACCCATTTAGAACGCGTAAAAGTTACACCAGTTGAAGATACTTATCATTTCTTTTTTGAATACGATATTGCGAATTTTAAAAAAGGCTATTCTTTAAGAACTACCCTTTCGATTCATGGTCATATGGTGGGCCAACAAACGATGTTACTTACGCGGAATCATCATACTTTTAGCATAGATGCCACGAACGACATGGAAGGCTTTAAAATTCATTGGTGGTCTTCTAATTGGCCCCATTTATACGATATTGAATATGAACTCTTAGATGAAAATCAATGCGTCATTGACCATGTCTCTTCTTATGCTGGTTTCCGCATCTTTAAAACTGATGGTTCTTTATTGATGTTGAACCTTAATCCTGTCTATTTAAAGATGGTTCTTGAACAAGGTTATTTTAGAAATTCAGGCTTAACCTATGAAAATGAAGAACAAATGATTCATGAAATTGAACTCATTCGTCAACTTGGTTTTAATGGTATTCGCGTCCATCAAAAAATTGAAGATGAGCGTTTCTACTATTATTGTGATATCATGGGTATGATGGTATTTTTAGAAATGCCTTCTGCTTATGAATTTAAAGACGCTACGATTGAAAATGTGTCGAAAGAATGGATGGAAGCTGTAAAACAAAATTACAATCATCCTTCGATTATCGGTTGGGTACCCATTAATGAATCTTGGGGTGTCAATCGTTTGACCTCTAATGCGAATGAAGCTTCCTTTACCGAAGCTTTATATCACCTTACCAAATCGTATGATGCGATGCGTCCAGTAATCGCTAACGATGGTTGGGAACATACTTGTAGTGATATTATTTCTTTCCATAATTATGAGCAGAATCCTGAAGAATTAGAAAAATTCTATCAAAATATTCTCGGCGTTTTAAATAAAGAAAATCGTACCAATTACTCTAACTTACGTCGCCCCTTTGTAGGCAATCATTCCTATAAAGGACAACCGATTCTCATCGATGAATTTATGGGTATCGGCTTTGAAAACAAAGAAGATAAAGGTTGGGGCTATGGCGATAAAGTCGTTAATCAAGAACAATTTATTCGTCGCATTCATGATTTAAGCAAAGTGGTGCAAAATATCCCCGAAGTCAATGGTTTCTGCATTACGCAAATCACGGATGTCTATCAAGAAATCAATGGTCTTTATGACTTTGACCGTCAAGAAAAAGCGCCGATAGAGGAAATGAGAAAAGCCATCGAAGGAAAATAAATCTATGAAAAGAAAAGAAAGTTTCAACATCTTTAATTTGAATTCTAGGTGGGATGTATTTAAGTTTACTTATAAAACCCACTTCACTTTTTTGATGAAACTTTCTTTTTTATTAGCGTTATTTGCCATTCCTTTATTTGTTACACTTGTCTTAAAGGGTCTTTTTTTAGATTCCGTTTTAAAAGGAATGAATGAAAGTAATCAAGCAGAGGTTCTTTATCAATATTTCTCTTTAGATATTTATCTTTCTTTACTTTATATTCCAGCTTTATTAATCTTTTCTATTGGTTTATCAGGTGCTTATACGTTAATCAAAAAATATTCATTTCAAGAAGGCTACATTTTTTCAAAAACTTTCTTTTTAGGAATAAAAGAAAACGTAAAAAAGTTTTTAGGCGTTACCCTTTTTTATAGCATTGTTTTTTATCTTATTTTATTTGCAAGAGATTATATCTCGATTTTAAATTTCAAATACTATCTACCCTCTACTCTCGTAGTGGTTATTTTCCTCATTCTATTATTATGCAATGTTATTTTTGCTTATGGGCAAATTCCTATCTATACAAATTCCGTTTTCCGTACGATTAAAAATGCTTTTTTGTTTACATTTTATGCTTTACCTAAGACATTCTTAGTTTTCTTAGGCACGATGGGTCCTCTTTTAGTCGTATCATTTTTCTCCAATACAATATTAAGCGCCATTACGATTTTAGTTTATACAATCATTGGCTTTGGTCATATGGTTTTAGCGACTTCTTTATTCACCGAATCCTACTTTGATAAAGTAATTAATGAAACCCAGTTTCCTTCTATTTATCGTAAAGGTTTATATCAATTAGAAGAGGATGAGGAGGAAGATGGCGATGAGTAATTTATTATTAGAAGATATCTCATTTTCCTATCAAGAAGAGGAAAAAACGTTAGATCACATTTCTTTTTCTTTAACTGAAGATGACTTTCTCTGCGTATTTGGCGCTTCTGGAAGTGGGAAAACCACCCTTTTAAAAGTAATTGCAGGGTTACTTACTCAAGATGAAGGAAACATATTCATTCATGATGAATTACAAAACGCTATCCCCGCTTATAAAAGAAAAATTGGTTATGTATTTCAAGGACCCAAACTCTACCCTCATCTTACGGTTTATGAAAATTTAATGCTTGGCATTAAGCATATGAAACTTTCTTTTGTAGAAAAAGATAATCTCATTAAAAAGTTAATGAAGACTTTTCATCTTCTCCCTTTTATGAATATTAAGCCCAAATACTTATCATTAGGTGAGCAAGAAAAAGTGGCTTTAGCTAAAGTATTTCTCGTTAATGAAGATATTTATTTATTAGATGAAGCGATGAGTGGACTTGACACGCTTTCAAGAAAAAAAGTATTAAGGTATATCAAAAAAATAAAAGAAGAAAATCATGCACCCATGATTTATGTTAGCCATGATGAAGAAAACGTACCTTCTTTTGCTACTAAAGTTTTGATTTTAAAAGAAGGAAAAATACTCTTTTTCAATACGCTAGAAGAAATGAATCATCATCCTACACATATTGATGTTCTTCATTATTTTAATGACCATTATAATCAATTATTGATAAAAGTGATGAACCATAAGATGTTTTATCAAGACCAAGAAATTGGTGATTCTACTTTATCCGATGATACTTATTATTTATGTTTACCCTTAACGAATTTTTGTTTAGATTCTCATAAAGGTCTTTCTCTTATGATGAAAAAAACATATCTAGACCGAAAAGGACGCTTAATATTAGAAGGCTATTCATCCACTCATCAAGTTTTAATTCCATTAACTTTAGAAGATGAAGATAAACTCAACGAACATCATTTCTATTTTAACTTTCATTTACAAAATGGTTTTGTCTTTAAAAAAGATGGAACTTTAGCGTTAACTTTATAGAAGAACTTCATTACGTTCTTCTTTTTTTATGGTTCAAAAAATGATAAACTCTATGTGTAGATGAGAGTTTTTGGAGGTAAAGTTATGAAAGATACACTCATTTCCATCGGTATGATGGCGGAAATGAACCATATTACGATTGCCACTTTAAGGCTTTATGATCAACTCGGTTTATTAAAGCCGAAATATGTGGATGAAGAAACCAAATATCGTTATTATGACGTGCAGCAAAATGCTCGTCTTGATATGATTGCGTATATGAAAGAATTAGGTATGAGCTTACAGGAAATTCAAAAAGTACTAGAATCACAGGATATTGAAATCATCGAAAGTATTCTCGCGAAAAAGAACGAACAAATCCATCAAGAAATGAATGATTTAAAATTAAAGCATGACGCGATTGAACGTTCCATTTCTTCCATTGAACACTACCGCACTGCCCCCACACCAGGTGTACCTATTCTTCAATATATGGATCGAAGATATATATGGAAAATGAAGTGTTCTGAGAACTTTTATCTAGGAAATATCCTCGATTATGAAAAGTCTTTAGCGGAATTACGTTCTCGTTTAGTAGAAAATGGATTCTCTTATATTCATACCTATAATGTTGGAACTTCGATTAGTTATGAAAACATTTCTATGATGCGTTTAGTACCGGATAATATCTTTGTTTTTGTGCAATCTCAATCCTATAAAAGCCGCAATGACGTCGATATTGTCGATAGTGGGATGTATGCTTGTATCTACGCAAACGATTATGATAGTGAGCTTCCTTCGATAAAAAAATTACTCTATTTTTGTAAAGAGAATAATTATGAGATTTGTGGAGATTATATATGTGAAGTCTTAACGGAATTCAATGTATTCGATACCAATCAAAGAAGCATGTTTATGCGTTTACAAGTGCCTGTTAAATTTCGTTAAACTTTTTTATTGACTCTCTTGTTACATGAGACTTTATAATAAGGGTGAAGAACAAATTTAGGAGGATTATAAAATGAGAAAGATTAAAATTGTTCAATACGGATGCGGAAAGATGAGTAAGTATACCTTACGTTATGCTTACGAACACGGCGCTGAAATCGTTGGTGCCATTGACGTAAATCCAAAAGTCGTTGGTATGGATGTTGGTGATTTTGCAGAATTAGGTGTAAAGACTGGTGTTATTATTTCCGATGATGCAGATAAAGTATTAGACGAATGTGACGCTGATGTCGCTATTGTTACTCTTTTCTCCTTTATTAAAGATATTTATCCAATGGTGGAAAAATGTGTACGTAGAGGCATTAATGTCATCACAACCTGTGAAGAAGCAATTTATCCAAATACCACTTCTGCCGGCTTAGTCAATCGTTTAGATCGTTTAGCCAAAGAAACTGGCTGCACAATTACAGGTGCTGGTATGCAAGATATCTTCTGGATTAACATGGTCGGTTTAGCGGCTGCTGGTTGCCATAAGATTACCAAAATTAAAGGTGCCTATTCTTATAATGTTGATGAATATGGTATGGCTTTAGCCAATGCTCATGGTTGTGACTTAACCAAAGAAGAATTTGAAGAAAAGATTGCTCACCCAACCGAATTCGAACCTTCTTATGCTTGGAACTCTGTAGAAGCTATTTGTAATAAACTTCACTTAACCATTACTTCTATTACCCAAAAACATGTTCCTTATATCATTGATAAAGATATTTATTCCGATACTTTAGGTAAAGAAATCAAAGCCGGACGTTGTATTGGTATGTCTGCCGTTGTTACTGCTCAAACCTTACAAGGTATTGAAGTGGAAGAAGAAACCATCGGTAAAGTCTATGGTAAAGATGATGGCGATATGTGCGATTGGGAAATCACTGGTGAACCAAACGTTGAATATCATGTTGTTAAACCAGCCACTGTTGAACATACATGTGCCACGATTGTTAACCGTATCCCATCCTTAATTAAAGCGCCAGCTGGATATGTTACCTGCGATCAATTAGAAGAAATCCAATACTTAACTTATCCAATGGAATTCTACGTCTTTAATGACTAATTAAAAAGTATTCAAAAAAACAAAAGTTCACTTCGTTGGAGGTGAACTTTTTTATTTTTATTTATCGCATTGTAAGCTTTATATAAGTAAATATTAGATGCTTATTACTTCTTTCTTTTTATGACTCTCTTTCATGAATAAATAGATAAAATAAGCAAGAGACATAATGAAAAATAAAATAGCAACAATGAGTAAAATTACACTACTTTTAAATAAAACAATCAAGAATATGGACCAAACGATGCTTGGAAAAAGGAAAAAGTAATGATAAATCTTTTTAGGAAAGACAAACACAAGCAGCATAATCGTTGAAGAAATAACACTAACGATTTGTAAAACAAATGAAACGATATAGGCGGTTTTTAATGTGCTACTATAATAATCATCTTTTACAACATGAAATAAAGAGTTTTCTGTAATCGTTATATGTAATTCAGGATTCGTACTTGTAAGAATTTGATGCTCATATCCATAGATATGTAAAGTTGGAAAAAAGCAAAAAAATACAACTACATTTACGACTAAAAACAAACTTGAAAGCAACAATAATTTTTTCTTATTCATAGTTTTCACCCTCCAATATTCATAAGAAATTTATAAAATTATAGACTAAAAAGTAACAAATAATCTAACATCAAACTATTGTACAACTATTAAAAAACGTAAATCTACAATTTCATATTATCATATCTTGTCATATTGTCAATCATTGAAATATAAGTACCTATTCAACTCAATGTTATTCATTAAGTTAGTATATAAATTCCTATAACACTTTTTGAGTGTATAAAAAAGAAGAGCGATTAACTCTTCTTTTCATTATAACTAGAATTCTTTTTTCTTAAAGATGACGACGGAAATTACACTAATTAAAGCCATCATCGTAAAGACTGCAGTAGAAGATTTTGCACAAGATTTGCATCCTGATGAATTACCCTTTTGATTTGGATCTTTTACGAGAATTGTATATTCAATTGAATCCGCTTCATTACCCCAGTTATCTACACAAGTTACTTGAACTTGATAATTACCTGCGATCGTAGGAGTAAAACCATTTTTCACTAATTCAACTTCATTTCCATTAGGATCTGTGACTTTTACAACAGCGTCTAAGATATCATCAGCACTATTAGAAGCAAAATAGATAGGTAAACTAATACGAGTATTGAGTTCTCCTTCTTCTTTTCTCTTTCCTTGTTCAGTAATCGTTGGTTTTTCTGTATTTCTAAAGTTTCTTGTTTCCGTCATTAAATGAATATCACTGAAGGTTGCGGATGTGTTATATAAGTTAAAGCCAACTTTAGAATTTTCAATGCTACGTAAGTTAAGTCCATCAATCGTGGTTTGGAAGTTTGGATTGAAAGATTTATTTAAATAAACTTTGACACTATCTCTTTCAATTTGAACTTCGACTAAGTTAATCGCATCAAAGTAAGAGTAACTGACTTGAGCTTCACGCCATTCACTACCGACAACTTTGCCGTTTAAACGTCCAGTAATAACGATTGTCGGAGAGGCGCCTGACCACATGCTTAACCAACAGAACACGTAGTTATTGCCATCTACATAGTAAGGTACAAAACCTGTTTTATATTCGGAAGCCGTTGAATCGGTAATTTGTACTTGGCTTGCCATATAGAAATCACGTTTACCTTCTACGTTATTTTGTAAGGCCATCGTGCTCATCCATTCGGTACCACCAATTAAATCGCCTTTTAACGTATTACTTTCTTCATTATAATCCCATGTATAAGTATGAGCGCCTCTTAAAATCCAATCGCCTTTTACGATATCATTATAAGAATTAAAGCCTGTGACTTTAATGCCACTTACAGTAATTGGAGTTTTACGGACCGTCACACCAATATAAGGAGATTTGGTTTTATCGTGTCCTTGAATATAGAATTGTCCAGCTTTAACAATTTTTAAACCATACCAAGTAACTAAAACGTTATCGTTTTGAATTTCCACTGACATTTCTTTACTACCAGAGGTGAAGGATGCTCCACTAGGTAAAGGATAAGTTTCTGATTGAATTTCGCCTTGGAAATGATTCGTGATGGTGAATCCTTGAGCAGAAGCCTCCACTAATAAATAGTTATCGCTATCTTCAAACCAACCATAAATACCATAGATGGTTTCTTCTTTGACATTTTGGAAGGTGGCACTCATTTTCACTTCATCGATTTTTCCACTTTCATAATAGAAAGCGGTACGGTTATCACCATTTTCTAAATCGATACCATTTTCGTTAAATTGATAAGTACCTGAAGAATAAGAAATAGGGTTTTCATCCGTTTTAGCAGAAATGAAATGTTTTTTATTGGTGCCTAAGTCATCGCTATACCAATCAAATGGAACATAAGGAATTTCATTGACAGTTAAATCATTAAAGGTAGCTTTGATACCTTTTAAAGCAATACCATAAGACGCACTCTTTAATAAGCTTGCATTGGTATAAGAATAACTTTCACTATCATTGATTTTGATCGTAAAGGTGGTTCCTTGTTTCGTAAGACTAAAGGAAGTAATATCATCAAAAGAAGTTGTTAATTCATGTTCTTCATATATAGAATTTTCTACCATTTGCACACCATTTAATGTGGTGGTTTTTCCTTCAAAGGTTAAGGATGTCGCGTTATTATCTTTTTGGATATTTGCGCGTAAATAATTGTATTCGTCGTAGTGCCATGCAATAACGGATAATGTGCTGGTATCTTTCGTTTCTTCTAAATTCACATTCGCACTAAATGCATATTTTTCTGCACTGATGGGGTTTCTTAAAACGATTTGGTTATAGTTAAGTGTCGTTGCGTTTAACGCATCTAAGCTATAATTATTTCCTTCATTGGTCCAACCTTCTTCATTTTCATAGCGCATGGATACGCCATCTTTTAAATATAAATAATCGGTAGTGTTATTTAAACTGGTATAGGTGAAATCATTAAAGGCAAAGGTATCACCATATCCATACACACCAATTTTGGCGGTTTCAAAGGCGGATTGCATATTGTCTCTAAACGCATAGAAGCCAATTTCTGCCCCGTTGATATAGCATCGATAAATATAAGCGTCACGATCATCAGCTAAAGTACGGTTGACTTTAAAAGTAATTTCTTCACTCGGAGCAATGGACGTACCATTGGTCCAAATGTCATTCCATTCACCTTGTTTAAATTCGCCGTCTTTCCAAACGACCATGTTTTTTCCGTTAATTCTACCGGTAATTTGAATTTCTCGCATTTCGGTATTTCTTTCTTTATCGGACCAATCCATGTAGGCGATGATGTAGTTATTATCGTCGACATACCAAGGAACGATACCCGCTTGTACTTCTTTAGGGGTTGGGAAGCCTTGGGTACCTTGAATTTTACAAGAAATCGAATATTCACCAATCGCATGATAATCATTACTCACATAGAAGTTCGCACGCATTGCGTCATTTCCTCTGGAAGTAATGGTATCTTGTTCTAACGTATATGGATTATCGCCAGCCGTTTTTACATGTTCCCATGTCGCATTAGAAACCGCTAAAGAGGCATCTTCCGCATGACTGACTTCCGTATTTTCAAATAGGCTTACACTCATTAAAAGTGCGGTTAAAAATAATAGACCTTTTGCTCTTTTCATGTTGTTTTTCCTTTCTTTTTATCGTTTGATGGGGTTTCCACCATTTCCATACGTCAATAAGAGATTGAGTTGACTATCTAAAGAACCCTCTAAATCTTCAATATTCATTTTGCCAAAGGTTTCATATAAATTCGTAATCGGTTCCATATTAGCAACACCGGACCAAGGTAGCCAAGTATTGGTCGATTTAAAGGAAAAATCCGCCACGTTTGTAGCTTCTGGCATCATGGCTTTATAAGCGTATCCCATTCTTCCATCATAATCGGTAGAAAGTTTGGTATCATTTTGAAGTAATAAAGCCGCTTCTTTATAGAAGGAATCTTTTAATAATAAATAGATTTTATACATTTCATAGAAGGCATAAGCACTAAAGTTATCAGCACCTGAATGTCCCGTTGCAATAACGGAGAAACCGATGACACCACCATTTTCAAAGGGGTTCTTTTTAGAATCTTCTTCGTTTTGTGAAGGAACTTTAAAGTCATAGCAATACGTCCAAGACATCGTTGAAATTGCAGCGTGCTCTGCCGCTTTTAAATATTTGCTATCGCCGCTTAAAAGATAAGCACTATCAAAGCAATATAAAGCATAGACAGCAGCTTCTTTATCAACGGTATTTGGATTATCTGGAGTACCACCTACATATTTACCTAAACCTAAATAAAGATTTTGATAAGCGAATTCAGCCGCTTTTAAGGCTGCATCTTTAAATTTATCTTCTTTAGTTAATTCATACATTTTAGCTAAGAAACGTACCGCAATTGGGGTATTAAGCTTACTGGTCCCTTGGAAAGTATTATTACTGGTATCGGTTTCCACATTTCCGTTTGTTTTATAAGCCCGATAGAAAGAACCATCATCGTTTTGTTTTGCTACTAAGTTTGTACCAAATTTATAGACCATATCATACCATCTTTGTTGATTTTCACCATAAGCTGAAGCAATACGATAAGCGTCTAACATACCTTCCATACCATCGACCATACAGCGTAAAAAGGAAGGATAATTTCTTCTTTGTCCACCACTTGCATTTACATTTGGATCCCACCAAACGGTTGGGAAATAGGTGGATTGAACGGAAGAAGAAGCCCAGAAATCAATAATATTCTTTCCTTGAGTTTTTATGGTATCGTTTTGATGATCTAAACCATAACGATATAATTGATAACCCGCTGGTAATTGTTGTCCAACGAAACCCATTTGGAAGGAATAGCCTTGAGAGATTACACCATTTGGTAAATCGATAGACCACGGAAAACCTGCCGATACAACTTTGTCATTATACTTATACTCTTTATATTCGGAAGTGAATAAATCGATATTTTGTTGATAAATATCTTCCATATTCACATCATAAATTTTTGGATGAGAAACTAAGTAGGCTTTTTTATAAGATTCTACCATAGCGTCCATATAACTTTCTTCATCTAAAGGAATTAACCCCACTTTATAATCGTGAGAATTTCCTTCTTTTACTTCGTGATAACGTCTTGATTGTCCTTGACCCGCATCATAAGTATTGGGTCCTTCCGTACACGGCCAAACGAAATCGACACTCACTTCAGGTAACATCGATAAACCAACCGCGCCATATTTTAATTCATCATTAATGTCACCCGATTTTCCACCGCCAACATTATCGCCTACGGAGATTTCTGGTTCGACGTGCGCTAAAGCTAAGCTATACCCTTTTTCTTTATTTCTCGCCATGACCATCGGTAAACCGGTTCTTGTTTCTTTTACGTAAACGCGGTCTAAATCTAAATTCGAAGCAATCGCACCTGAGACGACGTTTTGTCCGTCTTTATATAGAATGCTAGGAATAAAGTATTCAAATTGGCTATAGTCATCTATGCCGTCTGCGTTAGCAAGACTCACGGTTGAAGCAAAACCAACATCTTCCTCATTGGCTTTTACTACACTTACATAGCGATAGATATTAAAGACATCTTCGTTAACGAGATAATAAGCATCATGCACTTCAAATTCAGAACCTTGTTTCGTTTGAATGGTGCCCATTAAATCATAGCCATAATTCGTTCTTTCAATCGATGTATAAGCGGCTTTATAAGTTCTTTCGGTATAGGTTTCAATACCAATACCTGTACCCTTTCCTCTTACTTTTACATTGACCATTTCTTCTTGAAGGAAGATAACCGAATAATCTTTTACTCTTTCGACTTTTAAAGCAATTTGATTTTCCGCATCTTTTTCAAAAACTAAAAGATAATTTTTCGATTTTAAACCTTGTTGCCCATTAATCGACACAAAGGCATCTTTGGGCGCATCGGGTAAATCTAAAGTCGGATTTACTGGTGTTTCACTCGTGGTAGGCGTTGAAGAACTAGCTTCCGGTGTATTCCCACACGCCGCTAGCGATAATAACACCGCCCCACAAGCAAGAAAAGATAAATACTTTTTCATGAACGAAATTCCTCCTTTTATTTAATTCCGGTCATGACAATTCCTTCTACAAAGAATTTTTGACCGCTAAGATACAAAACTAATGTTGGTAGAAGCGCTAATAAGGCACCCGACATCAATAAGGGATAAGAGACATTTCTTGAAGTTGAAAGCCCATTAACATAAAGTTGCATGGTAAATAAGGAAGGTTTACCACCGATATAAAGTAATGGTCCTAAATAATCGTTATAAGCACCATTAAATCCTAAAAGTAATTGAGTAATAATTGCCGGCACAGATAAAGGTAAAATCACTTTAATAAACATGCCAAAGCGAGACATACCATCCATTTCCGCAGCTTCTTCTAAATCTTTAGGCAAAGTTTCAAAATATTGTTTTAAGAAGAACATCGTGCCCACTGCTCCAAACATACCAGGAACGATAATCGGAAATAATGGGAACCAATCATTGACCTTATAAATATCGACAAATAATAAATAGGATGAGAAAGTCGTAATAATTCCAGGGATGACCATGGTACTTAATAAAAGGTAAAATACCACTTTCTTCCCTTTAAAATTGATACGGGCAAAAGCATAAGCGGATAAAGCACTGCAGAAGGTTCCTACTATAATAGGAGGCGCAATATAAAGAATTGTATTTAAGAAACATTGATAAATATTTCCGTATTCATTCGTTGTTAATAGTTTAATATAGTATTCTAAATCAATGACGCCTGAGCTCCACTGAAAGCCATTTTCCATGATGAAGTTTTGCGGCGTTAATGAAGTAATAATCGCCATTAAAAACGGAATGATAATAATAATGCCAAACGCAATTAAGCATAAATAAGATAGGACTTTAAAAATCCAATAAGCGTAATTTCTTTTTTTCGGTACGACAATCGCACCATTAATGGTTTTTGCTTTTTTCATATTCTCATCTCCTACTCATAATGCACCCATAAACGAGAGACAATAAATTGAATCGCGCTGATGAGAATAATAATTAAACCTAAAATAATACCTAACGCACATCCATAAGCTAAATTTCCACCACTCGTCACTTGTTTATAAATTTCCCAGACTGGCATAATGTTGTACCAAGAAGGAGAATTATTTCCCATCACTTGGAAACGCGCAAAATCTTGAAAAGATCCCGCAATACCGGTTAATAGAATATAGAAAACAACCGGAGAAATTTGAGGAATCGTAATGTGGACGAGTTGTTGGGCACCATTTGCTCCATCGATTTCAGCGGATTCATATAAAGAACGATCAACGCCTTTCATCGACGAATATAAAAGTAAAACAGAAGTTCCAATACCCGACCAAACGCCCATTACAATCATGGACATCATGAAATATTTATCAGTTAATAAGTTAACGTTGGTCACTCCACTATTAAATAGATTTCTCGTAATCGTGGTAAAAATCCATCGCCAAATAAACGTAATGACTACCGAGCCACAAATGGTGGGTAGATAAAATAAAGTTCGAAAGAATAAGCTGCCTTTGGGATTTTTAATGAGCATGTTCGTAAAGAAAATGGCAAGTAAAATACCTACAGGTACTCCAATTGCGTTAATACAAGCATTCACTAAAGAACGCATAAAATCGGTATTATGAAAGGCTTTGACGTAATTATCAAAGCCAATCATATTAAATTTGAAATCAAAAAAGGAATAATCCTTATACATGGAATAATCTGTGAATGAGATAAAGATGGCAAAGAAAAGAGGAAAGATTAAAAATAAAGCGATACCTAAAAGAAGGGGGCTTGTAAATAACCATCCACATATATTTTCATTGCGCTTCTTCTTATTCATAGAAGTTTTTTTCTTTTCTCTTTCCATACTTCAAATTGTCCTTTTTTTAATTTAAGTTTTGGGTGACTTTTTCACGAGCCTGTTCGATAAATTCATCAACTGTAATTTCAGTAGCAGGATCGGTTGAATATAAATATTCGGAAGGTGTATCATAGCCATTCACTTTCCATAATGTATTACTGCGGTATTGCCATAATCCATAGCCTTGCATTTTGGCGGATTCCACGAAAATTTCGTAATTTTCTGGTCCTTTGGCTTTTTCAGAAGCAACTAAGCTTTCTTCTAAAGCTAAATCTTCATAAACAGGGATTTGGAAACCGGTAGAAGTTAAGATTTCTTGTCCTTCTCTAGAAGCGATGTATTCCACTAATTTCCAACCTGCTTCAGTGTTTTTAGCTTTGGCATTGACTGCATAACCCACGGAACCACTATACATATTTTTGGTAGGGTTTTCTTCAAAAGCAGGAACATAGGCAACATCCCAATCGAAAGATAAGGAACGGAAAGCCGTAACATCCCAACGTCCAGAAATAACCGTTGCTACTTTTTGTTGAGTAAATAAGCTAGAGGCATCCGCTGTACCTGTAAAGGTTGCTGGTGGTTGTGTAAAGTCTTTTAAATATGAATCTTTCATATATTGATAGCCTTTTTTAAGACCAGCAATGGTTTTTTCATCGGTTGGGAAAGCAGTACGATCTTCATTCAAGAAGTCTCCGCCAGCAGACCATACTAAACCTTCAATGCCTAAGCCCGCTACGCCATAACCAGTAATCACACCATCCGCATTTTTCTTAGTTAAGGCTTTCCACATTGCTGTTGCTTCACCCATCGTCATAATGCGGTCTGATGGTGGTAAGGCCACGTTTTGTTTCTTAAACCAGTCTTTGTTATAGTACATAACATAAGGTCCAACGTCTTTGGGTAACGCTAGTTGGTTACCGGAACCCATACGACCCGTTTGTGGATTATATTGATAACGTGTTAAGCAAGATGAATACATTTTTTCTTCATCAATTAAAGTAGACGCCGCAATATATGGTGATAAATTCATCAACTTACCACTGCTCGCCCAAGCAGAAATGGAACCATCAGGTACTAAGAACACGTCATGTGCTTGCCCAGAACCAATGTAGTTTCCATAAACCGTTTCATAGCTTTGTACAATTTCTAATTTTACGTTAATCGTTGGGTATCTCTTTTTAAATCCTTGTAAGACCGCCTCAACAACTGTCTTTTCCACGTTAGCGCCCGCCGAATCCCAGTGAGACATCGTTAATGTAACGGGATCACCATCATAAGAATATTCATAGCCTAGATCATCATATTTTTGCATGATTTTTTCTAGTTCACTGGTAGGGACTTTAATATCCGAAGTCGTTTCTCCTGTCATTACTTGACAAGAAGCCAAAAGTGAACTCATCGAAACTAATAAAATAGGTAAAATTTTATTCATTCTCTTTTTCATAATTTTGTACCTCCATCATTCCGTCATTTTTTGTTATGAAATCTAGTTTTATTATAAATAAAATGTGAAAGCGCATAC
The DNA here is from genome assembly GCA_002477825.1 of Caryophanales bacterium UBA7581. GTDB lineage: Bacteria > Bacillota_I > Bacilli_A > RFN20 > CAG-826 > CAG-826. The sequence continues at coordinate 10,477 of DLKT01000002.1, read as the reverse complement.
AATGCAAAACTAAACAATATGTATGCAAAAAAGCACCAGAAGAAAAATTTAAAATCAAACAAATTAAAGTAACAAAAAAAGCCCCGAAGGGCTCATATTTTATTTAATAATAAATAAACTAATGGAATTTTTAGGTAATTTTAGTTGTTTTTTCATAGAAATTTCATCGTTTTTAATGTCTTTTTCTAATGGTACAATTTCGAATGGTTTATCAAAGGTATTTTGAACATGTAAATCGTCACTTTGATAGATAATTTCTTTAGTAAGTCGACATTCATGGTCGAATGATAATTCAATTTCTTCTTCTGTATCATTGACGTTAATTAATAAAAGCACATAAGCATTTTCTTTTTCATCATAAGCGCAAGTAGAATAGATTTTTGGTGCTTTTCCATAGGTCACTGTATCATAAGATTCAATGTCTTTAAAAAGATGTAAAGCGGTTTTTCCTCTAAAATATTTAGAAATCATTTGGAATGGATAATAAATCGTTTGTTTTAATATTCTTCCACCCTTTTCTGTCAAAATTGGCGCAATTACATTGACGAGTTGAGCAATACAGGCAATTTTAATGGAATTCGCATGATTCATTAAAGTAGATAATAAGGTGGCTAAGACGATAGCGTCAGCAAAATCATAGTGGTTTTCTAATAATGGCGCACCGATTTCCCAATCTTTTTTCACTTGATTAGAGCCATCAAAAGTATGCCAAATATTATATTCATCCATTGCTAAATAAATGTCTTTTTTCGTTCTTAATAGTGTTTTTACATATTGAATGGTCGCCTCTACACTTTGAATATATTGTTCAAAATTTAAAGCAGAAGCAAAGAATTCTTTGGGATTATGGTCACTCGTAGGATAAGTATAATAGGCATGTAAAGAAAGATAATCGACTTGTGAATAAGCGATCTCTAATACTTTGCGGTCCCATTCAGGGAAAGTAGGATTCGTAGGAGAAGATGAACCACAAAGCACCAAGCGAATGGAGGGATCAACCCACTTCATGAGTTTGCCCGCTTCTAAAGCAACTCGACCATATTCTTCTGGTGTTTTTGTACCAATTTGCCATGGTCCATCCATTTCATTTCCTAAGCACCAATAACGGATATTGTAAGGTTCTTTTCTTCCATGTTCCTTTCTTAATTTTGCCCAATATCCAGCATCTTTTAAATTACAATATTCGACGATTTCTTGGGCACTTTTAATGGTGTCTGTTCCTAAGTTTACTGCCATTAAAACTTGAGAATTTACTTTGGAAGCAAAATAAGCAAATTCATCAATTCCTACAGTATTTGGATCTAACGCTCTCCACGCTAAATCGATGACTTCTCTTCTTTTTGGTCCAATGGTATCTTTCCAATCATAACCAGAAATAAAGTTACCACCAGGATAACGTAAAATAGGAACTTCTAATTCTTTTACGATATCCATAACATCTTTTCTAAAGCCTCTTTCATCCGCTAAAGGATGATCTTTTTCATAGATGCCGTTATAAACACATCTACCTAAATGTTCAACAAAGCTACCAAACACTTCATTTTCAATCGTCGCTATGGTAGCGCTTTTATCGATAAAAATACGGTTCATTTTTTCACCTTATCGAGATTTTTCTCGACACCTTTCTTTTTTATGATAACGGAAAAAAACGAATTTTGAATATGTACTTTTATTCAAAGTATGTTAAAATCGTCTTGAAAGTTGGATAATTTTTATGGAATTAATTGTAAATCAAGAAAAAATGATCGACCTTATGAAGTCTTTTTACCAAGTGACTTCCATGCGCTTTGTTTTGTTTAATAATGACTATGAAGAAATTTTAGCTTACCCTATAGAAGGTCATCCGATTTGCCGAGATATGCAAAAAAATGAAGCTTTTTTAAAACGCTGTGAAGCCTGTAACCATGCTCATTTTATGGAATGTTCTAAAACGATGGAGACGGATATTTATTATTGTCATTTTGGGTTAGTTGAAGTTACCATTCCCCTTCTTCTTCATAATAAAATCGTAGGTTACGCAATGTTAGGTCAAATTACTGATAAAGAAAATTATCAGGATTTACTTAAAAATGCGCTTGAATATATAAAACGCTATGAGGAATATGTCTCCATTAACGAGGATTATTTAAAACAAGTACAATATTTTCCTCATGAAAAATTAATTGCTATTACTAAAATTTTAGAAGCATGCACGAATTATATTGTTGCGAATGAATTATTAGACGTAAAAAAAGAAAGTATATTGGATCAAGTTTTAACTTACATTGATCAAAATTATTTAACAATTAATACCGTCGAAGATATTTGTGATGCCTTAAAAATTTCGCGCACTTCTCTTTACGCCTTGTTTCAAAAATCATTTCATATTGGCATTCAGAAGTATATTGCCTCTTTACGCTTAGAGTATGCAAAAAAGTTATTAGAGGAAACTGACCTCCCAATTTATGAAATCGCCTATCAATCTCGTTTTAATGACTATAATTATTTTTCCCATGTTTTTAAAAAAACATTTCATCACGCTCCGTCCTTTTATCGAAATCGAAAATCCTAATATTTTTTCTTTTGCTTCTTTTTTCATATGGTGCTTTTTCGTATGCATAATGTTTACTTTTGCATTGTAAGCGCTTTATGATAACAATAAAATAAAGTTATAAGTTGACTAGTTGCGAAAAATATGCAAATTAGTCTCAAAGGAGAGAAAAATGAAAAAAACAACATTCATCTTATCATTGTCCACTTTGATGTTGTTAGGAACCCTCGCAAGTTGTGGTAAAAAGCCAAGTGAAACCACTTCTTCTAATACTCCAACAACGAGCGTTACAACACCGGACACCACGCCGAATCCGACAACTACAGCGCCAACGCCAACGACGACAGCGCCAACACCAGACACTTCTTCTACTGCTCCAGTCATGATTGACATTCCTCGTAGTGCGGAAGCAGATTTAGAAGAAAAAGCACTTTCTTATTATGAAGTTGAAGACGAAGTTAACGTCATCAAAGCTAAGAAAAATGGCGATGCATTTGACTTTAGTTTCCAAGATAAAGGAGAAGCCAGTTGGATTGGTTTCCAACTCCTTTATAAGAATAGTGAATTGACAAATGGCCAAGCTTATTTATTAAAATGGACGGTACATTCATCGGTCGCAGGGAATATCACCGTTAATGGTAAAAAAGTAGCCTTAGTCGCAGGTGAAAACAATATCGAATTAAAATATGTTTGTGGAACGGATACTTCCGCAACTACCGCTTTATTAGCGCAATTCGGTACAGCTGAAGATGGTTTCTTAGGAACCGCAGAAATCACCGTTACACTTCCAACCTATGAAGAAACTTCTTTACATGAATACACTTCTGAAACTTGGAAACACGTTAGTTTAAAAACAGATGGCGAAATTTTAGATGGTAATTATTATTGGTTTGAAAACGAACCAATGGTCACCATTCAAGGTAACCCAACCGAAAGAGGCAACGCTATCGTTAAAAAGAATACCGACGCTACCGCAAACTATAATGTTTCCGTTAAAGCACAAGGCACCCAAGATTATCCTATCTCTATGCCAACTCATATCGGTATGATTCCTTGGTATGTTGATAATGATAACTTCATTATTGCCTATTGTGACTGGCGTGATAACGAACGTCCAAATGGTATTCGTGAATTCCAAATCACCGGTTATATTAATGGTACTCACGTAGGATTTAATGATATGTGGGGCGATAATGCTACGTATGCTGCTCTTGCAAAACCAACTTCTTATGAATCTACCTATGCTTTTAACGTTCGTACTGTTGGAAAAAATTTAAATATTGATTTCCTCTTTAATGGAGAAAAATTAATTTCCAAAGCATTCAATATCGCTAATGTTACAGGTACTCCAACCTATGGTTTATATGCTTTTGGTAATGATACTGTTAACTTCACTGATTTAACTTATGAAGCCGTTGAAGTTAAAGAAAACGAACATACTTGGAATGTATTTAAAGCCGGAGCAGATGCGCCAACCTTTACTGTCAATGAAGATAAATCCGTAACTTTAACCAGTATGAATTCTCATTTATCTAACTTGATTCTTACCGATGACACCAATGCTGAAGGTGATTATACCGTTGTTACTACCATGAAAGGAACTGCTAATTTCCCAATTGAAGCAGACCTTTGCCAAGGTATTTGCCCATGGTATGTTGACGATAACAACTACATCGTTGTTTATGGACAATGGTGTAAATGGGAAGATCGTTTCACCAATACTGATATGCGTGAATTCCAAATTACTGGATTTATTAATGGTAAGGATATAGGATGGCACGATTTCTGGACAGATTATACCGTTTTACAACATTTAGCACCATCTTCAGAAATTACAATTAAGATTGTAAAAAACGGTAGCTCTTTCACTCCATACTTTAATGATACAGCATTAGGTTATTGGTATGCCGATGGTGATTATCGTTATACTCTCGACTTATCATCAACAGGTGCCGACTTCACAACACAAGCTAAAGTAGGCTATTATATGAATGGCTCTACCGCAACTTACTCTGATATCGTTGTAAGTAAATAAAGATTTAAAAAATGATGAAAGGTATGGGCGAGATAATCAAACATACCTTTCGTTTTTAAGGAGATTCAATATGGCAAATTTAGAATTAAAACACATTAACAAAATCTATCCGAACAACGTGCAAGCTGTCTTTGATTTTAATCTTACGATTCAAGACAAAGAATTCATTGTCTTCGTTGGTCCTTCTGGATGTGGAAAGTCTACAACACTCCGCATGATTGCAGGTTTAGAAGAAATCACCAGTGGTGAACTCTATATTGATGGTCATCTTTCTAATAATGATTTACCAAAAGACCGCGATATTGCTATGGTTTTCCAAAGCTATGCTCTTTATCCACATATGACGGTATATAATAACATGGCCTTTTCTTTAAGAATGCGTAAATTTCCCTTTGAAGTGGAAAAAGTAGATGCCAAAACAGGAGAAAAGAAAATGGTCACTGTTTATCGCAAATTATCTAAAGAAGAAATCGATAAACGTGTCAGAAATGCCGCAGAAATACTTGAATTAACAAAGTACTTAGATCGTAAGCCCAGAGCGCTTTCGGGTGGACAAAGACAACGCGTTGCCTTAGGTAGAGCGATTGTTCGTGATGCAAAAGTATTCTTAATGGATGAGCCTTTAAGTAACTTAGATGCGAAATTACGCGTACAGATGCGCAGTGAAATTATTAAACTTCACGAAAGATTAAACGCTACGATGATCTATGTTACTCATGACCAAACGGAAGCCATGACCATGGCCACTCGTATTGTCGTTATGAAAGATGGCTATGTTCAACAAATCGGAACGCCGCGAGAAATCTATTATCATCCAGCCAATAAATTTGTTGCTTCCTTTATTGGTTCTCCCGCTATGAACTTCTTCTCTTGTACATACGAAAATAATGTTCTTTCTTTAGGAGACTATCAACTTCCTATTAAAATTTCTCTTAAAGAAAAACTACAAGCATTCTATGAAAAGCATTTAGCTAGTTTTAAAGAAGAATTGGCAATGATTGAAGAAGAATTTACTACCCGTAAAAATATGCTTACTAAACTTAATGCTTTAAAAGAAAAATATCCATCCTCTTCCCTTGATGAACAACCAAAAATCGAAAAAGAAATCGCTAAATTAGAAAAAGAATTAGCGTTAATCGAAGAAAAAAACACCCGTTTCACTTATTTAAAAGAAACAATCAAAAAAATGGAAGAAGTCGACTACTCTTCTCCTCTTCCCATTACTTTAGGTGTACGCCCCAATGATATTTTAATTTCTAAAGCTAAAAATGCCATTCCTGTAACGATTGATGTGATGGAACTTCTTGGAAGTGAAGTTTTAATTCATTCATATATTGAAAACAATAAATTCACTATGCGCGTTGAAGGTGATCTTCATAAAAACGCCCATGATGAAATCTCTATCCGCTTTAATGAAAAAGGTATCCGCTTCTTTGATACTATTTTAGAAAAAGCCATCGAACTATAAAAAGGAGTTAACAATGAAAACGAAAAAAATATTATGTGTTCTATCTCTACTCGTATCTTTCTTTTCTTTTACGAGTTGTCAAAAAGGTGATAATTCTCCTTTATTAGAAAAAGAATCTTTAATTGGCTTACCTTCTCATGATTATATCATTGATTTAAAAAATGAGAAAAATGAACCATTAACCATTCAACCTTCTGACTATGAATTATTACAATACTCTATTCTAAGTCCCACTTCTTTAAAAGTAAATTTACTAAAAGAAGGTAAAGGTTATTTAGATATTTCTACCCCTTCTAAAAAGAATCATCGTCTTTCTATTGAGGCTATTGATTTAAAAATTATGAATCAAGAAGATCATATTAACGTCAATGATTCCCTCACCATTGAACTTTCTCATCAAGTGAATGCTAAAATGAGTTTATCCAATGATGTAGCTAAATTAGAAAATAATACGATTACCGCTTTAAAAGAAGGTACCTTCACTTTAACGGTAAGCTATGGTGATATCGTTCTTGAAAAAGAATTTGATAGCTATAAAAGATCCAATGTTATTACATCTTTAGAGCGCGATTCCTATTATGTCCGTTATTATGGAAGAAATGTCCACCAAAACGGTCAAGTCATTATGAATAACGTCGGTAGTGGTTTTGAAGTTACTTTCTATGGTACGGCATTATACGCTACTTTAGATGCATGGTGGGGATCTTGGTATGGTTATACCCGTGTTTCCATTATGGTAGATGGTGATGAAGACACCACGAAAAACGTTTTAGTTCTTAACCATGGTAGTAAAGAAAGCGAATATACTTTAGTTGAAGGTTTAAAAGAAGGTATTCATACCGTTAAACTTTTAAAAAGAACCGAAGCTTTATCTACTTCCATGACCCTTCACTCTTTACGTACCGATGGTTACTTTAAAGGCGCTAACCACGAAGAAAAATTAAAGATGGAAGTTTATGGTGATAGTATTACGGCCGGCTATGGTAACCTTAGAGGTGCTTTAAGCGATACCACAAGTAGCGAATATCAAAGTGGTTTACAAACCTATGCAACTTATGCGGCTCAAGCATTAAATGCTGAAATCAATGTACAAGCGCGTTCGGGTATTGGTCTTTATACCGCTGGTAATATTGATGACTCTTTACAAGTGAACACTGGTTATCGTTACGTCAACTATGATCAAATGTACGAATGGAATTTAAATAACTATACGCCTGATATCGTCATTATTAACTTAGGTACGAATGACCACTGGAATGCTTCTGTATTTAATAAAGAAACCTTTATTAGCGAATACGTTAAACTTGTTCATAACTTAGCTAAAGCTTATGGTGAACAAACTTCATTTATCTTAGTCAGTGGTTTGATGGAACAACGAGTGGATTCCTTCTTAAAAGAAGTTGAAACCAGTTTATCCGCTTCCGGATTAAAAAATGAAGTCTATCGTCATCAATTCACCCAATGTAATGCGGGTCACCCATTATTTGAAGAACATAAAAAAGCAAGTGAAGAACTTGTTAACTTAATTAAAGAAAATCATTTAGATACAATTCATACGCCAACGAAAGAAGAAAAGACTTATTCAGCAATTCAAGATCAAGAAGTCGCATATACCTTCATCGTTGAATTAAAAGACGTTTTACCTAGCCACGTTCAATTATATGTTCATGGTTTAAAAGAAGAAAACTTAGCGTTAACCGCTATGGATAGCTTCCATTACTCTTTAACTCTTTCTTTAAAAGAAAAAGATTATGAAGTTTCCTTCATCTTAAATGATGATGTAAGCTATCAAGAAGTGAATCAAGCTACCCATACACTTCACGTTCGTAAAGATAACGCGAATGAAACACTAACATTGAATTCATTTGTAAATGTTCCTATTGATGAAAATCCTTACGCAGACACCTTTGGATGGCATCAATCCGCGGCTCTATTTGAAACTTCATTTACCGCTAAAGATGCCCAAAACGTTCAATTAACTAACAAGACAAACTGGATGGCGGCCTTTGTAACTAGAAAAGCCGAATTAGGTAATGATTATAGTATGAGCGCTACCATTCAAACCGCTTCCTTCTCGGATAAAACCAATACTTATATGGGTTTAATTCCTTATTACTTAGATGATCAAAACTTCATTGTTTGCTATTTACAATTCTTAAGTGATGGTAAACTCAAGAGTGTTGGTTGTACTGGTATGAATGAAGGTCATGATATTGGTTGGAATGACTTCTGGAGCTTTGCCAATATTACCGTCGACTTAGAAACTGGTTTAACCTTTAATGTCGAACGTCATGATCGTAATTTAACCATTTCCTTCAATAACGTAACGGAAACCAAAAAGCTCACAACTATGAGCGAAGATACCAAAGAAATTGGTGTTTGGAATATTGGTGCTAACCCAGTAAATTACTCTTCCTTTACTCAAGCTCATAAAGAAAATACCATCGTTGAAGAAAAATGGTCTTTAACTTCTGCTTTATATGATGTAAGTTATGAAGTAAAAGATGATGACTCTATCGAATATACCAACCAAAACTGGATGGCCGGATTTGTAATTGAAGATGCTCCAGCAACAGATAACTATTACTTTGAAGCCAAAATCCAAAGCGTACAAGATGGTTATCAATTAAGCGATGATAAGTTTATTGGTTTTGTTGCTTTCTATACCGATTCTTCTAACTTCGTTGTTATTTACTTACAATGGAATGAACAAAACAAATTAAAGAGTATCGGTATGACTGGTTTGATCGGTGGTCAAGATTTATCCTGGCACGATTTCTGGAACTTTGTTGGCATTGAAACCCATTTATTAACCGGTGATGTCCTTCGTATTGAAAGAAGAGATACTCGCTTCACCGCCATATTTGGTGGCACCACAGAAACACAATCTCTTAGCCAATTAAGTGGATTATCCTCAGGTTCTGTAGGCTTATGGTGCTGTAAAACAAGCGCTACCTATAGCGATATTAAAACTGGCACTTTATAATGAATATGACTCATGATTCAGTTCATGAGTCTTTTTTTGCTTTAAAAACAATTAAAAAATTGATGAAACGAATCACCATCTAACACACTTCATTTTTATCCATATTATTCTTCAATAATATAATAAGGTACTTTAAAGAATCCCTCATATTTTTTAAAATCAACAATATCTCTAATTTCATATTCATCATAGCGAATGCTACTCACTGACATTGAAAAATCTTTTTCTTCATTATGGAAATCAATATAGTAACGAGTAGAATCATCATCGGAAGAATCCGTTTCAATTCTTTTATTCACTACTTCAAATTGAAGAATTGTTGGTGTTGATCCGTCTAAGCCATAATTCAATGAAGAAAAACCTAAATAGATGATTGCATAGCTAAAAAGAGGCACCGCTATTAAAGAGATAATAACTTTATCTTTATTTTCTTTAAAGGGGCGTAATTTAATAACGCAAAATATAAGTGCCACTACAAGTAAAGTTAAAGCAGTAAAAAGTGGTACCATCCATAAGACTTTTGTATTCGGATTTTCATATGTAAGTGTCTGTAATCCTAAGAAATTAATAACAAAACCTAAAAGAGAACTTAAAAGCGAAAGTGCATAAATTTGACTATCCATATAGAACATCACTAACGTTCCAATTAGAATAAGAAAACAAGCTAGATAATTAATAAAATAATAGACTTTTGTATAGGGTATCAAAGCAAAAATTAATGTAATAATAAAAAATAACGGACAACTTATCTTTTCAATAAGAGGATGCTTTAATTCATTTCTTTTACTAGTAAATGCTAAAACTGCAATAACAAAACTAAAAATAATTTTAATCATTTTTAAGAATAAATCATTGCGTAATAAGCTTTTTCCTATCGGTGATAAAAACAAAAACAATGCGCCCGCTATAATAGCGATAGCAATAATTGGAGCGCCTTTTATTCTTGCTCTTCTAACCGATTGTTGATAACTTTCATCATTTTGCGCTTTTTCTTGCTCTTTTTGTAGTTCTTCTGGTGATTTTCTTTCCCTTGAAAATGGATCTGCACCTTTAAACATAATTTCTTGCTCTCCTATTTCTTAAATAATTTTTTAAAAAAATCAATAATTTTTTCTAACCAATTTAAAGTATCTTTTCCTACTTCAATTGCATCATCTACATCATCAATTTTTTTACCCTCTTTCAAGTCTTTAAAAAATGATGTTAAATCTTCAATATCAGAAGCCGTTGCTTTATAGTTTTCTATATCTAAAAAAGAAGATAAATTATCATCTTCACAAGCTTCCATAAAATTTGATTGCATTTGTTCATCTTCAGCAATTTGTTTTTTTAATTCTTCTAATGTCATAATGTTCCCCTTTACTTTGACAAAAGTATAACATTTCTCTTTTAAAAATTATAGACTATATATAATTGTTTTTACTTTAAATAAAGTTTTGTTAATTAGCAAAGTAAATG
>DLKT01000048.1 GCA_002477825.1 Caryophanales bacterium UBA7581 | reverse complement strand
ATTTAGTTTGTCAGTTGGGTAAAAATACTTTTCCGATTTTGGAGAAGTATTTTTTTTAAAACAGATTTTCTTTTAAGTGTTTCTTATGATACTATTAAAACTAGAATGTAGGTGATGGTTTTATGAAGCATATAAAAACAATGCTTTCTGGCTTTTTGGCGGGAATTTTAATTTCCTTAGGTGGATTTGTCTTTCTTTATTTAAAGTGCGTAGGAACGGTAGGCGCTTTAGAAACCGCAATTGGAGGATTTATGTTCTCCTTTGGCTTATTGATGATTTGTGCGTTCTCTTTAAATCTATATACGGGCAAAATTGGATTTTGTATTGGTAAAGATAAGTATTATTTCTTAGATTTACTTGAAATGCTAGTGGGGAATATTCTAGGTTGCATTATCTTTGGTTACCTTTTAAGTTTAACAAGAGTGTATGATATCCAAGGAACAACTTCGACGTTTGAAGAAGTTGTGAAAAGCGTATGTACGACCAAAGCGAATGATGCCTGGTATAGTTTATTGGTTTTAAGTTTTGGGTGTGGAATCTTAGTGTACTTAGCTGTTAGAATCTTCAAATCAGAACATCATGCCTTTATTCGCGTTTTAGGTCTTATGTTTTCTGTAGCCTTATTCGTCATTGTTGGTTTTGAACACGTCATTGCGGATGTCTTCTATTTTGCTTTGGCGGGTATGTGTAGTTGGAGAATTGTCCTTAATTTATTCATCATTTTCATAGGAAATTCTTTGGGAAGTATCTTCTTTCATAGTGTTCTTTCACTACTTGAGAAAAAAAACATTGACAAAGAGCCAACGAATATGTAATATAAATAAGCAAGCCAAAACTTGCTTTTGGGGCTGTAGCTCACCTGGGAGAGCGCTTCCATGGCATGGAAGAGGTAGCGAGTTCGATCCTCGTCAGCTCCACCATTGAATTTTGAACCGTGTCGATGACATGGTTTTTTTATCCCTTCATTAAGATTTTCTTTTTTATTCCCTTTGTTAGAGAAATAAATCAAACTATTTTCTCACGCAATGAAATGATGGAAAAAGAGCAATTCGCCGAAGATAAAAAAATTTTTTTAAAAAAACATATGAAAATTTTCTTCTGTTTTCATTGCAAAAAGATTTGTTTTTACAGAAAACATTCAATCATGTAAAAATTTTTTCATTTCTAAAAAAGCCCAAAAGTAGCAGATTATTAACGTAATATATATAATATACGTATGTTAATGACGCGCGAATATGAAAATAAAATTCATTGAAAAAAAGAAATTTTAAAAGTTTTACAAAACCTATTTTCTTTTTTTCTAAGATATAATACAATAGAAATTACCCACCCGTAAAATTGATTTTATGGGTCTTTTTTTTGCTAAAAAACTGGTATCGCTTTCATAAAAAAAGTGTTTTTTTCTTTGTTTTTTGCATGCTATAATGGTGGCGAAAAAGGAAGAAAACGTATAGTTACTTCCGCTTTCAAACATAGATAAATGTGAAAATAAACTAGGAGGAAAATCATGAAAAAAGCTATTTTTACTATGTCTTTTATTTCGCTTCTTTTATTGGGAAGTGCCTTAACCGCTTGTGGTGGCAATACATCTACAACGAGTAACGCACCTACTACAGGTAGCAACACTGGAAGCAGCACTGGAACGAGCACTGGAAAACCTAAACAAACCATTAACATTCAATTTGTTCCATCCAACGATCCAGGTAAACTTGCAACTTTAGCTACTGAAATGGAACCACTTCTTGAACAAATTGAACCTGACTATAAGTTTAGCATTACCACTGGTACAAGCTATGCCGCTACAACAACTGCTTTATTATCTGATCAAATCGATATCGGTTTCTTAACCGCTTCTGGATATGCTGAGGTTTCTTTAAAGCACCCAGGAAAAGTAGACGTATTGATGACATCCGTTCGTAAAGGATACAAAGTTCAAGTTGATTATAAAACTGAAGAAGAACAAATTAAGGCTATGAATGGTGAAATTGAAGGCTATACTTATCGTGGAGAACAATCTACTGAAGATGTTAACTGGTATACTTCTCAATTAATCGTTAGAGCAGATAAATATGTTGATAAAAATAAAGATGGCAAAATCGATATCTTAGATATGGCTGGTTTAAAGATTGGTAGACAAGGTGTTACTTCTGGCGCTGGTTATTTAAGACCATTAAAATATTTATATGACCATGGTATGGAAATGGTAGATAAAATTACCGATGCTTCTAAGCAAATCCAAGGTGTTGAAATGATTGGATATACCGCCGTTTGTAACGCTATGATGAATGGCGATATCGATGGTTTCTGGGGTTATACCGATGTCCGTTATTCTAACTTCTATTCTAAAGAAGGCGAACATTATCATGATGACAAACTCTTCACTGATTATAAAGTTGTCGCTATTACCGATGGTATTTATAACGACACAATCTCTGCTCGTGCAAATTTAGATACCAAAGCGAAAGAAGCTGTTAAACATGCTTTCAAAGAATTAGTAAAACAAGGTAGCATTGATGAACAAGGAACAGGTGCTTACTTACTCTATAACTTATATTCTCATACTGGCTACACCGATGCAGAAGATGCTGACTTCAAAGGCGAAAAAGAATTCTATCAATTCTGCGTTGATCACGATTTACTTTAATAACAAGTGAAAAGAGATTTCTTATGATAGTTTTTAAAGATGTAAGTAAAACCTATCCTAATGGGTTTACGGCTTTAAAACATGTCAATCTCACAATTAATGATGGCGATTTCATTTGTATTATTGGATTATCGGGTGCGGGAAAATCAACAATGATTCGCACGATAAATAAAATGCATAGTATCACTGAAGGCGTGTTGTTAGTGAATGGGATGGACATTTCAAAAGCCAAAGGAAAAGAATTAAGAGCGATTCGTAAGAACATAGGAATGATCTTCCAATCCTTCAATCTAGTAAAAAGATCAAGTGTATATAAAAATGTACTTTCAGGTAGAGTGGGTTATCACTCTACCTTTGAGTGTATTTTCTCACTTTATTCTAAAGAGGAAAAAATGCTTGCTCTTCAATCACTAGATAAATTAGGAATTTTAGATAAAGCCTTTGTTCGTGCGGATCAATTATCAGGTGGGCAAATGCAACGTGTTGCGTTAGCAAGAGCCTTAACCCAAGAACCGAGTATTATTTTAGCAGATGAACCAGTTGCGTCTTTAGATCCCATTACCACCCTTTCCGTAATGGATGATTTTAAGCGCATTAATCAAGAAGAAAAAATTACAATTGTTGCGAATATGCATCACGTGGACTTAGCTTTAAAATATGCAACACGCGTTATTGGCATTAGAGCAGGAGAAATTGTTTTTGATGGATTACCAGAAGAAGTAAACGATGAAGTTTTAATTTCTATTTATGGAAGAGCCTTAAACCAAAACGAAAAATTAGGAGTTGAGAAAGATGAAGAATAATCCATTTTTTCATAAACTCTTTTATAAAAATGTTGTTGTGGAGCAAGATGAAAATGGAAATCCAATTAAAACCATTGAAAAGAAAAGATCTTTGTTTCTTATTTGGCTTTTACTTTTTATCTTACTTGTCGCTTTGTGCTTGATTTTTATTCCCAAGCCACACAAAATTCAATTTAGCAAAATGGGAGAAATTTTTTCTCAATTATTTGTACCATCAAAGTGGTCTTTAAAAACCTATGATCGTTGGTGGAAATATTTATTCAATACAGCGTTTCCTAAAATTTGGAATACGATTGAACTCGTTTTTATAAGTACAGTTATAGGCGCACTTACCGCAGTACCATTTTATATTTTAACTTCAAGAAATGTTGTAAAATGTAAGCCAGTCAATCAAATCATACGAATTATAATAAATTTAATGCGAACAATGCCGACATTTGTGCTCGCAATTATTGGCGCTATATTCTTTGGATATAGTGAAACTGCGGGTGTCTTTGCGATGACTCTATTTACATTTGGTATTATTTTTAAATTGATGTATGAGTATGTTGAAACTTGTGATATGAATCCATTTGAAGTATCAGTGTCGAACGGCGCAAATACATTACAAGCCTATGTATTATCGATTCATCCACAAGTCAAGGCAATGTTTCTTTCTAATTTTATTTACACCTTTGAAATCAATATTCGTGCTTCAGTAGTTTTAGGATACGTTGGTGTAGGTGGAATTGGACAATTAATTTCAGGAGCAATGGATTCGGGACAATATGATCGGGTAGGCGCCATTTTAGTGCCGCTTTTATTAATTGTTATTGTTTTACAAATTGTTTCTAGTTATTTAAGGAGGAAGGTTTCATAATGAAAACGCTAGTAAAAGAAGAATATGAAAAACTTCCCTGGTATAAAAAACCATTTTATCAAGTTGCTTATCATTTTACATCTGTGGAAGAGGCTTATAAAAAGAAACCTAAAAAATGGCCTTATCAAATTGCGTTTTGGGTCATTTTAATTGGTGTGATGTTATATTTTTCATTAGATGTAAAGTTGTTTGATAATTTTCAAGCGCCCAATTGGAAAAGATTGAAATCTATATTTGATGGATTTATTCATCCTAACTTTAAGTACATGTTTGGTTATGGTGGAGATTTCAAATTTAAAACATCAGTTGTTTATCAAGTATTTGAAACTTTTGCCATTGCTTTTATTGGGACAATGATAGCGTCCATTTTATCCATTCCATTTGGTTTTTTGGCAAGTAGAAAAATCGTTGGAAAGTGGGCGTGGGCCTCGGAATTAATATTAATCTTAATCCGAACTTTCCCCGAAATCCTTTTAGGCTATATTATGTTGACTGTAAGTGGCTTTGGAGCCTTTACAGGCGTAGCTGTTTTATCTATTCACTCCGTGGGTATGATTGGAAAAATGTATGCTGAACAGTTAGATGTAATTTCCAGTGAACCTTTAGAGGCTTTAGATGCAGTAGGCGCTACTGGATTTACCAAAATTCAATATGGCGTTGTTCCTCAAGTTATGCCAAATTTTTTAAGTGTTATTCTTTATCGATTCGATTTAAATATCCGCACTGCTTCATTATTAGGTCTGGTAGGTGCTGGAGGATTAGGATATCCAATTTTAGTATACTCCCAAAATGAACATTGGCCTGAATTAGCAGCGGCTTTATATGGTATTATTATTTTAGTTCTTCTAGTTGACACGGTCTCAAGTTTTTTAAGAAAGAAATTGGTGTAGTGTTTATGCGTAAATTAATTATTTTAGCGGGTGTTCCCGGAACAGGGAAATCATTTTTTGCCAAAAGAGCATTAAAAGAAGAAAATATGTACATTATTTCTAGTGATGAAGTACGTTTTCAATTTACGCATGACTATCGTAAATTATTAAGCGATATGCATATCGTATATAACAAAATGATTGAAATGGCGAATGAACTTTTTGCCAAAAATGATGATATAACTGTAGTGCTTGATTCGACTTTTTTAACTGACGAAAGAAGAAATTATTTTTTAGATCGTATCAAAAAGGTGGATTCTGCAGAGTTGATTCTCTTAAAAGTGCATAATGAGCGCTTGATTTTTGCTCGTAATCATCAAAGAATGAGAGCTAAGTGGGTGCCTGAAGGAGTTTTGGTGGATATGATGAAAAAATATAGTTTGCCAAGTGATGAAAATGTAAAACGTTATGCTTCAATTCGGATGGTGTATACAGATGAATAATCTTTCTTTTTTAGGCACGGGAAGTGCCTTTAATTATAATTTGGATAATACTTCTGCTTATTTCTGTATTAATAATCACTTCTATTTTATTGATATGGGAGAACGAATTGCTAG
>DLKT01000028.1 GCA_002477825.1 Caryophanales bacterium UBA7581 | reverse complement strand
AAATAGTGGAGTGCTTTGATGCAGTTGCAGGCGTCGTATCTTTAAGCGAACCTTTATACAACGATTTTGATGAGTCGATGGAGCTAATGGATGTTTTAGCGTCACCTGACGATATGACATCTACGCTCCTCAACTCATTATCTTTAGAAGAAGGTTTAAAATCATTAGATGAAGTGGAATCAATGATTATTCGTAAACGCTATTTTGAAGGAGAAACGCAACTAGAAATAGCTAACGAATTCAATATTTCACAAGCACAAGTATCACGTTTAGAAAAAAATGCCTTAAAAACTTTAAAAAATTTCTTTTAGTCAAGTAGGTGAAAAAGATGAAATCCGTGAAAGAAGCGATTAAGAAATGGTTAATTCCTTCAAGTGACGATCAAGAAGAAATCACAACTTCTAAAAAGAAAGTCGCTTCAGAGGAGGATACCAGTTCGAAAAAGAAAAGAAAAACCCCACGTGTATTTACTTTGATGACCTATATGGAAGCGCAAGATGTCGCCCATTATCTTTTACTAGATCAAGCCGTAATTGTGAATGTTGGTAATCTAATTACGAAAGATAAATATCGTGTCATCGACTTTTTAAGTGGCGTGATTTATGCTTTAGATGGAGAAAGAATTAAACTCGATCAAAACATTTATTTATTCACGCCGAAAAAAACAAGGTAATTCATTTTCATCTTTTTTCTGACATTAATAAAGAAATTGTTTTCGTATGCAAAAAAATTGAAAAATAATAAGAGTGAAATATCATCATATTTCATTCTCTTTTGGTCGTAATTGTACATTAAAATTAAAAAAATCTTGCAATTTAAGCCACTTTTGCGTATAGTTAGTGTATTCTAATCAAACGTTTATCATGTTTGGATGAATAAAAAGGTAGGTGATTTTTTTGGCACTATCGACGTTTTGTCGTAAAGAAATGAAGTTTTTAATTACTGAAGAACAGATGCATATACTATTAAAAGAAACCGCCGCTTATTTTGATTATGATGCGTTTTGCCTTAATGGGAGTTGGTATTTAATTCGTAATATTTATATGGATACCGAACAAGATCAACTCATCCATTTATCCGTCATGGGTCCTACTTATAAAGAAAAGGTAAGAATCCGTAAATATGGCACGTATGGTGATCAAAAAGATTCCTATTATTTAGAAATGAAAAAGAAAGCCGAAGGCATTGTTTTTAAAAGACGTATTCATTTTACGAAAGAAGATTTAGATACTTTTTTAAAAAACAAACGAGTTCTGAATGGTTATAATGCCTTTTCTCAACAAGTAATGAAAGAATTCATTTATTTATTTGAGCAATATGAAATTGCACCCAAATTATTTTTATCTTATGAACGATTAGCGTTAAAAGGAAAAGAAGATCCGACGTTAAGAATGACGTTTGACCGTAACATTTTAACGCGTCGAGATGATTTTGATTTCGATAAAGAAGGTGGCGATTCATTATTAAAACCGCACCAAATCATTATGGAAATTAAATTTGAGAATGCAATGCCATTATGGCTAGCACATTTATTAGCGAGTCATCAAATTTATAAAACGAGTTTTTCTAAATATGGCCGCGAATATCAAAAATATGTGATGGAAAAAAGGAGTTGTCGAGTATGATTTTATCTGCATTTGATTCCATTTTAGAATCGAGTTTTAGCTTTAAAACTTGTATTTTAATTTTTGGTTTATCTTTAATTGTTGGCGTTTTATTCGCTTTGACTTATTGCTTGAAGAAGAGAAAAGAAGGTTATTCAAAAGATTTTCCTATCACCCTTTTACTTCTTCCGATGGTAGTGTCCGTAATTATTTATTTTGTCCGCGATAATATTGCCGGTGGTATTTCTTTAGCGGGAATTTTTGCTTTAACGCGTTTCCGTAGTGAACAGAGAAATACAGAAGATATTACCTATCTTTTCTTAAGTGTAGCGTTAGGCCTTGTTATTGGCTTAGGTTACGTTTTAGCGGCCGCGATATTAACGGTTTTATTCTTGCTCATTATTGTTTTGTTATCTCTTTTCCATTTTGGAGAAGGTAGCAAAAAAGAAATGACGTTAAAAATCCTTGTGCCTGAGGATTTAAATTACGATGAAGTATTCGATGAAGTTTTAGCACGCTTCTGCGATACTTATTATTTAAAAAGAGTGAAAACCTGTGATTTTGGAACCATGTTTGAACTCACCTATCATGTGAGAATGAAAAACATGAAGGAACAAAAGGCCTTGATGGATGAATTAAGAACGAGAAATGGCAATTTAAATATCACTTTAACTGTACATCGCTATGAACAATAAATAAGTCATTGATTTATTTTATAAATCATGTAATAATATTCAAGTAAAAACGAAGAAAAAGACGCGATATCATTATCCCTTATCTATTAGCGAGATGAAGTACGGTGAAAGTTCATCGATAAGCAATGATATTATCACTTTGGAGTTGATTCATGGAAACAAGAGTATATGAATCCGTAACGTGCGTTAAACGTAATGAGGGCTAAAGTATTTTTTGCTTTAGAACTAAGGTGGTACCGCGTGATGAGCGTCCTTAGATAAGGATGCTTTTTTTATTTTTGAAAGGGGATTTTAAAAAATGGAATTAAAGAAAACATTAAGAATGCCAAAAACCGGGTTTGAAATGCGTGGTAATTTGGCAACCAAAGAACCAATCTTAGTGGAAAAATGGTTGACCGATGGTCTCTATTTTAAAATGTTAGAAAAAAATAAAGGAAATCAAGAATATATGTTGCATGATGGTCCTCCATACGCTAATGGGGACATCCACTGCGGACATATGCTGAACCACTTGCTAAAGGATTTTATTATTCGTTATAAATCCATGCGTGGCTATTATACCCCATTCATTCCAGGATGGGATACCCATGGTTTACCGATTGAAAACGTGATTACGAAAAAAGGTATTAATCGTAAAACGACTCCAATTGTCACGTTTAGAGAACACTGCGAAACTTTTGCTTTATCCCAAGTGGAAAGACAAATGAAGCAAGTCGAACGTTTAGGTGCTTTAGGAGATTTTGATCATCGCTATATGACCTTACAACATGAATACGAAGCAGAGCAAATTCGTGTCTTCGCAACCATGGCCTTAAAAGGTTATATTTTTAAAGGATTGAAACCGGTTTACTGGTCACCAAGTAGTGAATCTGCTTTAGCGGAAGCGGAAATTGAATATGCGGATATCACTTCTCACGCCATCTATGTCGCCTTTAAAGTTACGGATGGAAAAGGTATTTTAGATAACGATACTTCCTTTATCATTTGGACTACAACACCTTGGACCATTCCCGCCAACTTAGCCATCTGCTTAAATCCTGATTTTACCTATGGTGTATATCAAACCGAAAAAGGAAAATTTGTTTTCTTAGAAGACTTAAAAGACGCGATTCAAAATGAAATCGGTTTTGAACAAGTTACCCTATTAAAAAAAGTCAAAGGTAAAGATTTAGAATATATTGAAACCAAACACCCATTCTATGATCGTAAGTCTATCATCATTTTAGGTGATCACGTCACTAGCGATGCCGGTACAGGCTGCGTCCATACCGCTCCAGGTCATGGTGAAGATGACTTTAAAGTGGGCGTGAAATATCATCTTGAACCTTTATGCCCCGTCGATAGCAAAGGCTATATGATGGAAGAAGCAGGCGAAGATTTAAAGGGTATGTTCTATGAAGACGCTAACGCGAAAGTATTAGAAAAATTAGAAGCTTGTGGCGCTTTATTAAAAGCGACGAAGATTGTCCATAGTTATCCTCATGACTGGAGAACAAATAAACCATTAATCTTCAGAGCCACCCCACAATGGTTCTGTTCTATTGATCCAATTCGTGAACAATTATTAAAAGAAATCGATAAAGTTTCTTGGACACCTGCTTGGGGTAGAACAAGAATCCATAACATGATTAAAGATCGTGGTGATTGGTGTATTTCTCGTCAAAGAGCGTGGGGTGTACCAATTCCAATTATCTACTGCGAAGATGGAACCCCCATTATTGATAAAGATGTCTTTGAACATATTGCCCAATTATTTGAAGAATTCGGCTCTAATGTTTGGTTCTTAAAAGAAGCCAAAGAATTACTTCCAGAAAACTACCATAATGAGCATTCTCCAAATGGTTTATATACCAAAGAAACCGATATTATGGACGTTTGGTTTGATTCGGGTTCTATGCCGTATGCACAGATTCATTATCCGTTTGAAAACAAGGAGATGATTGACGACAGATTGGCTTTCCCTGCTGATTTTATCAATGAGGGAGTTGACCAAACACGTGGATGGTTCTTTACGCTTCATGCTATTGCTACTATGGTCTTTGATAGCGTGGCGTTTAAGAATGTCATCTCGTCAGGACTGGTGCTCGATGCTAAGGGTAATAAAATGTCTAAGCATGTAGGAAATGTTGTTAATCCTTTTGAGATGATTGACAAGTATGGCNNGTTTGGTTTGATTCGGGTTCTTCTTCTATTGCCGTTTTAAAGAAACGCGGATTCAAACATCCTGCCGATTTATATTTAGAGGGTAGTGACCAATATCGTGGATGGTTTAACTCAAGTTTAATTATTTCCACCGCTGTTTTAGGTCATGCACCATATGAACAAGTCGTTAGCCATGGTTTCATTCAAGACTCCATTGGTGAAAAAATGTCTAAATCCAAAGGAAATGGTGTCGATCCAATGAAGATGGCATCTATTTATGGCGCAGATATTTTACGTTTATGGACTGCAAGTGTTGACTATCAATCTGATGTTCGCTTTGGTGAAGATATGGTGAAACGTGTCTCCGAAAGCTATCGTAAGATTCGTAATACCTTCAAATTCATGTTAGGCAACTTATTTGACTTCAATCGTAAAAAAGACTCTACTAAAGAATTTGCTTTCTTAGATTTAATGATTTTAGCAACGTTAGAAAAAGTGAAGAATACCGTTATTCAAGCGATGGATCACTATGACTTCGTCAGTGCTACCAGCACCATGATGAACTTTATGAGTAGTGACTTATCTAGTTTCTATCTCGATGTCAATAAAGATGTCTTATACTGCGATAAAGAAAATTCTTTACGTAGAAGACAAGTGCAAACCGTTATTGATCGTTGCTTAGATGTCTTAATGCGCTTATGGTCACCCATTCTTTCCTTCACGATGGAAGAAGTTTTCCAAAATGATCCAAACCATGAAGGTGAATACTGTGCTTTATTAGATTATCCAGAAGAAACCCATTTCTATGATGAATACTTATTACAAGATTATGCAAAATTCTTATCTTTCCGTAATGATGTATTAAAGGCATTGGAAGTAAAACGTGGCGAAAGTCAAATTGGCTCCGCCCAAGAAGCACATGTATATGCGTATGTGGCTGATAAGGCTTTAAAAGAACAACTTCAAAGTTTATCGGAAGATGAATTAGCCCGTCTATTTGTTGTAAGTAAGATGACCATCGTAGATGAAATGAAAGATAATGAAGCCATCCATGTTGAAAAACATAATGGTGTCCGCTGCGACCGCTGCTGGAATTATGTTGATCACGTTCATGATGTTCTTGAAACCCATGTTTGTGACCGTTGTTACGATGTCTTAAAGGAGTTTAAGGATGAAGAAGGAGAATAGATTCTTAAACGCCATCAAGTGGTGGTTAAAATCTTTCTTGTGGGTCGCGCCGTTAATCTTTATTATTGACCAGGTGACGAAACTTCTCGTTTACTATAACAATACCAACGTTACGGTGATTCCAAATTTCTTTTCTATCAAACTCAGTTGGAATTTAGGAGCAGCATGGTCTTTATTTGAAGAGCACCCAGCTATTTTAGCTATTATTTCCGTTGTTGGAACCATTGGCTTTATTACTTATTTAGTTTTAAAATACAAAACGATTTCTTTCCGCTACCGCATGAGTATTCTTTTAATGCTCGCGGGATGCGCAGGAAACATGGTTGACCGCGTCATGCAAGTGTTTCCAAATAATATCCATTCTGGCAAAGGTGTTATTGATTTCTTAGCTTTCCGTCTATTTGATGCTTATAATTTTCCCGTATTTAATGTTGCGGATATGAGCTTAGTGATTGGTGTATTTTTACTGATGCTATTTATGATTTTAGATGAAGTGAGGCAAAAAAATGAACCCGAGAATAAAAGTGACAATGCCTGAGGAAACTCTCGGCATGCGCTTAGATAAAGCGTTATCTATCGCACTATCAAAGACGAGAAACCATATCGAAATCTTGTTTGATGAAGGACATATTTGGGTGAATGGAAAAAATGAAAAACCTTCTTATCGCGTAAAAGAAAATGACGTGGTAGAATATGAAGAAAAAGAACTCGTACCATCTGAAATGAAAAAAGAGAATATCCCTCTTGATATCGTTTATGAAGATGAAGATCTCATGGTAATTAATAAACCGAGAGGCATGGTAGTACATCCTGCCAATGGACATCATGAAGGTACATTAGTGAACGCTTTATTAGGATACTGTACGGATTTAAGCGGTATTAATGGAGTAGAAAGACCAGGAATTGTTCATCGAATCGATAAAGACACTTCGGGGTTACTCGTTGTTTGTAAAAATGATTTTGCTCATAATGAAATTGCTAAACAGTTAAAAGATAAAACGATGCACCGTGAATATTACGCACTATGCAAAGGTGTAATCAAAGAAGATGATGGTAAGATTATCGCTCCTATTGGAAGAGACCCTTATGATCGTTTGAAAATGGCCGTAGATGTAAAAAACGGAAAAGAAGCGATTACTTTCTTTCATGTAGAAGAACGCTTTAATCAGTATACTTTAGTAAGTGTTCGTTTATTTACCGGTAGAACCCATCAAATTCGTGTTCATATGCATTATATAGGACACCCCTTAGAAGGCGATCCTTTATATGGAAAAAAGAAAAATCTTTTATTCCAAAATGGTCAACTTCTGCATGCCTATCGTATTACTTTTATCCATCCAAGGACCCAAAAAGAAATGACGTTTGAAGTTCCATTACCAGACGACTTTAAAGCCGTTTTAGAAAGATTAAGAAAGTAAAAGGAACGCTATTTGCGTTCCTTTATTTCGTTATAGTTTTTAAAATTCTTTTTGGTATAGTTGTCTAAGAATGTATCGCCTTGTTTTAAATAGAATTGATAAGCAAATTCTGTAACTTCATTAGAGGCACCAAGAGGAATGGTAGCTCCTAAGCGTTCGCTTGCGTCTTGCATATATTTTAAAAAGTAATATCGGGCAAAGCAAGAAGCTAAAGCAACAGAAGGATAATGCGTTTCTCCTTTGGTTTTAAAAGTGATTCCTTTTACAACTTCATTCGCATCTTCTAAATAGCGGTAATATAAATAGTCTTCACAAAACTGATCGACATATATAGGAGAGTTATGATGCGATTTTTCTTTTACGTTATATAAAGCGCGGTTATGTAGCCACGCTTTTAATTTATTTAAATTGAAGCCTTTATCTACCATTTCGTTATATTTTAAAGGTGTTAAAACCATTAATGAAAAAGTGAAATGATCTAAAAGAGGAGGCACGATTTCCATAATTTTTTGGTCGGTTAATTTTTTAGAATCAGTAATCCCACTTTTTTTAACCAAGTCAAAATCTTCTTTTTTCATATAAACAGCGCAGACGATCATAGGACTAATGAAATCTCCTACGCCGACTTCATCGGATCCGATTTGATCACCGATATCATCATATTCAATGTCCTTTTTTTCGATAGGAAAGTGAAGCGTACCATAGGCCTGATATAATTCGGCTTCGTTAATAGCATTTGGTCCTTGAAAAACAATTTTATAAACTGAGGATTTTTTTGATTGGTAGCAAGTAATGACTAAATTATCTTTTTTAGCTTGAAAGAGAACGTAATCTAACTTTATATCGCTTAATAAAAACGAGGCATAATTCTTTTGAACTTCTTCCATGCCTTCTTTAGATGTTTCTAATGTCACTACGCTATATTTTTCCATTGTTTTATCTCCCTTTTTATCTTATCACACACAGAAAAAAACATGAATAAGTATAGATAAATTATTTCTTGAATATTTTAGAAGTATAAAATATGATAAACAAAAAATAAATTATTTTTTAGGAATTTTTTTAGTTATTGCGTATACGAAATAAAATGAAAAAATCCTAATTTTTTCTTTAAAAAACACGAATTAAATTTAATGTAAAAAACAATAGAAAAAAACATTTTATTTTAAACAAATAGCTATATAATTCTTTTAGAAGCCTATAACGGTGTTACTCCTATAAATGCGGAGGTGATGCTTATGGATATACATGCATAAGCCCTCCAACTTGAAAAGGAGGGCCTTAAACGGTGATAGAATTCATTACCGCTATTTT
>DLKT01000046.1:42497-50073 GCA_002477825.1 Caryophanales bacterium UBA7581 | reverse complement strand
AAACATTTCCCTAAAATGTTTGAGGGGCTCGGCAAGGCCGTGACCCATGGAGGTAAATATGGAAATGATTCTTGTCAGCGATTCTCATGGTAATATCGACGTTTTAAAAGAGATTGTGCGCCGACACCCCCATGCAAATTACTATCTTCATTTAGGCGATAGTGAACGTTATCCTAACGAAATAGAACCTTTTGTGAGTGTGCAAGGGAACTGTGATCCTTATGATACTTATCCTAAGTCACGCTTCTTTAAAACTCGCTACGGAACCTTTTATTTAGAGCATGGTAATGGAGTGGGACGTTCTTTAGACTATATGGCATCTAAACATGCTGATTTCTATGTTTATGGGCATACCCACGTACAAGATATTCGTACCTATCAAGGTATGTATATTTTAAACCCTGGATCCACTACTTTTCCGCGCGATGGTTCTATCGGAACCTATTTAGTGCTCTCATGGGATGAAAAAGGAGAATTAACTATTCAACCGATGAAAATTTAAACGCTTTTAAAATACTCTTTAATCCCTTTATATATAAGTTCTGCTATGGTGCTTTGATAATCATCATCACAGAGCTTTTTTCTTTCTTCATCGTTAGAAAGAAAGCCACATTCAATTAATACGCCAGGAATCGTTGTATGACGGAATAAATAGAAATCCGCACTATGAAGTGGCTTATCTTCTTTGGTGTAGTTATAAAACGATGTGGCTATATTCTCCGCTAATTTTTTTGATTCTTCTATTTCGTCGTTATAATAAACCATGGGACCATGGACGCTTTGATTAGCTGCATAGATATTCATATGAATAGAAATAAAGAGTTCTGCGCCGGAATGATTAATATACTGCACTCTTTTATATAAGTCTTCTCTTTTCCTATTTTTAGCGTATTGAGAAGCTAAGTCATAATCTCCAGTTCTTGTAATCGTTGTTAGCCAATTCTTTTGTATGCACGTCTCTAATAGCTTTGTAGAAACATTTAGATTAATTTCATCTTCTAATACATCATCATAACAAGACCCATTATCTTTTCCACCATGACCTGGGTCAATAACTAGCGTATGAAAATAGGTTTGTTCTACTCTTCTAGCGCGAAGAGGAACAACTAAGGCGATACAAAACAATACTACGATGAGCGCATACAAAAATAGTGTCCTTTTTTTCATGATTTTAGCACCTCAATAATTTTATGTTCACTCTTCTTTTAAATATAACAAAAAGACCCATGCAAATCTGCATGAGTCTTGATGATTCCAATTGTAATTCTGAATTTGAAATTAACGTTTGGAGAATTGTGGTGCACGACGAGCTGCTTTTAAACCGTATTTCTTACGTTCTTTTGCACGTGAGTTACGTGTTAACATACCAGCAACTTTAAGGTTCGCACGATAATCGCTAGATGCTTCTAATAAAGCACGAGCAATACCTAAACGAATCGCACCTGCTTGGCCGGTAAAACCGCCACCAGTAACTGTACAATTCACATCGAATTTATCGGTAGTGTTTGTAAGTTCAAGAGGTTGTTTTAAATCCATGACAAGGGTTGCATAAGGCATATATTCATCAACATCTCTACCGTTAACAAGGATTTTGCCTGTTCCTGGAACAAGGAATACACGAGCTACAGATGATTTTCTACGACCAGTACCATAGTATTGGACATTTGCTTTTTTCTTTGCTGCCATATTCGTTTCCTCCTAGAATTTGAGCTCAAGAACTTCTGGTTGTTGAGCTTCGTGCTTATGGTCAGGTCCTTTATAAACAAAGAGTTTCTTATAAATGGAACGACCAAGGCGTCCTTTTGGAAGCATGCCCCAAACGGATCTTTCTACCATTTCTTCTGGATAACGTTCGATCATTTCGCCAGCCGTACGAGTACGGAGACCACCGGTATAACCAGAGACATTGTAGTACTTTTTGTTGTGAACTTTGTTACCTGTTAAAGCAACTTTTTCAGCGTTGATGATGATGACATAGTCTCCACAGTCAACGTTTGGGGTATAAATGGGTTTGTTCTTACCCATTAAGATAACCGCTACTTCAGAGGCTAAGCGACCAAGGGGCTTGCCGGCGGCATCAATAACATACCACTTTCTTGTTAATTCTTTTGGCTTTGCAATTGTTGTTTGACGTTGCATAATTCATTTCCTCCTACCAAATTGTATTCTTACCGGGACTACAACTTTGGCAATAGTGCCATCTAGAATAATATAGATATTCTATCTATTTGTCAAGAATTAAATTGATTTTTTCAAAATTTTTACTACGTAACGCTTAACCCCTAACGTGGAAATTCGTCCGTTAAATCTAAATTCAAATCATCGGCAATTTCTCTTGCTAAAACTTGCGCGGAAGAAAGGAAGTCTTTGGGATCATGAGCATCTACACCAATAACGACTTTAGAGTGGTGTTCTGCTACGATTTTCCAAAATTCATAAACAGGATAACATAGTCTCATTTCGTTTTGGTTATAAATACGTAAGCCTCTTCTTGCGCCACCGAGGTTCAGTTCTAATGGTAGATGACATTCGTTAGCGGCTTCACAAATTCGGTGCGCTGCTTCTTTCGCTACCGCATCAAAAGGATGATAGAAACATAAATATAAATCAGGGTGCGCAACATAACGATAGTATCCTGTTCTCATTCCTGCAATTAAAGCATCGGTATATTTTTTTACGCCTTCTTCATCATAAGGACCATTTGAAATTCGAGAAGAAACGCCATTGGTTCTTAAAAAATGTTGACCTAAAATCAAATATTCTATTTTTCCACTTTCAAGAAGTTCTTTATAGTAAGCGTCATAGTCTTCATAATATTCAGCTTCAAAGCCTACATGAATATCCATTTGGTCTTTATACTTTTCTTTCAATGCTAAAATCGAATGAAGGTAATCATCTAACAATGCGTAATCACCGCGAACGTGAGGAAAAGGTTCTTTTTGAAAATTAGGATAAAAAATATGGTCACTAAAACCGAGTGTTTTAATTCCCGCTTGAATTGCAGCTTGTACATATTCTTCATCTTCTCCACAAGCATGTCCACAGCGTTTTGTATGCGTATGATAGTTAAAAGGTAACGCTTCAAAATAATAAACTTCTTCTAAGAAAAGGCCTTGCGCAGGTGCTTTATAAGACGTAATTTGACGGGTTTCTGTATATAAATGCTTAGTAAAATAGTCAGGTTCTTCTTTTTCTAATCCAATTGCGATTAAAGAACCCACTAACATTCTTACCATGTAGCGCATAAAGCCATCGCCTAAAAAAGAAATGCGAATGGTATGGTTCTCTTCGTGAAAATGAATAGCGTAAATGGTACGAACAAAATCTTTTTCATCCTCTTCTTTTGAAGTAAAATTACGATAACAAAGCGTTCCTTTTAAAGTCTCTGCCGCTATTTTCATCTTTTCAACATTTAAAGATTGATGCAGTTGATAAGTGGTGTTTCTTAAAAAAGGATCATCTTCTCCTTGATGAATCACATAAACATATTTTTTAGCTAAAGCTTGGTAGCGGGCATGGAAGTCAGATGCTACCTCTTTCATTGAAATAATATGGATATCTTTCGGTAATAAAGCATTTAAAGCATACATAAACCGCTCTTTTTCTAATGTTTTTAGTGAATCAAAGTGAAAATATTGTCCATGAGCATGTACACCAGCATCGGTTCTTCCTGAAGCATAAATGCTCGTTGGCGTATTGAGTAGTTTAGAAATTATTTTTTCAATTTCTTCTTGAACCGTTCTTTTATCTACTTGTTTTTGATAACCAAAAAAAGCTGTTCCATCATAAGAACATTTCATTAAATAGCGTGGCATTAAAACCACCCCTTTATCCAACTAAATACATCGATTTTCATGGCTGCAAGCGTGATAAATCCGGCAAAGAAAATAAGGGACAATAATAGTGCTCCAGTGTCTTTAAAGCCCCATTTCATTTGACGGTAATGCGTTCTTTTATGATCAGGATTATAGCCACGCGCTTCTAAGGCATCGGCTAAATCATCACTTCTATGAATAGCAGAAGATAAAAGTGGGACAATTAAAGAAACCATCGCCCGCAACTTTTCCATAAGCTTCCCATGTTCAAAATCCACGCCTCTTGAGGATTGAGCTTTCATAATTCTTTCCGTATCTTCCAAGAAGGTTGGAATAAAACGAAGCGCTAAAGTCATCGTCATAGCAACTTCTGAGGTAGGAAAATGGAATACTTTTAAAGGCGTTAAATACCACTCTAAAGCAAAGGTTAAATCTAATGGCTTCGTGGTAGCGGTTAAAATCGTTGTTAAAGAAACCATCAAAACTAAGCGGATAATAATATAAAGCGTATCATAAAGCGCCTTAACCGCGATAATAAAGCCTTGGTTACCTATGGCAATAAAGCCATATTTTGTATCTTTAATGAAAAGAATATTTAAAATTGAAACAAATAGCATCATTACCCAAAGTGCTTTGAGTTGTTTAAAAATCAGGCTTAAACGTACATGCGACATCCGCATGATAATATAAATCACAATTGCCATAACGCCATAGAGAATGAAACTCGTTTCTGGGTTAGGAAAAGAAAGAAAAATCGGCACCATTAAAAAGATTAATGTTAAGATTTTAACGCGAGGATCTAACTTATGAATGAGTGAGTTATAAGGCATGTATTTACCTAATGTCATTTTGGTCATTTTACATCCCTCGCTTTCACAATTTCTTTTGCTAAAGTTTCTGGATTTTTTACTTTCGATAAATCAATAGAAACACCATTTTTGATTAAAGCCACAGCAAACTGATAAACGATAGGCATTTCTAAAGAATAAGATTCAAAATTTTCATCTTGAAATAATTCTGTGGGTGAGGCAATTTTAAGTACTCTTCCGTCTTGAAGAACAATTACCTTTTCCGCGTATTCTAAAACGACATCCATATCATGGCTCACTAAAATTACCGTGGTTCCTTTATCATGGATTTCTTTAAATAGATGCATCATTTCATCAATGCCCTTTGGATCTAAACCAGCAGTGGGTTCGTCTAAAACTAAAATTTTAGGTTCCATTGCTAAAATACCGGCGATTGCGACTCTACGCCGCTCTCCTCCGGATAAAGCAAAAGGAGATTTTTCATAATAAGAAGACGGTATTTTCACTAACTCTAAAGCCTTTTGGGCTTTTGCTTTCGCTTCTTCTTCCGTTGCTCCAAAATTTTTAGGGCCAAACATAACATCTTTTAAAACTGTACTTTCAAATAGTTGATATTCAGGGAATTGAAAAACAATCCCTACTTGTTTACGAAGAGACTTTATGTTTTTCATTTTCTTTTTTGCTTCTAAAACAAAATCAGCAATCACTACTTTTCCTTCTTCGGGTAAAAGTAGACCGTTTAAATGTTGAATCAAAGTGCTCTTTCCTGAGCCTGTGTGTCCTACAATTGCGGTAAACGAACCTTCTAAGATTTCTAAGTTGATATCTTTTAAAGCTTGATATTCAAATGGGGTCTTTTGACCATAAGTATAGCTTACTTTTTCAAAACGTATTGGCATACGCTCACCACCATTTCATCAAAAGAATGTGCTTCTTCAAGCTTTACACCATTTTTAAGTAACTCCACGTGAAGTTCGGATAAAAATGGTAATTTTAAATTCAAGTTTTGAAGGATATCCGTGTGATTTAATACTTCACTTGCGTTACCTTGTAAAACTTTCGTACCATGACTTAAAATAATAACTTCATCTGCTTTAGAAGCCTCTTCCATATCATGGGTAATTGATAGAATCGTTAAATCCGGATTTTCTTTTCGCATTTCTTCAATCACTTCACGAATTTCTTTCTTTCCACGAGGATCCAACATGGCGGTTGCTTCATCAAAAATAATCATTTTAGGGTGCATGGCTAAAACACCGGCAATAGCCACTCTTTGTTTTTGACCGCCCGAAAGATTGGAAGGCTCTTTATCTAAGAATTCTTCCATTTGTACTTTTTTAGCAAATTCATGAATCCGTGCTTCCATTTCTTCATAAGGAATGCACCGATTTTCTAACCCAAAAGCAATATCTTCTCGCACAGTAGATCCGACAAATTGATTATCTGGGTTTTGAAAAACAATACCAATTTCTTGGCGAATGGTATCAATGTTTTTTTCGTTTACTTCCTGACCAAAAACAATGATTTTACCTTCTTTTTTTTCTAAAAGTCCGAGAATCAATTTCGCTAGCGTTGATTTTCCTGAGCCATTATGCCCAACAATTGCAACGTATTTTCCTGCTTCAATCGTCAATTGGATAGAATGAATCGCATCAACTTTGTTATCGTAACTAAAAGATAAATCATTAATTTCTAACGCGTTCATCACATCCACCTTTTCTTTCTTTTTTATTGTTCCTCAAATTCAATTTTGGGGAGTCGACCGGTAAACTTGCGGTAAGTAACGCCACAAGTATCAAACATATATTTACTAGCCTTTACGCCATCGGTATCTTTATATTTATCACTCACATAAACCACTTCTTTAATCCCCGTTTGAATGATAGCTTTTGCACATTCATTACAAGGGAATAAAGAAACATAAATCGTACAACCTTTTAAAGAGGCACTACGAATATTTAAAATTGCGTTAAACTCAGCATGGCAGACATACAAATATTTTGAATCCACACCAGAGCCACGCTCCCAAGGCATATGATCGTCATCGCAACCAATCGGCATACCATTATAACCAATGGACACAACCTTGTGATCTGAGTCAACAATACACGCGCCCACTTGAGTCGAAGGATCTTTACTTCTCATGCTTGATAAATAAGCAATCCCCATAAAGTATTCGTCCCAGGTAATATAATCTTTTCTTTTCATCGTACATCTCTCCATTCATCATTACGGGGCAATTATAGCATATTTTTATTTTACTCTAAAGAGTAAAAAAATATTTGTCATCAATCTAGAAAATACTTATACTAAAAAAGAGGTGATATTTATGGCAGAAATGACTTATTTAATTTGTACCGATTTAGATAACACGCTTTTAACTCCTGAAAAAAATATCACACTCATTACGCAAGAAATGATGAATCACTTAATTCAAAGCGGAAATTATTTTGTTTATAATACAGGTCGTCCTTATCATGGAGTCATTGAATATATTCAATTATTACCCAAGACCATGCCCGCTATCTTTTTAAATGGCGCGTTAATGACTTGGACAAACCCAAAGACATTAGAAATGAAAAAAAAGATATCTTTTCCATTAAATACTGCTTTACTGCATGAATTATTAGAAGAAATCATGCCTTATTTAGATGGTGGACTCATTTATGCTTTTAAATATCTCTATGTATACCATAAAAATAAAGTCCCCTATTGGCTAGTGCATGATAATGAATATGTCACGATAAAAAGATTGACCGCTAAAACAAAATTTATCGATGAGCCTTTAAGTGCTTCTTTTCAAGTTAAAGAAGCATATATTCAAGAATTTTTAACTATTATCCAAAAAGAAAAATACCAAGAATTCTCTTTCTATCCTTGGGGACATTTTGATCATATTTATTCTTTTGAAATTATTAAAAAAGGTGTGAGTAAAGGTGCTGCTTTATCACT
>DLKT01000046.1:24535-42466 GCA_002477825.1 Caryophanales bacterium UBA7581 | reverse complement strand
TTAAAAGATGAACTTCATTTACCTTCTCTCTACACGATTGCTTTCGGTGATAATTATAATGATGTGAGTATGTTAGAAATAGCGGATGAAGGCGTTTATATGTGTAACTCTAAAGAAGATTTATTAAAAAAAGGAAAGCTTTTCACTTCCCTTACTTCTAGCCAAGATGGCATATTTGATTATTTAAAAAAGCAACATCCTGAATTATTTTAATTATTTTTTACGATGAATAGAATCTTCTTTGCGGAAATGTCCTGTAGGATAACGAGAAGATAATTTTTCAATATTGTGATTAGCGATATCTTCTAATGTATAGCCTAAGCCTTTTGCGGTTAAAGCCACATACCACATGACGTCACCTAATTCATCCATTAATTTTTCTTGATTTAAATCATGACCTTGGAAAAGGGATTTTTTTACAATGTCCGCACATTCTCCTGATTCTCCAGTCAACCCCAATACTCCATTTAAAACAGGATTTTTTCTTCCTTCTTCACTAGCAAAGCTATAAGCCGCTTCTTGATATTCATTTAATTTTTCCATAAAACGTATTTCAACTCCTCGTTTCTATTTTCTAGCATTTGTTAAAAAGAAACAAGAGAAAAATAAAAAGTTTTTTAAGAAGATAAAGCGCCTTCTATCATGCTTCCAATACCAAAAGCTAGATAAGATAAAAGAAAAGCTAGAACGGTTTGAAAAATTAGATATTTTATGGTTTTTTTCGTGCTTCCTAATTCTTTTTTCATCGCCGCGATTGCGCTGATGCAAGGAGCACTAAAAAGAATAAATAAAATATAGGCATATGCTGCACTTTTACTTTGAAACATGGAAAAAACAGAAGATAAAAAGATGCTTTCATCTCCTAAAGAAGAATCTAAACCCGCAATCATTCGTAAAGAAGAAACAACTTGTTCTTTGGCAATAATACCTTGAAATGCGGATACCGTAAGTGCCCAAGAATTTTCTCCTACCATCGGATAAAAAAGCCATGAAAATAATCTTCCTAAATCGGATAAAATAGATTTTTCAATAGGGATACCATAAGTCAAATTCCAAGAAAAAGAAGATAAAAACCATACAAATATGGAGCAAAGTAAAACAATGCTCATCGTTTTTTTAATAAAACTTTTTCCTTTTTCATAGACATCATACGCTATATATTTTAGATTCGGCCAATGATATTTAGGTAGCTCAATAAAGAATTCAGAAGTATGACTTTTTTGAAAAAACTTTTTGAAGATGAATGCGTAAATCAAAATGAATAAAATCGCTAGTAAATATAAAGAGATAACAAAGAAAAAACGTTTTTCATAAAAAATATGGCTAGCAAAAAGAACGATAATAGGAAGTTTTGCACTACAAGGGACAAAGGGCGTTAAAACAATCGCTTTTTCTCTTTCTTCCATTGAGGGAATGGTTCTTGTAATCATGATGCCGGGAACACTACAACCACTTCCCACTAAAAAAGGGATCATTGTTTTTCCGCTTAATGACACCTTTTGTAATAAACCATCAAGAATAAAAGAAATACGTGCTAAATATCCCGTATTTTCTAAAAAGGCGATAAAAAAGAAAAGAGCAATTAATTCAGGAAGAAAACAAAGCATACTTCCTACACTTCCTAAAACGCCATGAACGAATAAACTATTGAGCCATGGTTGAATGTTATTTTGTTCTAAAAGAAAAGAAAGCTTTTCTAACGCTGAACTTAAGCCAGTTTCTAAAAGTGGCGTTACACCATTTCCTACGACTAAAATA
This sequence comes from Caryophanales bacterium UBA7581, assembly GCA_002477825.1. Classification (GTDB taxonomy): domain Bacteria; phylum Bacillota_I; class Bacilli_A; order RFN20; family CAG-826; genus CAG-826. The sequence goes on along the minus strand of DLKT01000046.1, from coordinate 40,708 downwards.
ACAAAAGCGTACATGCTTACCATAACAAGTATAAAAATAGGTATGGCAAAAAAAGGATGTAAAAAGAAATCATCTAGCCGCGATGACCATGTTTTTACATTTTCTTCTTTTTGATAAACTTCTTTTGTTATTTGCTCAATCATTTGATATTGCTTTTCAATTTCTTTTTCATCTTTCGAAGGAAAAAAAGCAAATTTAGGTTCTTTTATTGCGCTTTCCTTTTCTATTTTATTGATTAATTCATCTAAAGATTTTGTATTTTTTCTAGAAATAACGATGACGTCAACACCCAAAAGCGCCTCTAGTTTCTTTTTGTTAAAGCTTATTTTTTCTTTTTTAAAGCAGTCTTCCATTGTTATTACAACAATTACTCTTTTTTCCAAAGATAATAATTGCGTTGTTAAAAATAAACTTCTTTCTAAACATGTTCCATCTATCACATTGAAAATCACATCAATTTTTTCATTATTTAAATAATCAGCTGTAATTTCCTCTTCTTTTGAATAAGGAAATAATGAATATGTTCCTGGTAGATCAATGATGTGATGATGGGTTTCTTCTATTCTTCCTTCTTTTTTCTCAATCGTAACGCCTGGAAAATTTCCAATCGTTTGATGTGTTTTTGTTAAAGCACTAAAAAGTGTTGATTTCCCGGAATTTGGATTACCTACCAATGCGATATTCATTGTTCATTCTCCACAATAATCGCGTTTAAAATGGAGCGAGGTAAACATAATTCATAATGACGGAAATAAATTGCCATTTCATTTTGAAAAGGCGCTACGCGTAAAACACGTACCTTGGTACCTTTAGTTAAACCTAGTTCCAATAATCTTCTTTTTAAATCTCCTTGTTCATGAATTTCTTTAATTTGAATACATTCTCCTTTTTTTACCGCTAGTAAAGTGCGTTGATTTTTGTTCATTGATAGAGCTCCTATACATATTATCTATACGTAAAGAGATAAAAGAAGTAGAACTATTGAAAGTAGAATGGTTTCAAAGTATACTTTGAATAGAATTATTTTATGATAGAAAGGAAGAAAAATATGGAAGATATTGTATTGTTTCATTTTGCTAATGAGAATGATTGTTTTGCTTTAGATAGAAACCAATTTTGTATTCGCTTTAAAATTACAAAAGGAACCACTTCACGCGCTTTTATTCATGTTTGTGATAAATATATTTCCCATATTTCAAAAACACCTCTTCCAGAAACAATTTTAAAATTTCCTATGAAAAAAGTGGCTTCTGATGGTATTTTCGATTATTTTGAAGCCATTGTTTTTGAAAGGATGATTACTTTTTCTTACTTTTTTGAGATTATCGATAGTGAAAAAATGTCTTCTTTTTATGGAAATCTTCATTGGTATAAAAAAAGAATTGAATGCTTAGAACATATGTTTGAATGCCCACAAATCGCTCGCTTCCATGATGCATTATTTACTCCTTCATGGGCCAAAGGTGCGATTGGTTATCAAATATTCCCCGACAGTTTTGCGCGCCTTCATGAAAGAAAAGAACAACATGTCGCTTGGAACAAGGTTCCTATCATGCCTGGAGACCGCTTAGGAGGAGAACTTGTTGGTATAACTGCGCATTTAAACTATATTAAAGAATTAGGCGTTGATTTTATTTACCTTAATTCCATTTTTTCATCTACTACAGCCCACCGCTATAATATTACTGATTATTATAAAGTCGATCCCGAATTAGGCACCAAAAAAGATTTCATTCAATTCGTAAAAAAAGCACATAAGCTTGGATTAAAAGTAATTTTAGATGGTGTGTTTAATCACGTAAGTACCGAATTCTTCGCCTTTAAAGATGTTATCAACAAACAAGAAAAATCAAAGTATAAGGATTGGTTCTATATTGAAGATTTCCCTATTCGAAATGAAGTAGATGAAAAGCCAAATTATGAATCATTCGCTTATATGGGTGGTATGCCTAAATTAAATCTAACCAACCCAAAAGTCCAAAAATATATTCTTTCTGTTGTTCAATATTGGATGAAAAAAGCCCATATTGATGGTTGGAGAATTAGTGCGAGTGATGAAATGCCTCTTTCCTTTTTAGAAGAACTCAAAAAAACAGTAAAAAATACCAATTCTGCCGCTATTATTGTTGAAGAAAATTGGCATTATGACTTTTCTTCAAGAGCTCAACTCTTTGATAGTGTTACCAATTATCCTTTCTATTACGCTTTAAAAAATTGGCTTATCCTTCATGAATACCGCATTACCGATTTTGCCAAAGAATTATCGTTTATGCGTGGAAATTTCCCTTATGAAACCTATCACACCTTATGGAACATGATTGATTCTCATGATACTCCTCGTTTGATTTCTGAATGTGAAAGTTTAGATGATTTCTTATTAGCGGTCGTTCTTCAACTTACCTTACCTGGATCTCCTATCGTCTATTATGGAGATGAAGTCGGATTAAATGGTTATGCTTCTCCAGACTCTAGACGTGCAATGCTATGGGATGATTCTCAAAATATTGCTATTTTAAATATGTATAAAAAGTTAATCATGATAAGGAATACATATTCCGCATTAAAAACAGGCGATTTCCGTATAGTTGACGCAGTAATAAAAAGTCAACTTCTTATTTTCTCTCGTTATAATGAAGAGGAAGAAATTCGTATCATCATCAATGCTTCGGATGCTCCACACAGTCATAATGTAAAAGGAAAAGACTTATTTTCTCAACTTTCTGTTCTTCCAAAAATCCCTGCCAAATCATTCTATATTGTTCAAGTAGAAAAATAAATTTGTATGTTCTTTTTTGCTTTAGCCAAAATAAGAATATGGGCTATTATAATTATCACGGCATGATTAAAAGAAAAATTAGAAATCATGAACTTATTCAATATGAATATGTCGATGAATATCATCACATTCGTCCTTGTTTACTACTCTATTTTGATGACGGAACCATCAAACCCATTCGCGAATATCGTTTTATGGAATACGCTCCGATTCTATTAAAATGGGAAGAAGAAGAAATGAAGCAAAAGAAAAGGCGCAATTAACGCCTTTTTTGTTTGTTTTTTAAATCGCTTTTATTAAATTCAAATAAATGATTACTCTTCAATTGCAAAAAAACGATCCGCATAGTCTGGTGATTCTTCTTTGAAAGCTTCTAGCGCATCTTTAGGCACATAAATTGTCTTCAAAGAATCTGGAAGACTATAAAGTCCACATCGTGCTTTACAGCGAATGGTCAATTTTGTTAAATATTCACATTCGTTAAACGCACCGGAATATTCAGTAACACTTTCTGGTAAATCAATTTCTTCAATTCCTGATTTAGAAAAGGCGGAATATGCAATTTCAGTAACTCCACTACTAATGGTAACACTCTTTAAAGCGCTACAATTATAGAAAGCTTGTTCTTTAACAACCTTTAACGTTCCTGGAATAACAATACTTTTTAATCCACTATCTTGAAAAGCTTTTGCGCCCATGGTTTCTATTTTAGTTGGAAGTGTCACTTCATTTAGTGCTTTGCAGCCTTGGAATGCACTTTTACCAATCTCTATTAAAGATTCTGGAAGATGTAATTTTTTTAAATTCGCTTGGTCTTGTAAAGCACCATCCGCAATATTGGTTGTTCCTTCTCTTATTGTTAATTCAGATAGTTTTTGATAATTACCTTCTAAATCATAATTTTTAAATGATAAGAATGTGTCATTAACATAAATAGCGCCTTGTGGTAAAGCATAATACCACGCTGTTGCCATAAAAGCACCTCTACCGATATAAGTTACTCCTTTACCAAAACTAATATCCGTTAATTGTTTGCACCAGTTAAACGCATTTTCTTCAATTGTTGTAACCGTGTCTGCAATAACAACTGATTTAAGGCTATAACAACTAGCAAAGGCTGAATAATTAATTTTGATTAGATTATTATGTGTTACAACCGATGTAATATCCTTACGAGAAAATACATTGCTTCCTACTTCAACAATAGGCAAACCTTTATATGTTGCGGGAATATCAATTTCCGTTGCTGTACCATTATAACTAATAAGAGTATAACCGCTTGGGAATGTATCATCATAACTATACGAATAAGCTAATTCCATACCATTTTCTAATACTGGATATTTTTCTGCCCATCTAGCGTATAAAGTCATATCAGAAGTAGGATAATATGGCATTCGAATGGGTTCGCCATCAAAATTTGCATTATCAAACCATCCTGCAAAAATGTTGCTTTCTTTACTAATCACCGTATCGCCATAATGTAATGCTTCGCCTTCTTTTAAATACTCATCTGGTAAGTCTCCATCTGGTAATTCACCTGGGACTCCAGTACCTTCATAAGCACCGCCATTCATTTCATAATGAATATGAATGTATTTTTTAAATTGGGCATAAACGTCGATATCCTCAGTTAATTTTGTATCTAAGAATTCATCTTCTGTAAATTCTTGATTATCATAGTACCATCCAACAAAATAATAACCTTCTTTTGTAGGATCTTCTGGTAATTCAATCGATTCATTTCCTTTTGATTCCACAACTTCAACAATGGCGTCATCTACATAGAAGGTTATTTTTCTCATTTTAGATGCGCCACAAGACGTTAGCATACATAGTTGTAAAGAAACTAATAAAAGTGCCAACTTTAAAAATTTCATTTTTTTCTTCATTTTGGTCTTTTTCCCCCTTATTTTTTTTAAAAGCACTATAATTATACCCCCCCCCCGCATTTTTATGTCAAGGTTTGTGCGTTTGCAAAAATAAAATTAGTGCATATTGAATAAACTTGAATTTAAAAAGGTCTTGATTTTTTAATGACGATTCTTTGAACTACATTTTTTTGCCGCAAATGCAAAAAAATGTGAGGTAGGAGTGCCTACCTCACACATAGTAAATAATCAACAACTGAATTAAATAAAACAATAAGTTTTATTCACCAACAACATAATCTGGTGTGAATTCAGTATTTGTTTTCCAAATAACAGATTCCTTAGCACCGTTAAGAGTGTTACCGAACATTTTGAAGGTAGCGCCATCATTCATGGAAGGATAGGTGTTATTTTTGTAGAAACAAATAAGCGCTGTAGCATCGCCCTTCACAGTATTGCCAGTAATTACGACATTGTCCAATGTGCCATTACAGAACATTACGCCAACATTCTTATAAGTAGTATCAGTGTCAATAGAACATTTGCCCATATTAAATGTATTGTTCATGATCGTTACGGCACCGCTGGCATTTCCTTCCCACATTTTAATAGGACGGACAGCGTTAATAGTGCAGCCTTCAATGGTCACATTACATTGTCCTAAATTCTGAATCCAAATTGGGTTAGAATTGTTTTTGTTATCAAATCCATCGCTGTTAATACCAGCTGTGTTTTCGTACTTATTGAAGGTGCAGTTTACGAAAGACATATCATTTGTACTTGCTGCGGTTCCCATCATGCCATCGCCGTTTTGAAGCCAGTTTCCGTTGAAAGTGCAACTATTAAATACAACGCTTGCAACCTTATGAGTATGGAAAGCTGGGTCATATCCAAGTGCTTCATACCAAGAACGGAAAGCCATTTGTCCAGCGCCAAAAGTAACTTCTTCAAAGGTAACATTGCAAGCGTCTGGAATGCTAAGTGTAATCATACCAGCATTAAAGCCACCAGTATCCTTAGCACCAAGCAAAGTACCAGTTAATATCAAATCAAATCCATGTTTACTCGTAGAGTACAAAGACTTCTCGACATTTGTGCCGCCGACATTCAACGTTTTCTTATAATTCATATCTTTGGTATAAATACCATGGTCCGTCTGATCGGCGGTGAAATACTCATAATCGTCAACGATATTCTCATTACCGATAATGATGCCACCTTCGAGAGAAACACCATTTAGATTTAAATATACAGTCTTAAGTTCTTCTGGAATAACTTCTAATGCATTGAATTCGCTAAGGCTATAGTAAGCTGTATCATTTTCTGTTGTCGCATTACCTTGAATGGCTTCGACTAAATAACTAATTGAACAGCTCTTTTCTAAGTATTCATTTCCAGCATCACTTGGAAGTTCAATTGAGCAAGCAATGGTTTGAGTATCACTATTTACTGCTAAATCTTCCCAGTTGGTGATGGCCATATTTTCATATTCACCAATCTTAATTTTTAATCCATCGTATAATCCATTATCTTTAAAAGTGAGACGTGTACGATATTTCACTGCAATTGTGCTGTTATTTTTAACGTTAATGTTGAATTTAATTGCATCACCTGGAACGATATTGGATAAATCTAATGAGTTAGAATCTGCATTAAATGTTGCTGTTCCGTTATATAAGTGATCCGTTCCATCTTCCCAATCTGTCGTTAAGGATTTGGTTTGGACACTCGTTTGATCAATGGTCGCTAAGACATCTACTTTTCCTGATTTTACAGCAATATTTACTTCATGTTCAGAGGTAAATAATGCATAGGTTGCTCCAGCTAATAAACTTGCACTTAAACAAATGCCTAACATTGCTGATGCGATAACTTTATTCTTTTTCATGTTTTTTTCTCCTTTTTAATTTTTTTTATTTTTTGCACTATCTCGTGCTTGTTGCCTGTACTGCTTCTACATACAAGTCGATATTTGTTTTTAATCCTTTGGCTTCGTTATTATCAAACTGAACACCTTCTGACTGATCGTCAACAAATTCAATCGTAACATTAAAGAAGGATCTTGCATTCTCGGCTTCTCTTACCATTACTTTGCCACTTGCGATTTCATACTTTTTATCGAGGCTAGATAAATACTCGCTTTTTTGATTTCCGTCTTGCTCCGTAATCGTAATTTTGAGTTGTTCTGCTAATTTTTCGTCAGTCCCTGCGCCTAGCTTTAAATACACGTTATAATCAAACGACACGCTTCCTCCATCGTTAGCTATACACATCGTTGCTGAGTAACTGGAAGTCGGAACGATAAGTTCTTCACTATCCATTCCAAACACATTTTCTGTTGTTCCAAATGTGAAATCTACCGGTTCATCGGTTGCTTTTTGTACAACCTTCTCTTTGACGATTCCGTCATTCGCATCTAATCGATTTTGGACAAGTTCTGTTCTTACGAGTTTTACGTTCAATGTTCCTGCTTGTAAATGGTTATTTAATGTTACATCACTGCTCCATAATGCATACGTTCCGCCCACTAAAAGAGCTGTACTTAGCATGATCATCGTACTTGCCATCATCAGAGTCCTGGCTTTGTCTTTTCTCATTTCCCTTATTTTCCCCCTTTCCTTTTTTGTATAATGAATCAACCTACAATTTAAATTGCCTTATTTTGTAACGGTTGACACCTTATCCTTCGCTTTTTCTTCTCTTTGTTTTTTTCTTCGTAGTTTTGCTTGTTCTTTCTTATACGCTTTTTCTTCTTCTATGGCTCTTACCGCTATTTCTATACTATCCTTTACGGCCGCTACAGAAGCTTCGTCGGTGACTTTAATTACTGCTGGGGCTTGTTTGACCGCAACTTTATTGTCACTTACATAATTCTTAAATGTGAGATTTGATATCATTAATTCACATTGGATGACGCCTCTACGTATCTTTAAACGCACAAAACGTCTTTTTCCGATTCTAAATTCTTCATAATTTGCTTTTTTAAATCGTTTACTTTCTTTGATTCCTTTGGCATACTTTACGATTTCGTCATAATATCCTTTATATTCAGGTGAAAGAGTTCGATACTTCTCCATTAATGTTTCTGTACCAGCAGCAAATATTACATTCCCATTCTCGTCTTCTTCCTTCGTACTTTCTATTTCTTCTTTCTTTTCTACAACCTCTTCTTTATTGGCTTTCGCTTGTTTTTTTGCTTTTATTTCATCATAAACATCAAAGCTCACGATGATGACGCAATACAATCCTATGATCAATACGATGGCTACAAAGATGATTATTAATGTTTCCATTCATCATTTCCCCTTTCTTCTTATTTCATTTCTCCATCTTTTTCTTTATTCTCTTCGGCCTTTTGCTGGAGCTCTTCTACTCTTCTTCTTAATTCTTCTATTTCACTCGCTTGACTATTTTGTACTTCCTCTAACTTCTCTTTCTTTTCTTTATTCACTGCATCTATGATTCGCATCACTTGAAACGCAATCATGATTAAGCATGGGATAATAATGATACAGACAATTCCTATTGGACTTCTTAACGCATACACAACTAACCCTATCAATCGACTTTGTCCTGTTACTCTTCCAATAATATAGTTCGGACTATTTTCATCTTCAGTATCTATAATTTGTTGTCCTACACTATTACTTTCTGCTTTGTTATCTCCTTCAAGAGTAATTACATATCCCCCTTGACTCTTTTCTTCTATTTTTACTACTCGGTGGGTTATCGTCTCTTGCTTTTGATACACGTATTTAAAGGTTAATACATCCCCTACTTTAATCGTCTTTAACCACTCCTGCCGTTTTGTTTCTTCTTTTGGCATCACTTCCACAAATACACAAGATTTTACCGGTATACTTTTTATTTTGTACTTTGATACATCCGTTTGTTCACATTTCTCCATGGAACTTGATTGTACAAATCGTAACTGATAGCCAAATACTGTGGCTGTTCCATCACTATCTTTTTTGGCAGTGATACTTATCGTTAATGTGAAAAACACAAATAGAATAAGAAGACACAAAAGCACATTTCCTGTTGTACTTGCGATTTTCTTTACAAGTTGTTTTTTTCCCACTTCTTGCTTTTCTTCGCTTTCCATCCTTTTTACCTCGTCTCTAGAGCTTTCGCTTTTAGATCAATATAAAAAATTGCTTCCGTCCCTTTTGCTTCATTTCCTACGTCTTCTGACATGCTATATGTTATGACGATTTGGTTTGTATTCATTCCAAGACTATATGTTTCTTTATTTTCTAAAAGATCTTTTAATGTTCTCTCTATTACTTTTTGGTTACTTTCTATTTTGACATCAATATAATTCTTTAATTGATTCTCTTTATCGCTATTATCTCGAAATGTAAGGTACACATTCAAGTTTTTAATATTCTTTGCTTCTAGTTGAATCGTATAACTATGACTACTTCCTGGGTAAATATTTGTAATTTTGGCTTTTAATGTTTTGGTCGTTTCTTCATTTATCTTTAAAGTAACATTATCTTGTAATTCATTTTCTTTGGGAATATTAAAATATACAGTAACACCAATTACTGCTAATAAGACACACATTATGGTTAAAACATATTTGATTTTTTGATTCGTGCTCATATGTTCATCCCCCCATCAAAAATTTTTAGATAATCTTTGCAATCTCTCTTGTGTGTAATTTTTGAATACAACTTTTTTGTTTTTCTTCTTTTATGAAGGTTTTTTGTTTAAAAAAGTATATTGAATTGAGCATTATTCAATATCTCGATAAAAGCATACCCCCCCCCCGTACTTTTTTGTCAAGGCTTTTCAAGAAAAAACTGACTAATTTTGCAAAAAAAGCGCAAAAAAAGACGCATTTGCGCCTTTTTACTCTTTAAATTGATATTGATAAAGTTCTGCATAAATTCCATTTTTTGCAATTAGTTCTTCATGCGTTCCTTTTTCAACGATACCATTTTCTGTTAAAACGATAATTTCATCTGCATTCTTTACGGTAGACAAGCGGTGTGCAACCACAATGGTTGTTCTTCCTTTTTGCAGTTGATATAAAGCATTTTGAATTTGCATTTCCGTCATGTTATCTAAAGCAGAAGTGGCTTCATCTAGAATTAAAATATCAGGATTTTTTAAAAATGCTCTAGCAATAGAAATTCTTTGTTTCTGTCCACCAGATAGCATGACACCCCGCTCTCCAACTTCTGTATCATAGCCTTTATCTAACGCCATAATGAATTCATGAATATTGGCTTTTTTAGCGGCATCCATAATTTCTTCTTTACTGGCTTTTTCATTTCCATAAGCAATATTTTCTAAAATAGAACCTGGAAACAAGAATACATCTTGCGCTACGATACCGATTCTTTTACGTAGGTTCTGCGTGGTTATATCTCGAATATCAATGCCATCGATAGTAATTTTTCCATCATCAATTTCATAAAAGCGTGGAATTAAGTGGCAGATTGTTGTTTTTCCTCCACCGGAAGGACCCACTAAAGCGATGACTTTACCTTTTTCAATATCAAAAGATAAATGGGATAAAACATAATCTTTCTCTGTTTCTTCTTGTTGATAAGTGAAACTTACATCTTCAAAAGAAATACGATCATGAAAGCCATCTAAAGTTTTTTCTTGTTCTTTACTCGGTTGTGGTTCTTCTTTCATATCCATCACTTCTAAAAAGCGTGCAAATCCGCTCATACCATTTTGAATTTGTTCATATGTGTTCACTAACGTACGAATCGGGTTAATTAACATCATAATATAAATAATATAAGCGGCAAATTCACCATCATCAATATAGCCTTTATAGAAGAAATAGCCACCCGCTACTAAGACGATTAAATAAAGTATATCGGCAAAAAACTGCATACCTGAATGGAAAATTCCCATTTCTTTATAAGCTTGTGCTCTAGCTTCTTGAAAACGAATGCTAGACGCTTGGAATTTTTCTAGTTCATGCTCTTCTTGTACATAGGCTTTTGCAACTCGAATACCTTCAATAGAAGATTCTACTTCAGCATTAATCTCACCTGTTTTAATACGCATTAATCGGAAGGCTTTTCTTTGGTTCACTCTTGTCTTCGCTGTAAATATGATAATAAAAGGAATTACCGCAAAAACAATCAAAGATAATTTCCAGTTGATTGTGGCTAATACAATGAAGGAGCCAATCATGGTAATCAAAGACAAAAAGATATCTTCAGGACCATGGTGAGCCACTTCACTAATATCCATTAAATCGTTAATTACTCGAGATGTAATATGTCCAGTTCGATTCTTATCAAAGAAAGTAAATGGTAAGCGTTGTAATTTTTGAAATAAATCTCTACGCATATCCGCTTGAATTTTTACACCTACCATATGTCCCCAATAAGTTAAGACATAATTGAGCAATGCCTTAACAATATAAATGGCAAGGAGAACACCACCCCAAATTAAAATCATATTGAGTTCTCTTTGTGGAACATAAATATTAATAATCTCTTTGGTAATAAAAGGATATACAAGATTACACACTGCAATTAAAAAAGCGCAGGTAATATCAAGTAAGAATAGTTTGATATGAGGTTTATAATAAGGAGCAAACCGCCGAATCATTGTTTATTACCTCTTAAAAGATATAATTCCAAAGCACAAACGGTTTTAGCGTCAACAATCGTACCATTTAAAATCATTTGTTTCATTTCTTCTAATGTTACATATTCTAATTCTAAAAATTCATTTTCATCCCAATGTTTTTCTTTCTTTTCTAATTCCGTAGCAAAGTAAAGATAAATAATTTCATCGGTGTAACCACAAGAGGGATACATTTTTCCTAAGCATTCCATGTGATGAGCATAAAAGCCTGTTTCTTCTTCTAATTCGCGAAGTGCAATTTGAATCGGATCTTCATTTTCATCTTGTTTACCCGCAGGAATTTCATAAAGAATTTCATCATAAGCATAACGATATTGTTTTTCTAAAATAAATTTTCCGTCACTCGTTAAAGCTAAAATCGCTGCAGCTGGATTATGACGAATCACTTCTCTAGAATCAATATTTCCATTAGGACAACAAACTTTTGCTTCTTCTACTTTTAAAATTCTTCCTTGATAAGGATAGGTTGCTGAGACTTTTTCTTCTTTTAATTTCATCGTTTTTAATCCTCACATTCATCTAATTCTTTTAACCATACTTCTACAGTTGCATCACTTGGCATTCTTAAATCCCCTCGAGGAGATAAAGAAACGGAGCCAACTTTTACACCATCAGGAAGACAGCTTCTTTTAAATTGTTGCATAAAGAAACGGCGGATAAAGATTCTTAACCATTTCTTTATCGTAGCGTTATCATAATAATCTTTAAACGCTACTTTGGCCAAGAAATAAATTTTCTTAATGGAAAAATGATTTCTTAATAAATGATATAAATAGAAATCATGAAGTTCATAAGGACCAATGATTTCTTCCGTTTTTTGCGCAATTTGTCCTTCTTTTAAAGGTAAAAGTTCCGGAGAAACTGGCGTGTCTAAAATATCTAAAAGCGTTTTTTCAACATTCGCATGATGTTTAGCATAATGATAGACGATATGTTTGACTAAAGTTTTAGGAATCGAAGCGTTCACGCCATAATTGGACATATGATCCCCGTTATAAGTAGCCCAACCTAAAGCAAGTTCACTTAAGTCGCCCGTTCCCACCACTAAGCCGCCAGTTTTATTTGCGTAGTCCATTAAGACTTGGGTTCTTTCTCGCGCTTGGGCGTTTTCAAAGGTAACATCATGCGTATCTAAATCATGACCAATATCTTTTAAGTGTTGCGTAACTGATTCAGTGATATTAATTTCTAAAAGTGTTACGCCTAAAGAAGATGCTAAATCATGCGCATTTCTTTTCGTTCTTTCGCTCGTACCAAAACAAGGCATAGTAATACAATGAATATCTTTTAAATTTCGTTTTAATTCTTTCATTGTTTCTACCGCTACTAAAAGGGCTAAAGTGGAATCTAAGCCACCGGAAAGACCAATAACTAAAGTAGAAGCATTCGTATGTTCCACTCTTTTTAAAAGGCCCATCACTTGAAGTTTTAAAATGGATTTAACTCTTTCATATCTTTCTTTTTCATCATGAGGAATAAAAGGTGTGGGCGAAACAAAACGTGTTAATTCAACTTTTTCTAATGGTAAATCAAAAGAGATTAAGGTATAACCTTCTCTATTGGTTGCTTCATAAGATGTCATTTTTTGACGTTCTAACACCATTTTTTCAACATCGATTTCACTAATAATTGTTTCATTCTTAAATAAAGTTGCTTTTTTAAGAATTGATCCATTTTCTGCTATGATATTAGCGCCTGAGAAAACTAAATCGGTTGTTGATTCTCCATTTCCACTTGAACAATATAAATAACCCGCTACCAACCGTGCAGAAGTGGCATTAACCAGCATTTCTCGGTATTCTTTCTTTCCCACGATTTCATTAGAAGCGCTTAAATTACAAAGTATCGTAGCGCCTCCTAAGGCATGATATGTCGATGGTGGATTCGGCACCCATAAATCTTCACAGATTTCTATTCCCATCACCCAATTTTTATAAGCACTATTACGGAATAAAAGTCGATTACCAAAAGGCACATATTGATCTAAATATGTAATGTATTGGTTTATAGAAGGTGCTTTATAGAAGTGACGTACTTCATAAAATTCATTATAGTTAGGTAAATAGGTTTTAGGTACAATACCTAAAATTTTTCCTTTTAACATAACTACTGCACAGTTATAGCATTTATCATCGACTAAAACTGGCGCTCCTACCATAAAGACCATAGGGATTTCTTTGGTCTCTTCTAAGATGTGTTGAATTCCTTTTTCTACACCTTTTAAAAGAGTATCTTGTAAAAATAAATCTTGGCAAGTATAACCACTCATACAGAGTTCAGGAAAAACTAAAAGATGAACATTTTGTAATGCACATTCTTTTACTTTTTCAATTACTCTTTCACTATTATAAATTGGATTAGCAACTTGTACATCAATCGTTGCGCACGCCACTTTCACAAAGCCCATATTTTCTTTAGATGAATCTTTAAGAAGCGGCCAATCTTCACTTATTTTTTTAGAAGATGGCATTCCTTTTTCACACATAGTTTCATAAAGCTCATGGGACATTACCACTAAATCACTATAGCCATTTTTTGTGATAAAGATTGGTTCTTGTATGCTATGGGCATCATCGGATAAAGTGTTGGTTTTCCTTAAATCTGTAATCGGTCTAATCTTTTTCATTTTTTGCTCCTTTTAACATAATTAAGTCATAATTTTGTACAAGAAAAGTATACCACACTTAAAAGTTAGAAAAAAGGCTTTTACTTTTCTTTTTTTATTTTATTTTCTATAGAAAGTTCGTATCAACTTTGTAGGCTTTATGGTAAAATAATAAAGTAAATATTTTGGAGGAAAATCACATGAAATATGGTCATCCCTATCAAGTACGTGTATCTTCAGATACCATTTTAAAAGGCTATTCTTGGCCTCTTCCCAACAGTGTCGCTAACGTAGTTTTAGTTACCGGTATGGCCGAGGCTTCTTATCGCTATGACGAATTCGCTCATTTTTTAAACGAACATGGTTATGGTGTATACTGCATCGATCACTATGGTCAAGGTATGAATACTGAAAAACCAGAAGATATGGGCGTTTGGCCTAAAGACGGCTTCAGAAAAGCTGTTCAAATGGTGTACGCTAACGCAATGGAAGTCGTAAAATTAGGAAAGCCTGTTTACGTTTTTGCTCACTCCATGGGTTCTTTTGTTACTCAAGAATTTATTCAAGAATACGGCAATATGATTGATAAAGTCGTTCTCTGCGGTTCTTGCGGAAAACAAGTGGCGGCAAAAATGGGCGCCTTTATTTCTAACATCACTTGTTTATTCCATGACCGTGACACCTATCAAGCAAAAGCTATGCACAAATTGACTTTTGGAGCTTATAACAAAAAAGTGCCTGATGCCAAAACTTCTTGCGATTGGCTTTCTCATAATGAAGAAAGTATTCAAGAATATTTAAACGACTTTAGATGTAATTACATTCCAACGGCTGGTTTCTATAAAGAATTCATGGCTGGTCTAAACCGAATTCATTTAAAAAAGAATGTTGCTAAAGTCCCTCATGATTTGCCTATTCTTTTAATTGCCGGACAAGAAGACCCTGTCGGCCATTATGGTAAAGGCGTTGAAAGTCTTTATAAAATGTACAGAAATGCCGGTATTCAAGATGTAACCATGCATTTATACCCTCATTTCCGCCATGAGATTTTAAACGAATTAAACAATGAAAAAGTTTTAGAGGACATTCTTTATTTCTTTAAAGAAAACTAATTCTGTGATTTCTATGATAAGCCAAGTATAGTCAGTTATGCTTGGCTTTTTATATGCAAATTTTCTATATTATGTTTCATGGATTCAAATTTCATGAATATTGCATAAAATCCAAAAGTAATAAAAAGAAAAAATAAATTCTTTAACCATCGAATAGCGGATTCTTTTACTTGAAAATGAACTTCAAATGCATAAGACGAAATCATGACATGTTCATATTCATATCTGAAGCGAAGTGCTTGTATCGGCCAATAAAATAAACCAAGAGAAATAATGTTCAACACTTGGATAATTGCTTGATAAAAAACAAGATGAAATAGATTCCCTTTATATAACGATTTACCTTGTTCATTTAAAAAGTACATCGAACGATATTTCCATTTTCGAGTTGTCATATTTAAAAAGAAAGAACTTAAAAAGGTTAATAACGTGGAAGATAAAAAACGAAATAAAAAAGAAGGAACAAAAGAGGAAATACGGCTTAAAGCAATTTGATAAATAGTAATAATCAATGATGTCAAAATAAGCCATAACAAATACCGCCAATAAATTTCATATAGTTTTCCTTTAAACACTACTCTTTTCCCATCAATTACCATTGATTCTGCATACTTTTTGTAACTGATGTAAATAAAAAGTGGCGTTAAAAGCGTTAAAGAAAAAACACTCGTGAGAAACAATAATAATTCATAAAATACAAATTCTTTTCGCTTGATAATAAATAAAGATTCTTTTATTTCCATAATCTTATTATTTCTTTTTCAATCTTTTTTATTCTTTGATTGTAAAAGCATAAGGTTAAAATATTTCTATCACCTAAAAAGAGCGTTAAAAACGCTCTTAAAGTTAAATTACAAATTCTTTTATCTATTTCTCCTTTAAATCCATACTTAGATAAAGAATGTTCTATTTATATCCTTGATTAATATTTTAAGCAACATTTTTTCTCTATTTATATTCACAAACGCTTGCTGTTCCTGATGAAAATTTTGCTAAAATTGTCTTTCCATTAGGTAATTTTGCAAAAACATCATTACCATGAAAGGAACTTGGAACGAATGAATCAATAACCTTATTTTCAACAATTAAACTATTTTTGAAGAAACCGCAATACGCTACTACATTATATCCATCAATATTTACAATTTTGGTTTTTACCATAAATAACGAAAGGATAAAAAG
>DLKT01000046.1:0-24479 GCA_002477825.1 Caryophanales bacterium UBA7581 | reverse complement strand
AATGGAATAATTGATAGTAAAAAAAGAAAAAAGAACCCATCTAACCAAAAAAAGAATACAATAAAAAGCAAAATCAAAAAGAATACATTAATAATTCCGAGACAAAGTTTCGTCTTAAATGGTTTTTTCTTATATGTTTCTAACCATTTTTCATCAAGCGGATCAGGATTATTTGTTGCATTTAGATTCTTCTGTATGGGATAACCGCAATTAGGGCATGTGCTTGCTTCACTACTCACATCATGTCCGCATTCTGGACAATTTAAAAGTGCCATTTTATCTCCCCCTCTTTTTTATTTTAACATGTATCATTTTTAATAAAAAGTATTTTCAGTATAAATAAAAGTAATCGAATTTTTTTTAAAAGAAAAAGCATGACTCATTTAATGAATCAAGCTTATGATTTTCGACTGGTCGGAACGACCAGATTTGAACTGGCGACCCCTACCACCCCAAGGTAGTGCACTACCAAGCTGTGCTACGTCCCGAACGAGTGAATTATAGCACGTTTTCATATGGAAATAAAGAGATAAAAATAGACAAAAAGGCTGATTTTTATCAAATTACTCTTCTTTTTTCTCTTCTATTGGTAAATAAGCGTGAAAGCCATAATTGCTTTCATTTTCAACATGTTCTTTCCAAAACGAAACAGCGAATTCATAAAATCTTTCGGTATTTTCTTCTACTGATAAGTTCTCATCTGGATATAAAACATGAGATAAAGTTAACGTCATTCTCGGTTTTCCCTTTTTAAATATTTTCGGTTTACGGAAAGTCTCAGCACAAACTACAATCGGTTGATGATACATAGCCGCATATTTAAAAGAAGTTTTTTCAAAAGGACGCATGCCATTATAATAAGGCCATAATGTACCTTCTGGATAAATAGCAATCATAGCGCCTTGTTCCACTCTTTCTTTCATCGCCGTGTTATAATTTCGGAAAGTTTTCTTAGAATTAGGAAGTGGTAAACATCCTAACATCATTACTAAAGTACCAACAAAAGGAATGTTCACAGGATCAGAGTGTGAAATAACATAAGTTCTTCTTGGCACGCCAAAGAATACATGGGATAAATAAGCATCCGCGTAGTGGCAGTGGTTAGAATAAAAGAACACGCCATCTTTTTTCTTTAGTTCTTTTTTCAAATATTTCTTATTTTTCACTTTCACCCCAAAAGCGATTTTACTCACTAACCAAAGAATGGGAAAAGCGAGGATATAGTATAAAATCCAACTAAAAAAACGATAAAAAATATTATGATGAATATATTTAAAATTGTCTTTAAGTGGCTTACCGTTTTTCCCAGCTGAGCCAAAATCATCTTTCATATTCGGATGGTAGTAAAACGTTTTTTTCTTCATAGACTAATGAATTAAATCCCTTTCTTTTAATTCTTTAATGATAATATCAGCAATTTGTTCTGAGCCATTATCATTTTTATTGACATTTTTCTTAATATTTTTGCGTAATTCTTCTAAAAATTCTGGATGCTCATAAAGATAAACGATTGCTTTATTGATGTGGCGAATATTGTAGCAAGTTACCCCACATTTTAAATCATCTACAAATAATTTTGCCGTAGCTTTTTCAATGTTATGGGCATAATAATCAACAATGACTGGAGTGCCCATAAATAAAGAATCTAAAACTGCATTCGGACCAGATTTCGTAATAAATACATCACTTGCGCCATAGTATTCGTACGCTAACGGGGTGAATTTTAATAGAACAAGATGAATATTATTTTTCACTTTTTTCTTTTTAAAATACTGATACACTTTTTCATTTTTTCCCGCTAACATAATAATTGTAACAGGAATATTTAACTTCAATAATGAATTACATACCTTTTTTGCTTTTCCTTGCGCATAAGCACCATCCGCAATCATGATTGTAAATTGATCTAATGGCAAATTGTGCTTTTCACGATATTCTCTTCTTGTTAGATTTGCCTCTGCCACTTCTTTACGAGCGGTAAAGAAAACTCGTCTAACACTTTGATAGGTGAATTTACGGCGACGAATGGCTTCATCACAGGCCGCAACATTGTTATTAATAAACAAATCGGTACGATTATCCCACCAAACATGTACGTTGTTATCTGGGTTATAAGTAATTACCGTTAAATTCGGCATATATTTCTTTTTTAATTCTAATGCGGCAAACGTGATGAAATAATGAGTAGATATAATAACATCTGGATTATAACTTTTCATCACTTGAATTGTTGCGTCCGTAAACTTTTTAAAAATCGTGCGATGGATTAAACGCATAAAATGTTGTTTTCCTGCCAATTCAAGGAACCAAAAAATGCCAATACCAAAAATCTTATCCTTGTTTGTTTTCTTTGTACAATCCGATAAGAATTTTTCAAATTGTTCTGTTTCTTTACTTCCTTGATCCATAATATAAGATTCAATGATCTCTAATTGATCGGCATATTTTTCTTTTAATCCTTCAGCAATGGCTTTCATCGACATAATATGTCCCATGCCCGATTCAATATATGTTAATAAAATGCGCGGTTTCTGCATAAGTACTCCTCTATTTCAATTACTATTAGTTTACCATGTTTACAAGAATAAAACACTATAACCATTGAAACTGCGTCAAAAAAAGTTCCCTAGTGAAACCACTAAGGAACTTCATTTTTATAATGGTAAATCTTTTCTCACAAATTTCTTTGTTCCTAAGAAATAGCCAACAATACCTAAAACAAATAAAATGGCTAGCTTATAAATAAAGGCGTTTGTGCCTTCTAGAATCGAAACTACATCAAATAGTGAAATCACAGTAACATAGTTAAAGCTATTTAAAGATTCAAGTCTTACTACGCTTGGAATGACTTGGCTACCAAATAAGCCTAACATGGCCGCTACTAAAGCAAAGATGCTTAAGCCACCACCAATAGCCATGGAACGTTTGCTTCGATCGAAGAAACACGAAGTCAAGAAGCATAAACCAGATAAACAGAATAAGACAAGGAACGCTCCGACATTTAATAAAGCAAGTTTAGCAAAGGTTAAAGAAATATCTTCAGAGACAAATAATAAGCAAATGCCACCCGTAATTGTCGTTAACACAAACATAGCGAATAACGAACTAATGAGGTAAATCGCTTGGGTAAACGCTACGGTCTTTCTCTTAGTTGAGGTGGATAAAACATAAGCCATTGAGCCCGTATCGACTTGGCTAGAAATTAAGTTATTGGAAGCCATAATCATAAAGATAATTGGTAATAAAATACCCGCTAATTTATAGAAAATGGAACCAACGACTAAGCCAAATAAATCCATTTGTCCTACTTCTTTTAACGCATCGGACACTTCTTGTGGTAAGGAAGATAATAAACTACTCGTAACATCTTTTACTAATTCTTCATTCATTTTTTTATAAGCTTCTTCATAAGTAAGTCCATCCACTGTTTCTTGACCTTCATATTTTTTATTTAAGCTATCAATTTCATAATCTAAGCGGCCTTGATAAGTCACAATTGTGGTTTTAGCTAAATGTTTAATAGAAGCATAGGTATAATTAAAGGAATCATATTTTTCTTTATCAACACCGAAAGAAGAAAGTTGTGCAATAATTCTTTCTACGTTGCTAGGTTGAATCATATTTCCTGCTAAGAAAATAGCACTGCATTCTTCCGAACGATCATTAATATAATCTAAACGTTCTTCACTTTTTAAATAAGTTTCAATATCGCCTGCTTGCATATGGGCAACTAAAGAAGTCACATCATAATCCGTAGGAACAGGTTCATTATTCGATAAATAGAATGAGTCTGCCATATGGTTAGGATTAATGTTATACATGACAGTTCCTAACATTTCTTGTGCTTCATCAGACTCTTTTTCATAACCTAGAGACTCTGCTTTTTCATATATATAAGCTTGTACTTTTCCTAAGGCTACCGTATAGGAAGCGGTAATAGCGCCTTCTGAAGAACTTGGATTCTTTGCTTGCCAAGTTTGCATTGCTTGTTGATAAGCTTCTAAGGAATCATAATCTTCTTGTTTTGGTTGAGCACTTACCCAATCGTTATAATTTTTAGCATATAATTGTTCGACTAAAGTAGTAGGTGCAAGCATGCTTTCTTTCCATGTGTTCACCGCAGTAGCGTATTCTTCAACAGAGCCAAAATCTTCTTGTTTTGGCATTTGACTTTGCCAATATTGGAATTTTGCATGATAGGTGAGGCTATCTTGTGTTTCCTTCACAAAATATTCATCAAAATGCATCAAGCCATCGGTTTCTAATGCATAATAATTGATCGAACGATCTTTTAAAGACGCATCAATTTCTTTGGTAATAATCGTGTCTTGAATGGCATTTTTGGTATCACCAATACCTCCATTACCACTAATGAGCATAACGCATGCTAACATAAAACATACCGCAAATGTAATAATACTCCACATAACGCCATTGGCTTTACATGATTGTTTAAACAAAGCTTTACTAAACATTTTGATTCCTCCTTTTCGCTTTTAATACTTCTCTAAAGTGTCTTTCAAGCGTATATTTTTCTTCCGAAATAAACTTCACTTGTAACGTACTTAAACTTCCCATCAATTCATTGATTTGGGCATTTTGAATGCGAACCGTGACTTGATGGTATTGCTTTTGATCACGAATAATTTCAAAGCCGAATGTTTTGAATTGCAAATAATCAATTTCGTTCTTAAATTCGATTTTATATTCCTTTACTGGGCGATTACGAATTTCATCCATGGAAACAACATCAATAATATGTCCTTGATCGATTAACGCTACCCGGTCACACGATTCTTCCACTTCATTAAACATATGGCTCGACATAAAGATAGTTTTTCCTTTTTTATGTTGTTCCATAATAATGTCCATAAACGCTACCCGCATCAAAGGATCAAGGCCCGTAGTTGGTTCATCAAGAACGATAATATCGGCATCGTTCATTAACGCTGCAACTAGCGCTGTTTTTTGTTTCATACCTTTAGACATTCTTTTTAGGTTTGCGTTAGGATCTAATTGTAATTTTTGAATGAGTTCATTCGCATAACTCATATCTTTTAATCCAAAGAACTCCGCTTGGCTTTTTAAAAATGCGGTTCCCGTAGGAAGATCTGGAAAGCCAATTTCTCCCGGAACATAACCGATATGTTTGGCAATATCTGCGCTATGTGTCCAAGATTCTTTTCCTAATACCACACATTTTCCGCTAGTAGGACGAATATAACCCAACATATTTCGAATTGTCGTCGTTTTTCCTGATCCATTCGTCCCCACGAAACCAATCATTTCGCCTTTTTTGATTTCTAGGTTGATATCAAAGACGCCACGACCTTTTCCATAATCTTTTGTTAGGTGATCGATAATAATTGGATATTCCATTAATGAACACCTCCAAATTCTTTATCTTCTTTATAGAAATGCATGAAGTAATCTTCAAGTGTTTCTTTAATATTGGTAAAACGATCTAATGAATATGCCGCTAAAATGGTAATTAATTCATTAATGTTTTTATCATGTACTGATAAAAGAACACTACGATTTTCTTCATCTTTCTCTAATATCGTAATTTTCTTACTTCTTGCTTGCTTTCTAGAAAAATCAATCATATCTTCTTTATTTTTAAATTGAATTTGATAGGTTTTAACTTCCGCGTGTTTTAAATCATTCGCTACAAATTCAGACACGATTTTTCCATCTTTAATAATAGCGATGCGGTCACAGGTTGCGTCAATTTCGCTAAAGATGTGACTGGATAAAAGAATCGTTTTTCCTTTTTTCTTTTCTTCTTTTACAAAGTTAACGAATACTTCTTGCATTACCGGATCAAGTCCACTCGTTGGTTCGTCAAGAATTAGAACATCCGGATCACTCATAAAGGCTGCTACAATGGCAAGTTTTCTTTTAACGCCTAAGCTCATACGTTTGGTATCACCTTTTAAAGCAATATCGTCCAATTCAAACATCGTTAACATTCTATTTAGCATTTCTTCATTATGAATACCTTGTAAATCTTGCATCATACGAAGAAATTCCCAACCAGTTAAGCCTTGTGGTAAGGCAATTTCACCAGGAATGTAACCTACCTTTTTTAAAATTTCATAATAATGGTCAAATGAATCTTTACCAAATATTTTGGTGGTACCTTCATCCGGTCGAGAAAAACCTAATAGATGACGAATCGTCGTTGATTTCCCTGCGCCGTTAGGACCTAAAAAGCCAAATACTTCGCCTTTTTTCACTTGGAAGGAAACATCAAATACGCCACGACCATGACCATAATCTTTTGTCAAATGAATGACTTCAATTTCATTTTCCATCGTTATTCCCCTTTCTTTTTGCACATTCATTCAATATTGAACGCTTGACTAATATTGAACACAGTGTTATTATATAGAACGTCAATAAAGAACGCTACACTTTTTTTGAATAATCGTGCAAAATTGAACACACTTCAGAAAAGTTGTACAAAATTGAGGTATAAAACTATGAAAGCTCCTTATCGAAATGCAATTAAAACAAAAATTCTTATCCGAGAAACGGTAATTAGCCTACTAAGTAAGAACAAAACTTTAAATGATATTACTGTTTCCGATATCGTTGAAGCCGCGAATATTAACCGCGGCACATTCTATAACCACTACTCCAGTCCTATTGAAGTTTTAGAAGAAATGAAAAATGAATTAATGGATTCACTTTCCGAAGGTTTAAAAGTCGCTAATTTAAATAGAGATTTAGATGCCTTTATTGATTATATTATTCAACATTGTAAAGAAAACGAAAGTGATTATCGAAAAATCATTAAAGCGATTCCTATGTCCACGATTGATGATTTAAAACAAAAATTCATTCGTGAACTAGAAAAAATGGATTTCAATATCGATGATATTACAATTCGCATTTTAGTAAATGGTATCGTCGGATTATATCTAGATTATATGAAAGGTACCATTCAAATCAGTTACGAAGAATTAAATAAAAAATTAAAGAATTTTCTTCATCATTGTATTGATGCATAAAAAAAGCTACCCTCGGGTAGTTTTTTTATAATTCAATAATAATCGGTGTGTGATGAGAATAAGGAAGAATTTTTTCTAAAACATCTTTGGTTTTAATTTTCATGTATCCAGTGGTTGTTCCATCACTACAACCATAATCCTCTTCTTTTAAAACTTCTTGGTCGATAACAATTTGCACTTTATTTTCCGTATCAATTAAAGCGCTAAAAACGGTACAAGCACCAATCTGTGTTTTTAAAAGTTCATTCATCAATTGTTCACTTCCAAAGGAAACGCGTGCGATATTTAAAGCATGAGAAAAGGCTTTACAATCAAAGCGTTTGTCACCAGGCATAATGCATAAATAAAATTTTGTTTTTTGTTGATTGCAAAGGAAAAGAGTCTTAACCGTTTTCATTTGTAATTTTTCATTTACTACTAAGCAGTCTTCCATAGAGATTAGAGGCTCTGTATCCACACGAAAAAAAGGAATTTTTAATTCTTCTAAAGTTTCATATACCTTTTCTTCTAATTCTGTTTTATATTGCGTCGGTTTAGTTAAAAACACTTCACTTGTCCACATAAATATATCACTGCTTTCTTTTTTTATGTATTGTAACACCCAATTTTTTAAAAAAGCAAGTGTTTCTTCATTAGGAAAGCAATGTTCTCCTTCTTGCATTGTAGTTAAGTGTTCCTCATCAACTTCCACGATTTCTTCTTTTGAAAAATCGCCTTTTTCATCTAATTAGAAACATTTTTTGAAAAGGGCTAAACGTAGATTAGATGATAATGATATGAGAAGAATATCTCATTTAGAGTAAAAAAAAGTGCCACCCTTCCAATATGGTGGCTCGCCTTATAAAGGCCGGTAAAGTAATTAAAATAATTACAGCACCTTAAATCACTAATTATTATACATATTTAAAAATAAATGTAAACAAAAAGAGACAAAAAAATGTAACTAATCTTATTTTTTTAGCACTTTTCGAATCGCCCAAAATTGCATACGTGTTGGGAGAATATTAAAAAGTTTTAATAAGAAATTTCGATTGATTTGATAAGCAAATTTTGGTTTCTTTTTCTTTAATATTTTGTTCACTAACTCAGCAATTTTTGTAGGACTTACACATTTTGCTTCTACTTTATCCACGATTTGATGAAATCTTTTTGCGTTACAAGAATAAAGTTTTGTTTGTTCCGTAAATTGATCTAAAGCTTGTGTAGAAACACCTAACATTCCTGTTTCAATCGCGCCTGCTCGAATGACACTAACATGAATACCTAAAAGTTGTAACTCCATGCGCAAGGAATAAGCATAACGGTCTAAAGCGGTTTTACTCATTGCATATATTCCCGTAAAAGGAAGAGGATCTACAACAGCGAGTTCACTTGTTGTAATGATGATTCTACTTCCCTTATTAAGTAAAGGAAGAAAGGTTTTATTGATTAAATAAACACCATAAAGGTTGATATCCATAATCTTTTTAAAATCATCTTCGGACATTTCCACTAAAGAATTTAGCATATAAACACCTGCAAAATGAATGATTGCCGTAACTTCTTTTGTTGTTTTTTCAATTTCTTTCAAAGCGTTTTGTACACTTTCTATCTTTGTTACATCGACTTGAATAGGATAAACATGTTCTTCTTTTTCTTTTACTTTTTGGTCTAAAGCAAAAACTTCATAACCTTTTTCTTTTAAAAGCTGAACGGTTTTTTCTCCCATTCCGCCATAAGCGCCTGTTACAATAACATATTTCATTTTAATGACCTCGCTTTACAAAAAAAGAAACAATCATGTCCTCTAAAAAGTGTTTTTTATAGGTTAATTATAGCATATTCACCTATTTTTCACACTTCTTATCAATTCACAATTGTTTCTTAATTTTTTATTTTTTCTTTAATCCTTGAACTGTATCTAAAACAATTTCTTTTAATTTTTCTTGGTTTTCTATATCGCTTACAAGATACATCTTTTTTGCACCTTCATAAGGTAATTCTTCTTTCATTTCATATTTTTTGTTTTGTGGAACGATTTTCACTAAAAAGCGATCATCGAATATGCCACCAAAATAAACACCTTGATAATAAAAGAGATATTCTCCCATCATCGCGCGTGTTTGAATAACACCAAGTAAAGATAATTGTTCTACAATATAATCTTTGTATTCTTTACTAGAAGCCATATTTTAAAGCACAAGTTGACTTGCGTCGTATAGTACCGTATACACACGATTTTCCGAGCACAAAATGTCCGTGCTATCTCCTTCCTTTATTTCTTTTCCATCGATGGATATCACATCATAATCTTGAAAAACGTAGTTGCATCTAAAAGTTGAGCCCACTTTTTCGAAATACGCTAATTGGACACGGGTATAATTATCTTTTCTTTTAAATACTGTTAACACGACTGCCCATTCTTCGGGTAATTCAAAGTGAACATAAAGCGTGACGTCTTCTTCCATGGTCATCTTTGTAAAAGGCTTGGTCATTTCTTTATCTAAATATAAAGCAAGATATTCTTCTGGATGCTCAAGTTCAGATGGATGAATCATAAATCCGGATAAGCCTGCTAAATATTCTATGCTGTTCTCTAACGTATATTCTTCTCCCACTAAACAAGATGAATCACTATATAAGAAATTTTGTCCTTCTACAACAAAGCGTACATGCCCATAATATTCGTTAATGGTTTCATCCGTTTCAATATTGAAGCTATCGAAGGTACTTTGATCGAATTCATAAAAGTATTCCGTTTGGTATTGATAAGCATTCGCCTCGTTTTTGGCTTCATCTTTGTAAAAATTCTCTTGATGATAGCTAAAACGACTAGCAGTTATTCTTCCATCTTTTACCAAATAAATTATTTCATCTCGATAACTTGATTTTTGATAAGTTGTATCATTTTCCTTTAAAAAATCATTCACATATTCATCACTAATTTTAATATTTAACGAGATGGAACCATCTTTTTCTTTTTTCCATTCAATGCTATCTGGTTCTTTTTCATACGCTTCATTTTCTAAATAAAACTGTTTTAATTCATCCACAAAAGTTTCAGCGTTCGTTCCGCATTCACCAAAACCTTCTTTGATTCTAAAAGAAATCCGACTATCTTCAAAATAAAAGAGTGCATAATCAGGTGCGACATAGCTTCCTTCTTTTGTTGTTCCATCATCATTGATTGTTTCCGAATAATACTTTGTTCTTTCTACTCCATTATCATCAACCGTCTTGACCACCGCTATGTCCTTATTGGACATTACCATTTCCCCATCTTCTGATTTTTCTTGATCAACGCGTTGGTGGAAATATTTATAACCTGATCCTGCTTCTACTTGATTTGTTTCGTCAATGATTTCTTCATTCGTATCAAGTGTGAACCAATGATCGACGACTTTATAATCGCCTTCATATGTGCTTGAGTAAGCATATCCTTCTACCCATGTTCTAATTTTTTCTTCTTCTGATAGTTCTCTTTTCCCACAAGAAGTCATTCCCATCAAAGAGAAAGCCGTTGTAGCAAAAGCTAAAACAGTCAGTATTTTTTTTATTTTCATTCTTTTATCCCCCTCAATTTAAAATGAAATATTTTTATATAAGTAGTGAGTATTCATCTCACTACTTCTTATTTTTATTATAGCGAAAAAAGGAAATAATTTGAATAAAGCGTCCTTATCTTTTTCTTATTCTTTTCTTTCTTGGTGAAGATAATGAACCGGAACCTAAGCCATCAAAAGAAAGATCAATTCCATCGCCACCCGCCATAATAATGAGCATTAATATTGCCACAATAATCACACTATAAGTAGACATAGCAACATATTGAAATAATTCCTTATTATTTTGATTTTCTATGCTTAAAGCAAAGATAAAACCAATCTCAATAATCATATACCAACCATAGGTGGAGAGGTAAGTTGTTTTAGTAAAAATAATTAATAAAACATAGATAATAATAGAAATTAACATAAAAAGAATGGTAAAAGCAGTATAGTGCTGATTGAAAACTGGAATCAATAAAAAAGCATAAAACACTAATAAATATAAAGAAGAAGCAAGACTAATTAAAAGCATCATCCAAATGGGGTTATCGAATCCTCGAAAAATATACCACCCTCGAATACATAAACCCAAAGCAAAGGCATTCACCAAATAAAGAATGGGATAAATAACAAAACTTTTTCTTCTTAAAATAATCATTAAAATACCACTGATTAAACAAATGCCTAAACCAATCATCACATAAGCAGTTGCATCACGAAGCGAAGCAAAACGAAACACCCATCCCACAAAGGAACAAACGGCTAAAAATATAAACGACGCAATCGTCACTAAAGTAATTTTCTTCATCGTAATCTCCCCCATTCTCTAATGATATTTTATCATATAAGGTTACGAAATCGTATCGTCATCTAAGACGATTAAATCCGCTTTTTCATAGCAATGATTTCCTTTTAGCCCCTTTTTATAGTTCCAACATTGAATCGCATCCTTTAAACTTCTCCCTGGGTTATCCTGAAAAAAGTCGCGAATATAAGTATTATATTCAAATTGTTGATCTATTGTTCCCTTGCTCTTTTTCTTTTCTTTTAAAAGTTGATGATAGGCAGTTACGGCTTCTTTATAAGTTTTCCCCACATTACTCTTTAACCATTTTTGAAAAGGAACATTAAAAGAAAAACTCTTACCTATCCTCTCTACAAAAAATGCTCTTAGTTGCTCAGAATAAGTAACATTTTCCTCTATTCGTGTATTTTCTGTAATAATTTCAGACTTTGTTTTATGTTTTTTCTTATTTGATGTCTTTAGCACTTTACCAAAGCGGAGAAAATACGCTACTCTTTCAGTCAGTTCTAATTTTCCTCCCGAAACTGGTAAATGATTCTCTCTACAAAAAGTAATTAATTCCTCTTTTAAATAATAATATTCGCGAAATGTTTTTTCGTCTAATTCACGAGTAAGATTCGGCCTATTTTCCATTCGTATTCCCCCTATACTTCTTTAAAGATATGTGTTTTCTAACAAATATACGTGTTCTGTCACTATTTTATTTAATTTTTCCCATAAAATATCTTTATTCGTATGGTGATAATGAAAGCCACACTTTTCCATAACACGCTTAGATTGATTATTACCATCAAAATAACTACACCACAATTTTTTTAGTTTAAGTGTTTCAAAAGCATATTGAATAACGGCTTTTACGGCTTCAGGCATGAGGCCTTGACCCCAAAAAGGAACGCCTATCCAATAACCTATCTCGCCTTCATCTTTAGGTAATTTTAAATTACTTTTTTCTCCAACATTAACACCAATACTTCCAATCACCTGGTAAGTTTCTTTTAACACAATAGCGAATATTCCTTCCACTTTTAAAAAATGTGTTATGACAAAAAGACTATTTTCTACACTTTGATGCGGAGTCCAACCACAAATTGGACCCACGCGATCATCTTTAGCATAAAAATAGAGGCTTTCTGCATCATTTTCTTCCCAAGAACGTAAGATTAATCGCTTTGTTTCTAAAATCATAAATAAATTCCTTATTTAAAATAACTCAGTCTTATATTTTATAGAATCTTTTTCACTAATAGTACGAATAACTCTACAAGGATTACCTACGGCAAGTGAATGCGGTGGAATATCATGGGTAACCACACTACCAGCGCCAATGACGCACCCTTCACCAATGGTTACTCCACCCGTAATAACGACATTACTCGCTATCCAGCAATTGGAATGAATAGTAATTGGTTTTCCATATTCATCATCATAAGGCATTCCATTTTCTTTGTATTTGATATTTCTTTCTTGATAACGAAGAGGATGAAGTGGTGTCGCTATTGTACAATTTGGACCAAAAAACACATTATCTCCAATATGTACTGGACATGTGTCTAATACCGTTAAATTAAAATTTGCATAGCAGTTTTTTCCAAATGACGTAAAAACGCCATAATCAAAATAAATAGGGCCTTGAAGAAAAAGATTTTCTCCTTGCTCTGGAATCAAGTCTTTTAAAATGGTTTGTCTTTTTTCATCATTTTCAAATAAAGAATTGTATTGTGTTGATAGTTTGTGTGCTTTTATGCGTAATTCTAAAATTGTTTCATCCGTTGGGTCATAAATTTTACCCGCCAACATTTTTTCTTTTTCCGTCATCCTAGAGTCATCCTTTCTCCCATTTTAAGATTTTTTAAATCATCATTTTGTTATTATATATAATAGCATAGACTTTTGATTATCTTATTCATTTTTTCATATCTTTTAAAATCAATAATCTTTTAATCAGCCAACAAAAAAGACACCCTAAGAAAGAGTGCCTCATTTTTAACGATTATTCTAAGCTTAAAGTGATTACGAGCTCATTGCTGACAAACATATCAATTTCTAAATCAACACGATATTTGCCATCTTTCACATAAGAGTCCTCATCACTTTCATCTTGGGTAAATCCACCACCAAAGACTAAGCTAAAGCCATAATCACTCATTAAGTTAGTCGCATCTTCATCGGTTTTGCATTCTACTCTGATTTCAACATAATCAGAATAGGCATACATTGTAATTGTGCCATCTGTTGTGACAAATGGTAAAATTTGATCTAAATCACCACCTAAGTATTCATCAGCTTCTTTCTTGGTCGTTGGATCAAGTTCTGCCCATGTTGTTGCTTTATCATATTTTACATAATCAGTTTCAATGTCAAATGGTAATTGAGCTGTTCCTAAATTGGTCATTTCAACCGTTCTTGTTCCATAGCCATTGATTCCTTTAAAGATATAAGAATAAGTGATTTTAGAAAAATCGTCTGCAATATCAAACGTTAAAACATTCACGCCAAACATATATGTAATATCGACCGTGTTAGCGTCAGGAATTAAAGTAGAAACTTCTTGATATGCATCTTGTAAAACATATCCTTTTTCTGTTTTAGCAAAAAGATTAACGTCATAATCTGCTTTTGGATAATATTCATCCACGGAAGAATCAACAATTTCTTTCTCTGTTCCAACGGCTTGAACTTTACCTGTACTTTCATCCGTTCTTACTTCAATAATGGCACGAGAAATACTTGCCGAATCATCGGATGTAACATTAATCATACCATAAGGCAAAGCGCCTTCCTTCGTTTCATCTTTAACAATGAAACCATTAGGTGTCACAATAGCAGAAAGATTAGGAGTTAATCCATCATTTACAAAAGAACTATATAATTTCATTTCATAATTATGATTCTTAATTAAGTCTAAAGCTCTACTTAACTTGCTCATATCGTCCGTACTTTCATAAGGATAAGAAGGGACATTTAAGCTTTCTTTGCCCATGAAATCAGCTTCGTAATTATAAATATAATTATAATCATATCGGCCTGTCGTTTTGCTAAATTGTGTTCCAGTAATTTGAATTTTATTCATACTTTCATCATCGTTAAATGTGATAACCATATGGTCGGCTGGTACACTATAACCGGTAATTAAACTATAAGTAAAGCTTCCTACCGTTGTTGAACCAACTTCTCTTTTTAAAGAGAAAGTAACACTATTAGCGGTCGAGCTAACAAAATCTTCTTCTTTAAGAAGAATAAATGGGTTTTTAACTGCATCATCAAACATCAATGGCGTTTTTTGAGAATCTTCTTCTAAACTCATCACTTCTTCAGTCACTTCATTTTTCGCATTAACTGATTTTGTGATTAATTGACCTTTCGCATTTTTAAAATAATGATATTTAACTGCATTCACGCCATTTTCATAAGTGCCAAGAATATATAACTCATCACTTGAAAAATACATTTTAGACGATAAGTTTTCCTCACCTTTCTTGGTGTCGTCATCCACACGTGAAAATTTAGAATTTAAAGTCCCACTAAAGCCAATTTTTGTAAGACTCTTTAGACGATTTAAAGCGTCTGATGCAGAAATCGGAAGTCGTTCTGCACTTGTTGTTCCTCCTGTAGTTGGATTTTCTGTGCCTCCAGTCGATGAACTAGAAGGTGTTTGACCGCATCCTGTTACTAACATTCCAAGTAGTAAAGCCAAGGACGCAAAAAAGGTTTTATTTTTTTTCATGATATGATACCTCGCTTTTCTCACCTTTGAGATATGAAAATAATAGCACTCGTCATTTCAAATTACAATAAAAAGATTCAATATTCTCATTCTTAACTACCTAGTAATACTCGACAGTTCATTTTATATCGTCAACATGTGCGCTTTTCGCACAGGTTAATTATGATTATCCTTCAATAAAGCCTCATGAGCAATCTATGTAAAAAGCATTTGAAAATTTATTATATTTTTAAAAACACCTTGACGCTTTTAAATTTGCCAAAGTGTTTTTTTAAGTTATATCTATTTAATATTTTTTCGTTTTTTATAAATTTATCCAAATTGCTGGGACAACGCCTTGAACTACACGTGATACTTTTATATATTTTAGTTCAGAATCTGTTGTAACTATTACAACATTCATATTATTCCCACTTTTCGTTGTCAAATAATTAGGCGAGCGAGTCCACCAATCACAATTTGGATAGTAAGGTGCACTTTTAATCACTTCTCCACCCATGTATTTACCATATTCAGACCACCAAATATGTTTTTGTGGATCTTTTGTCCTATAGGAAGTAGGATCCGCGATGAAACCATATTCTGTATTCGTCAACTCATAGGAACTTAATAAAAATACTTTGTCTTCGGTATTTTCACAAGCTGTGCCAAACGTACCGGTATTCCATTTATATTTTTCTTCTTTTGCATCTGCACTACTTTCACTATTATCCACTAAGGTTGTTGGAATAATTTCTTTTTGCTTTGTACTAAAAGCTAAATCGTAAAAAGTAGAATTTAGCCACGCACGGATATCACTTTTTGCATAATCACAAGGCGTTCCCCCTGTCGAATTATGTTGATATTGCATAGCGTCAATCGCACTATCACACATTAATAAAGCCTTTTGATTATCTTTTGTTAAAATCCGCCATTGAAGAGGAGCAAATTTAAACCAATATACTTTATCAAGTTCCACGCCATTAGCCATTTGATTACCATCTGTTGAACCTTCCCAGTTATTTGGAACCGATTCTAATTCTGTAAAGCGTAAGCGCCAAGAATTAAAGCACACAGCGCGATATCGATTTCCTTCATAATCAACATCTCGATACCAAGCATAATCGCTTTTTATATTTTTACTATAAAAGCCAAAACTTGTCCATTCTTCTCCATCATCTTTTTTTGGTATATCGTGAATTGAGGCATTTAAAGAAGTTATTAAATTTTCATCATCTACCAAGTTTTGAGGATAACTCCCAAAAGTAACTTTTTTTTCGTCTTCACTAATGGTATAAATTAGTTCTAACTTTTCTTCCCACTCTGCTTTTAAAAGAAGATCTCCCCGCATTTTTTCCGTAATTTCAGTCATGATGACATCATAAGCATTTTGCCATCCTTTAAAGCTATATCCATCTTTATTTGGAATCGGTAAAGTAATAGGAAAGTTGCTTTCATTACTATATGATGTTGGTATATTAGTGCCTTCAACAAAACTACCACCATCTAAATCAAAAGTGACGTTATAATGATAAACCTCTGGTATATTCTCACCAATAATAAATACTGAAAAACTTGTTGTTTCAAAACTTAATTTTTTATTTGCGTATTTCGTGGGTAATACTTCCATTTCCGTATCACTTTTAAAATGGAAAACCGTATGTCCATTTTGAGAATAATTAGGAAAATCTAAGCTAATTTTTACTTTGCTTTTTGGTTGAATCTTTTCATTATTCTTTTGCACAGAAATATCATAAACAAGCAAATTATAATCAACGCAAAGATTCTTTTCCATTATCAAGTTTCTTTGTTCTTGCGTTGCCTCTTGAAGAGATTCTATCTTAAGTTGACTGCCTTTTTCAAAATCGCCTTCCGCGGTAAAAACACTATTGTTGATTGTAGTTTTTAAGGCATTATTTCTATTACAGCCCGCTAGCGTCATACACATAGCTAACGTCGATAATATTACATATCTTTTTTTCATGCTATCCCTCCTAAAAAATCAAAGCCGTCGTAATAACGGCTTTGAATATTCCTTTATTATTTTTTATATCGCGTAGGTATTAAAGCCAAGTATCAACAACTTTAATCGTAATATCATTTACATTATTTTTGCCGATAACTACAATATAATAGGTTGAATTTGTTAACATAAAATGATTATCATCTTTTATATTTTTATAATTTGAATCATAAATGATAACTTCATAGTTTTCTTCAGTTGTACCCTCAATTTCAACTTGCCATTCCGTCTCGGTATTATCACTTTTTGGAGTGATTTTAAAGAAATGTCTCCCATTTACTTCTAAATGAGTTTCATAACTATATTCTTCCGAACTTGAATCATAGTTAAAGGATAAATATTGATCAAAACCACAAACATTACAAACTCCTATTTCCTCATAGTTTTCATCATGCTCATGTTGTTCAAGTGCTGTAATGGTGCCATAAGCAACTTTTTTGCTGCCTTCAACAACCGCTAGTTCCATATTTTTATCTAAAATAAATTTTGTTTTAAGAATAATCGTAACTTCATGGGTTTCTCCAGGCATAAAGTTTTCTAAATCGCTTGGTAGGATGATACAACCTGTAACTTCTCCTGCATATGCTGTAGTGCCACTATTGTCATAAGGATAAAGCTTGATTTGTGGACGATATTTGGTGAAGAAAGGTGCATTTCTTCCACCTTCCGCTTTCGTTAAAGCAGTTAAATTTACTTTAATTTGGTTGAAATATTGTTTCGTTGATGGTGTAAATAACGAATATCCTCTTTGGATTTGATCTCTAGTTACCCCTTCAACTAATAAGTTAGCTTCTTCCCCTTCCGATGCACTTTCATAACTCTTTTTATATTTTTCAATACCCGCAATTGTTACATCTTTATTTACGTTTGAAAGTGTTAAAGTATCTCCCACTTTCACAGTTCCACTATAAATGACACCTATAATGACTACCTTCCCTGAGACTGCAAACACATCATTAATAGGCATAAAGAAAGGTGTAAGTGCTGCAACGTTTTCCGTCTTTTTCTTTTCACAAACAGTACAAGTAAACGTTTTAACGCCTTCTACTCCATATCCTGGTTCAGTCGTCACAACACCTTCATCAAAGGTATGAGGCGCTAAAGCATCTTTTTCATCTTTGTGTTCACAAGTTGCCGCATGCCAGTGTTCAGTGTCATTGGAACTCCATTCAGTAGCAAAGGTATGTTTATGTTCTGTCGTTGGTTGAGTAGACGTTGTTGGAACAACCGCGGTCGTTGGATTTGGTGCCGTGGTCGTTGGCGTCACAGTTGTTGAAGTAACCGTCGTAGGTTCGGTTGTTGGTTGTGTTGGGCTACTACTTGTTGGTTTTTTCTTTCCACAAGCGGTTGCTGTTGAAAGTAACGAAACCATTAATAAAGTAGCTGTAAAAATAGTTTTTATCGTTTTCTTCATTATTTTTCTCCTAGTTAGCTTTTTATTTAATTGTGCAAGTAAGCGTTACGGTTAGCATACCTTCTTGGTGTGCTATCCAATAAAATGATTGATAATCATCCGATAATTTAAACTGGCCAGCAAAAAATCCCCCGTCTTTTTTTACTTGATTGGCTTCCATGTCTTCTAATGAACTATAAAATGAAATCACTTGCTTTTCATTTTTATAAAACACATTAGCCACATCGCCACTCCCCCCATATTGAAGATGATAACGGCCTTACTTTCCTCTAAAAACTTAACTTCAATGGTTGCACTATCATACATATTGAAGAAAGTTTTTTCATCTATTTCCATTTCTTCTAGCTGTGTCTTTTTAATTTCTTCACTTGCCCACTCAACATCTGTTTTCGTATGTGTATATGTTAAACCAACTTCGGTTTCAATGGGCTTTTCTTCTGAACTACCCGTATTTTTATCTGTTGTTCCCACTGTTGATTGATTTCCGCTTATATTCGGGTGATTTCCACAAGCAGTCATCATTAAGAAAAGTGGAATAAAGATAAAAAGTGAAATGAATAATTTCTTTTTCATTAATTCTTTTTCTCCTTTTTTAAATTATCTAAAAAATTGCATTACAGTGAATCAATTACATCTACTAAGTAATCCGATGGAACGGATTCATAAAAGAAAGCATCAATCCTTCCCTCCTCTTTAGCATGTTTGATTTTATAGGCATTTTCTTCGTCTGAAATATTATCGCAAAGAAGTGCAATTTTTACGTTTGGATTTTGCTCTTTTGCCGCTAGAGCCGTTTCCATTCGTTGATTAAATGTGCCATCGCCACATCTTGCAACATCCATGATAAGAAAATCCGCAAGCAAAGCCTTCATTAACGTTAAAATCTTATCCGTCTCTTGAGAAGATGATTTTTCCACAAAAAAACCGGATCCTTTTAACGAATTCATTACTGCTTCTAAGATCAGCGTATTTCTAATTGCAAGCATGGCTCTTTTCATTTTTGATGCTCCTTTTGCCTAAGTGTCGTTTTTCATTCACTTGCACCTTAAATATATCAACATAGGTTCTTATTTTAGGAGTGCCATTTGGCACCCCTAGCGCATATTTTTTTATATGCATAAAAAAAGAGCAGCCACTTGAAAGTGACTACCTTAATATTTTTTTATTATTGGTTTATATTTCATCCTCTGTTTTATCTAAAATAACAAGTCCCGTTTCTCTTGTTCTTACCGCTAATTGGGTACGTGAACGAAAGCCTGTTTTTAATAACATATCCGCAACATGATTTTTGATAACACCCGGAGAAACACCGAGTTGATTGGCAATTTCAACATTACTATATCCACCTAATATGAGGCGTAAAATTTCCAATTCTTTTTCCGTAAATTCTGTACTTAACGCTAACCCGACTTTGATCGACTGAGGTTTCGTAGGGTAAACAGTCTTCCCTTCCATTACCTGCTCCATCATCGAAATAATGGGCTGCTCATTGGTTTCTTTATACCAAAATCCCTCAACGCCAATTTTCTTTGCTCTTTTAATATAAGAACATTCTGGCATAGAGGTAACGATAATAATTTTAA
Organism: Caryophanales bacterium UBA7581; assembly: GCA_002477825.1. Taxonomy (GTDB): domain Bacteria; phylum Bacillota_I; class Bacilli_A; order RFN20; family CAG-826; genus CAG-826. The sequence goes on along the minus strand of DLKT01000046.1, from coordinate 4,408 downwards.
TATTGGGAAATTTTTTCTTTATTTTTTCTGCCGCTACAAGTCCGCTCTCACCATTTTCGGTAACGACATCCATAAGAATTAAATCTACGGGTGTACGTGTGCAAACAATATCGGCAATAGAGGCATTTTCAATAGCAATTTGAAGATAAAAATGCTCTGAAGTTTCAATATAATGCGCAAAAAGGGTTTTCGGCATTTGTTGATCTTCTACTATCATTACTGAATACTTTCCGTCCTTCATTGCATTTCTCCTTTTCATAATTTGATAACTAATTCAAATTGTGGCTTACTTTTCACTATCATTTTACCATTTTCTTTTTCAATAAGCGAACGTAAACTTGATAAACCGCCACCTTCTACAATTTCTCCTCTAGGTTTTATACCATCATTGCTAATTTTAATGACAAATTCATCGGTACTATTTTCTAAAATAACTCGCATTTTCTTTCCCTTTGCATGTGCAACTGTATTGGTTAAACATTCATGCATCGCTTGAATAAGAATTCTTTCAGCCAACGTTTCGCTAGCGGGGTAATCACCTTTAAGCTCAATTGTCACATTGACAAGCTGTGCCGCTTCTAAAATCACTTGTAAATTACTTTTCTTCTTTACTGTCCCAGTACTTTTTAATGCTTCAATTTCTATTCTCCAAAAAGACAATAATTCTTTTTGATCTTCTTTTGTTATGCTATTTGCTAATTTTTGTTTTGTTATTAAAAGCAGTTTTCCCATATCATCATGAATGCGCATTTTAGCCATTAAGATTTCCTTTTCTCTAGCTAGTTGAGAAACATTTTTTCCATAGGAAATCAATCTTTCATTCACCGCTTTTAATTTTTCTTGTTTGTTTTCTAATTCTTCCATTAAGCGATATTCTTCCGTAATATCCGTGGCGACGATTTCATAAATTTCCTTTTCATTTAAAAGATGGGTATTTCTTTTAAAGGAAAATACCTTTCCATCTAAGCATCCAATGATTGGCTCTTCTCCGTCTTTTAACAAATGAAACCCCTTCTCTATTTTTCCTTGGGTAATACGATTCCAAAAGCTCGTTCCATTTAATAAAGCTTCACCTATTATTAAAATACTCAGATTGTTCATTTCTCTATTGATTAAGCGAACTAAACCACTCTTCTCATAAAAACAAATTCCTTTAGGAAGCATATCCACACTTTCTTTAATTGACACTGAAGAAAGATTTTGATTTCCTTTTATAAAAGCGTATAAAAGCAAGGCAATTGTCATAAAAAAGAAAACGATGGATAAGGAAAAAATGAGGAAGAAAGGCCATTGAATAATGGTAAATGATGGTTCAAAAACGGAACGATTTACGCGATAAAGATAGCTTCCTCGCATGGTAAGAAAAATAGAAATAAAAGAAAAAATAAAGAAAAAAATCGTGATGATTGTAAAACCTTTCTTTTTACATATTCTAGCCGCAACAAATAGATCAATAATAGATAAAACCAAGGCTAAAATAAATAAAATAATCGTTATTTGTTGGCCATAAAGAGGCGCTTCTATGAATTTCATAAAACTCCTCCTTCCGAAAGTATAAGCGTAAAATAAGTTGCTTCTTTTTCATTTTCTGTGATTGAACACGCTGGAAACTTCTCTTTTATTCGCTTTACCACACTCTTGGTGTTTGCGTCGCTTTCAATTAAAATCATGACTTTTTCTTCTTTTCTTGAAACATGCACCATAATGGCTGATGGTAAATCATATTCATGGGCTACACATATTTCAAAGAAGTCATAAAGTCGACCGAGTGTCTTACCATCCATTTTACCTTTCAAATGAAAATCTAAAGAGCCCTCTACTCCCATAAAGGTAACATAATTTAATGATTCTTTAATAGAAAGAGCTAATTCTTCTACATCTAATAATTCATTATTTCTTGAAAGTATAATGAAATTACTCCGTCTTTTAATATAGGCACCTAAAACACAAGCAAACTTCATTTTCTTTACATAGTCTCCCTGATTCTTTTCAATTTCCAATAATAAATGACTGAGTCTTTTAAGTTCTTCTTTTGTACTTTCTTCCACTTTTATATAAAGCTCTTTTTGTTCATCAATTTGCGCTTTTTGAGCTTTCATTTCGTTTTCAACTTCAATTAGGTCATTTTCTTCCATCAAGCGTTCGTTTGTTTCTTGTAAAGCCATATTCATTTCAATAATGTTGGTTAAATCTTCACTTCTAAAAACATAGCCTCCATGAATTTTTTCACCACAAAACCGCGTATAATCATCAATCATAATTGAACCCATGGTCGCCTTTTTTAAATCTTCTTTTTCTACAAGCAAAGACGATTGAGAGGCATAAATAATATTCATTTTTTCATCCGTAATTATAGCAGAACACGCTAAATGATAAAAATAATCCACATAATTTTCATTCGATGGAATTAAGCCAATCGCAATGCAACTTTCTATCGTTGCTATACAAGTAAAGCATAAAAGCTCTGGAATTTTAAAAGCAGAAATATTCGTAATAAAACAAATTGTTGATAAAAAAGCACAACTAAAGAATGTACAAATCGGTATCCAAGTTTTCTTTTTACATGCGGACACTCTACACTTCAAAATCATGATGATAAGACTGATTATTGTTATGATGATTTCCCATGCAAGCGCTACATAAAAAAGAAAACGATGAGAATACGAAAACTCTCCTTGATTAAAATAAAGTGCAAACACCCATTGATGAAGGTCATTCGTATAAATGAGGGCCAGTAAAACAAAGGCTGGTAAATAAATAAGATACCAAAGTTTTTTCAAAGATTTCCCTTTTTTATTTTCAATGCTTAAACTAGCTAATAAAAGTGTGGGTGGAATTAAGCACTGAGATACATAATAGGAATACCATAAATATCGACTTAAGGTTTCTACATCTCTTGTAAGTCCATATTTTATCATTCTTATAACAAGAAAAAATAAAATAAGAAGCGCCACTATAAAAAAATAGGTGCGTAAATCTTTCCGTACCATGCGATGAAGGAGAGATACACCCCACGCAATAACAAGAGAAATTAAAATGACATGGGCAAAAAGGGCAAATAATGCGTGCCAAAATTCTGGAAGTTTCGCATCCATCATTTGAAAAAATCCCGCTAGTAAAAAGAAAAAAAGACATATGACATAAATGATGAATTTTTTGTTTTGAATTGCCTTATGCATTCTTTTATTCTCCTTTATTTGTTTTTTAAAGTTTAGCATGAATTCTCTTTCTTTTCAATTTTGCAAAACTCTTTATATTAAAAGATTCATAATAAGTTTAATTATAATATCCATTTCCTCTGGCTTTGATTCTGCAGTCAAAATCGTAATAGCGACTAAAGTATCATTCGCAATCACTATTTTTCCATTCTTAACTAACGCATGATTTCGATTTAGGAATTCCAAGAATATCGTAGCGGCGATTCTTTTACAGCCATCGGTAAAAGGATGGTCCTTCACCAGAAAATATAGTAAATGCGCTGCTTTTTCTTCTAAAGAAGGATAGACTTCTTGACCAAATACATTTTGATATACTGCTGCTAAAATACCATTCAGTTTTCCATCTTCTTTTTCTAGTCCAAATAGGGTTGATGTATCCTTGAATTTCATAGAATCAATTAATGTCCTACAATCTTGATAAGTCAACTCATAAATGGTCTGGTTTCCTTTGGGTTTATTTAAACATTGATGATCATAATCATCCAACAAATCTAGTGCATTTGTATACTCTTCAATTACACTTACTAATGCTTCTTGATCAATATTTAACGACGAAGCAAGCATTCTGTTCTGTATTTCAATCGTCTTGTTTAGCGCTGATAATCTTTTTTGATTAATCGAATAACCTTGAAGTAAATATTCTTTTAGTATTCTATTCGCCCATTTTCTAAATAGTATACCTCTTTGAGATTTTACTCGATAGCCAACGGAAATAATCATATCAAGATTATAAATTTTCAATTTACGTCTAATTTTTCTTTTGCCTTCAAGTTGAACCTGTGCGCTTTCCGCACAAGTTGAATCATAATCTAATTCATTATCTTGATAAATGTTGCTGATATGCCTTACTATTCTTGTTCTGTCGACATCAAATAACAAAGCCATTTCTTCTTGAGAAAGCCAAACTGTATCATTTTCTTTATCCGTTCTAACTTCTAATTCAAAATCATTGTCGATAAACTTTACTAAATCAAATTTCATTTCCATAAATTTTCCTCCATTCATCTTTAACCTACTATAAGTAATTCTTTTAATTTTCGGTTTTTAAGATATTAGATTAGATGTAATTTAATATAATTTACTTTTTATTAAGATATGAATCAATTATTGATTCATCCTTTTTGTTTAAATAAAATTTTAAATCCTTATTTGCACAGGAGAGATAAACTTTATTTGATTTTTGGCTTTTT
>DLKT01000015.1:1531-18504 GCA_002477825.1 Caryophanales bacterium UBA7581 | reverse complement strand
CCTCTATGCAAATAAGGATTTAAATTTTATCTGATTTGGAGTTTATAATTGAACACACCAAAGGAAAAACAAAAGACGAAATAGAAAATAATATTCTACTAGTAGACTCAATTATGTTCCGTATTATTCAAATTGCAGAAAATAACAGTCGCCTTTCTAACGAATTTAAAATGAAATATTGTGAAATTCCTTGGATGGCAATTAAAGGAATGCGAAATAGAATAGTCCATGATTATGGTGTCGTAAATATGGAAATTGTTTATGATACGGTAACGAGATGGATTCCGCAAATGTATGAGAAGTTGGCAAATATTTTAATACCACAGAATAGCTAATTTTAATTAGTTCTATTTGAATTTCAAAAGTAATTGAAATATGAATTATATGATGATTGTAGATGTATTCTGGTCAGAAAATACAATATATTAATTATGAAATGTTGATTAAGAGATTAGTGAAAGGGGATTTAATGTTAAAAATCAATTTATAATTAAAAAATGATTTTTTTAGCACAAAGATTTTAAAAGAATGGGAGAATGTTAACTTATGATTTTTATGATTGAATGTATAGTCGCTTGTGCATTGTTTACGCTAATGCTAGAAATAATGTGTGCAAAAAAAAGAGAAATTTTTACCAACGATTATCCACCCGTGGTTATAGAGCCTTTACGTAGTTTAGGTATTGTACAAGAAACGCCACCTACAAAAAAGAGTGATATGATTCGTAAGTTAATTGCAATGATAATTTATGCCATTTTATTTGCTCTCGTTCTATATTTTATTAATGGCATTACAAAATTCTTAAACGCTATGATTACGACATATCTTTTATGGTTAGTGGTCGATTGGTACGATTTCTTAGTCATTGACATTTTGCTAGCGCCTTTTGATAAATTTTATAAAATGGCTAAAGTAAGTCCTTTTGAAAAATCAGCGGTTTGGTTTCATTTTAAAGGCAGTGTAAAAGGTATGATAATTGGAATTGTCTTTGCACCTGTCGTTGGTCTTATTGTCATGTTGATGAGCAAATTAATTGGCTAATTGACGTTTTATTTTACATTTTTAACGACAATAAAAATAAATGATTAAGATATAAAAAGATAAAAGAATAAGCCTCTGTAAGACTTTGATAAGAAAAATTAATAGAAGAAAAAAGAGTTTGGTACAATTTATCAAACTTTTTTCTTACTAAAATGAAGTTAATAGTTGACATCCATAAATGTTTAGGTGTATCAATATGTAGGAGATAATGATTTTTTTTTAAAGTATAGAAAATATACTGAAATTTGTTAGTTAAAACGATAGAAAATTTTTGTGAAAAAAGCGTGAACTCTCAGCACTTTCTCGTTAATAACGAGAAAAATATGTTTATAGAATGCTCAAACTTATCGATTGAAAGTATGCAATAAGTGAGTTTTCGGAGGTTTATCAATATGGAAGATCAAAATCTTAATACGGAAAACACCCATGGTAATATTCAAATAACGGAAGGTTCTTTATGGAAAAATATTTTTCTTTTTAGTTTTCCGCTGATGCTATCTCAACTATTACAAGTGCTTTTTAATATGGCAGATGTGGCCGTTGTTGGTAAATTTTCAAGTGCAGAAGCTTTAGGAGCGGTTGGCTCAACTACAACGCTTGTCACACTTTTTACGGGTTTTCTAATTGGAATGGGAAGTGCGGTCAATGTTCGGGTAGCCCATCACTTAGGAGCAAAGAACAAAGAAAGTACTGCTTCCTCTATTCGTACTTCTTTTGTTATATGTTTAATCATTAGCTGTATTATTGCGTTACTGTGCCTTTTATCGGCAAAGTTTATTCTTGAACTGCTTGAAACAAAAGATGATTTAATTGATGGTGCAGTGCTTTATTTCCGTATTTATGCTTTAGGTATGCCAGCACTAGGAATTTTTAATTTTGGTAATGGTGTATTAAGCGCAAACGGAGATACAAAACGACCATTAATCTATCTTTTAATTGCTGGTATTTTGAATGTGATTTTAAATTTATTTTTCGTTATTGTCTGTAAAATGGCAGAGGATGGTGTCGCGCTTTCTAGTATCCTTTCTCAGTATGTTTCTGTAGCACTTATCCTTATCTATATGGGACGAAAAGATAGTGAATGTTCTTTCCGCTTTCGTGATTTAAAAAAAGGATTAGATAAAGAAGAAGGAAAACGTATTCTGGGACTGGGTATTCCTGCGGGACTTCAAAACGCTATCTTTGCTATAGCAAATTTATTCATACAGAATGCCGTCAATTCATTTGATTCTGTTATGGTTGAAGGGAATTCCGCTGCCGCAAATGCAGACACGATCATTTATAATGTCATGTCAGCGTTCTATACGGCTTGTTCAACATTTATGGGACAAAATCGTGGTGCCGGAAAACAAAAACGCGTGTTAAAAAGCTATTATATCGGTCTTGCTTATTCTTTTATTATTGGGGCCATACTTGGTAGTGCGTTGTTCCTTTTTGGTAGAGAGTTTTTATCGATGTTTGCTAATGAAGAAGAAGTTATTGAAGCAGGACTACAAAGAACACAAATTATGAGTTTTTCCTATGCTTTTAGCGCCTTTATGGATTGTACGATTGCGGCATCACGTGGTATTGGAAAAAGTTTTGCACCAACAGTCATTGTGATTATGGGATCTTGTGTATTCCGGGTAGCGTGGATTTATACCGTATTTGCACATTTTCATACGATTCCATCTTTGTATTTACTCTATATTTTTTCATGGGTAATCACAGCGATTGCAGAAATTATATGTTTTATTATTAGTTATAAAAAGCTCGATTCTGCTAAGTAAAAAAATATTAATTCCTATTCTATAAAATAAATGGTAAAATATATTTAAGTAGAAGACGAATAAAAATTCATGCATAAATAACCATTTATTTTAAAAGGGGGACGACTAAATGAAGAGATTCATCATTTCGTTATTTGCATTTCTATTTACGTTTATATTTTTTATCACATCTTCGCCTACAGTAGCGCATGCGGATGCTGGACCGAAGCCACAAATGACTATAGAAATTTATAATCTTGAAAAATCGGATTATATTGTTGCATTTGGAGCAAAAAAGAATAATGGCCCTCATAATTTCTTTATTCCTGGCGATGAAGATTATGGAAAAACATATTTTGGTAATGCAGATGATTTAACGCTTATATATAGCAAAGTAACTTTACCAGAAGAGTGGAAATTAACGGATATTTCTTCTTTTTATGAAGATACAACTCGTTTAGTTATTAAAAGTGGCTATATGTGGCCCTCGGAATTTATTTTGATTATTTATAACAAGGTTTCGGATAATTATTATCTTTCAGAAGCAACACAAACCTATGCTTTTCATTCTTATTTTAAATATAATATGAAAAACTATCAGGATGATCCGATATCTCTAGAGAAAAAGATTGTATTAGAAAAATCGTATCAGTATGGAAAGGAAATCTTTGGATTCTTGCTTCGACTTGTCGTTACCTTAGCAATAGAAATGTTATTAGCGGTAGCGGTTAAGTTTAATAAGAAATCACTATGGATTATTGGAATTACTAACTTTATTACTCAAGTAGGATTAAATCTTGCTTTGAATCTTACCGCATATTATGGTGGTAAATTCCCTGGGTATGTAATGATTTATGCTTTAGTTGAGTTAATGATTGTAGTAGTGGAAGCAACGATATTTAAAATATTTTGTAGGCGTGGAAAAGATGAAACAAGAGAGCTCATTATTATATATACAATAGTCGCTAACGCATTATCGTTTATTCTTGGCATGATTCTTTGGCTTTTTATTTATTAAGTCATTTCAATCCATTTTTCTAAAACTAAAATAGGCTATTGAAAAACTTTAAAAATAGGTTGGACGATAGCTTTTTTACTTAGAAAATAAAGTCTAAAAATTGTTAAGTCATCGTCATCATAAGAAAATCAACTAACTTAGATTTTTCTAACTTTGTGACATATTTGAAAAATGATTAAATTTTTCTTCCAAAAAAAATTGTTTGTTATATAATGGATGGGAGTCAAAGTGGTAAAGGAAATTTTGAATATCACATAGACTTTATTTTAATCCATTAGGGGGTTATAAAATGAGAATAAAGCAACAAAAGCAAATTAGAGATTTTTTAATTCAAGAATTTGGAAAAGAAAATGGAATACAAATATTTGAGAAGCAAGAAAATCTATTAGAAGAATTGATTTACAATACAAAAGATAAATCAAAGAATCAAATGAAGACCATGACACAAACGCTCTTGCCACGTATAGCTTTATATAAGGTTTTTTTGAATGAAAATACACTACAAGAAAAAGCATATGAATATATGCGAAAGTATATGATTGAAATTGTAGCGGCTAAAAAACATGCATCCATGAAGAAAATGGAGAAAGTACCAGGATTTTATTCTATTTATAGTAAAATCTTTCTTAACTATATGCGTAAAACCAATCTTCAAGAAAGCGTCCAAACCCAAGGAAAAGATTATTATGATGTCACCATCTATCGTTGCCTTTGGTACACAGCATGTGTAGAAAATGAATGCCCGGAACTTTGTCGATTATTCTGTGATGTCGATGATATTAGTTATGGTGGATTAAAAAAGATTGCTTTTTCAAGAACAAAGACTTTAGGCTATGGTGGAGACTGTTGCGATTTCCATTTCAAAAAGCTTAATAAAAAAGAAAAGCATGAAGATAATTCTTGTGATACTTTTAGTGATAGTTTAGTGGAAGAATTATGTGATTAAAGTAAAATGGGGGCTGTTGAAAAACCTAGATAAAAACTAGGTAGGACAATAGTCCTTTTTCAATGTCTAAAAATAAGTTAAATCAACAAGCGTAGCTTGTTGAAAAACCTACTCCCTTTTCCCATATATTCTTTCGTTTGTTCTTTTTCCTCTTTTTGTTAATTTCTTCGCACTTGGCTTTTTGAATTCCTGTGGCATAAGCGATTCTGGTGCTACCCAGTATTTATTCAGTTGATTTGTTTCATAGTATCTAAATAACTTGGCTATATTAAGACCTAAAAAATATAACATTGTTTCTGTGGATACTTTTTCTATACCTCTTCTTTTAAATTTCGTTCTTCCATAGTCTTGTTTTATTATGGCAAATATTCCTTCTACCTGGATGCTTCGATTAACCCTAATTTCTATTCCTTTTACAGATAATAGGTTTCTTGTTACTTCTTGTTTATGTAACTGTAATTCTTTTATTACCTCAAATACTTTAAAATCTTCATCTGTTTTCTTCATATACTTTTTGCAGAATAAAGAAAATCCACAATTGCTACAGCCATCGACTCTAAAGAAAACAGCTTTTGCTTTTTTAGGATGTCGATTTGGTATTGTGACTTCATATCCTATTTGTTGATTTAAGCAAGTAATTGTATTGTCTTCATTTAAATAATAGCAATCAGGATTTCTCCCTGTAATATTTCCTTCCCACGAAATATATTTGACATAATTTTCTATATGATTTCTTTTTAAATAATCATAATTGATGAGATTCCCATATCCCGAATCTGCACATACTCGTGTAGGATAACACCCATAATTAGCAAAAAATGCATCTAAAACAGGTATAAAATCATTACTATCATTCCTAGATTGGGAAACATAATAAGAAAATATAAAACCTCTGATAACCAAAGATTGTACATTATAAGCTGCATGCATATTAGTTCCTAGCCCAGAATAATAATCTGATTTTAAACACATCGCTGTAGCATCATGGTCTGTTTTATAGTATGAATTTCTTTTATCTCCACAGATTTCTTCTTTTACTTCATATTCCAATACTTTTTCAAGCATTGTACTTAATGTTTTGAAAACCATACAATATTCTTTTGAATTCAAACTTTCTTTTTGGCTTTCAAGATTAGACAATGCTTTAGCTATAATAGAACTCCTTATATACTTTTCCGTCTTATGAGAAGCTAATAGATTGTATTTAAATATAATTTCATAAGCTTTAATGGATATCCTTTCGTGAAAAGTTAAAGGCATCCATACGAATTTATATTTATTTGCATTCGCTTCAAATTTTGTTCCATCTATAAAAGCATCTTCAAATTCTAGTTGTAATTCTTTTTTTATTTGAGTACAAATTAATGCAAAAATTTCCTTTTCATTAGGCACGATAACTTTATTAATAAATTTACATATTGTAGAAAAGTTAACATGTGTTTGCTCCATAATTGTGATATAACGTAAATCAAATTTACATGCTGACTCTATCTCTCTCAATGTATACTTATCAAATGCAAATCCAAACAAGATCGTAGCAAACAAACGATAGTAATTACAATTGGGTCTTCCACCTTTATGAGAGTCATTTTTTACGTATCGTGAAATCACTTCTCCTACTTTTGAATTCTCTAAAAAAAGCATAAAACGATCGATTTTTTCCATTTCCTTCACCTCTAAGTCGAAGGAAGGTATCAAAAAAATCTTACCTGTGGTAAAATAAGTCATATAAAATATCTCCTGAACAAAGATATTTTATCAAAAGAGAAGATTTCTTGTGAATTTTCTCTTTTTTTCAATTTAAAAGGACTATTGTCCTACCTAGTTTTTATCTAGGTTTTTCAACAGCCCCTTTTTCTTTATCATGCAAAAAAGTCATATTGTATTGTATAATTAAATAGGTGATAAAAATGACGGAAAACCAACTTGCCTTTTTACTTTCAAGTGTGATGCTTTTCATTTTTTTTCAATTGAGCATTATATTGATTGGGAATCGCTCCTATTCAATGTATTATAAATCTCATGCATTAATAAAGAAAAAAGGATGGCTAAAGTTGATTTATTTTAAACCTCAGCATTTCCATCGATATTCTATTTGGGAAGTATTATTCTTTTTTCTTTCTTATATTCAACTTTTGGTGTGCATGATTTGTTTTGGTTTAAGCTTTGCTTATGATATTGATTATTTTTTAATTGTACTTTTGCTTGTTTTTTCTCTTACCATAATTTTACTAGTTGTTATTCGTTTAATATTAATTGATATTACCTATAAAAAAGAAGAAAACTATATGAAAAAGCATAGTCAAAATAATGCTTTATCATCCTTAGAACATATGGATATTCCAAACAAAAAAGTTATTCAATATTCCATGTTTTATCAATCTACAATTAGAAGAAAATTGGAAGAATTGTATGAGAAAAGATTGAAAAGAATTTCTATGGATAATCAAGGAGAATTAGAAAAGTTGGATGATGAATTCATTGAATATTTTCGCCATTATCAAGATATTAATATTCAAAATGAAAAGGTTATTTTTCTAAAAAACCTTGTTAATTATTATCAGATTGAATTTTCTTTTGATAGCAAAAAAAGAGAGACTTTTCCTCATTTAAATGATGGAACTTACTGGCCTCATTTAATGATAGACCAAACTAAAACTTACTTAGGCGTTGCTTTTGAATCGGCTTCTATTCATGAATTTGATCAAGTAGGTGAAGGAATTATTCGTACGATTTATCATTTAGATATGTATGAAGGACTATTACCAAATACACATTTTACGATAAGAGAAGGAAATAAAATTGTTGGAGAAGGAAAAATTATTTCGCAAATAAAAAATTCTAAAAACAATTAAATATATTTAATTAGAACATTTTAAAATTTTCTTAAAAGGTGTCTTATTGACATTTTTCATAAATTTCAATATACTTTCATTTATATTAAGGGGGGAAAAATAGTCTATAATATAGGCCCTCTTTTTATCATTAAAAAGAAAGGATGATAATATGAAAAAAACTTTGTCTATTGCATTAATGGGTGCAACGGTTTTGTGTTTATTTTCTTGTAAAGGAAATAATCCTCCTTCCACCTCAACTTCAGGAACCGATCCAAAGAAAGATTTTACTGAAGAACAACTAGGGTTGATGAATGGTCATTTTATTGGTGAAAAATATGAGTTGGACCTTTCTGTTGATGCGTCTTCTTTGTATGATTCTAAAAATGAATCTCGTCAAAATCTAGAAATTACGGATATAAAAAAGGAAAAATACGTAAGTGAGACGATTACTGATGTTTCTTCCTTTGATATTGATTATCTTTATTTAGAAGATAAAGAGCAATCGTCCGTTCAATATCGTGTTTCAGTTCCTAAAGAAGATTATGCTTCTTTAAAATTAGAGAAATACGATAAAGAAGAATGGAAAACGGAAGATAATCTCTATTTATGGGATAATGATTATGTAGGTACATGGGCTACTACAGAAGAAACAGCAGGCTTTGTTCAAACAGTAATCTTTACAGACGATTTTATTACTCCAATTTCTGGTTCAGATTTAAAACTTCCTACCGGTAAATTCTCTTCTATGAATAGTGTGTGGTATCCGCAATTTGCTACATATAAAAATGAAAAAACCAATGAATATGAAACTTCTTTACAAGTTTTAGTTTATGATCAAGATGATTTAACTGAATTTATGTTTGATTTTGCTTTGATTCCTTCTACTGATGAAAATTATCCAATTGCTTTATATTATGTCTCTTATGGTTGGGAATACCTATATCCAAGTGCGGAATATTATAAAGGCAATTGGTATACAAAAGATGGTCAAATTACCATTTCTGAAGGTGAAGGCGCAAACAAACTCAAATATAATGATACCATCTATCAAAGTGAAGTAGTAAAAGATGATGATTATGGCTGGGTCACTCATCTTAAGGCCGAGGGTGATGACCTTGTACTTCGTCCATTTGTTGGTGGCTTTACCATTGAATCAAAGAATGAAATCGTTGAAGCGGTTAGTTTAAACACTGATGACTTAAAAGGTACTTGGTTATATGCAAATAAAGAGATCAGCGTTTCCACAGAATATGACGAAGACTTTAATGAAGTTCTTAAAGTCACTGTGGATGGTAGTGAAGTTACACCTACCTATTTAGCTAGAAATAGAAAATTCACTCTTCAATTTACCTTAGATGGTCAACAAGCTTACTTATCTGTTGTTCATAAAAACGCTGTTGCAACTTTAAATGTAAATAATCAAGATGTCTATGTTTGTACACGTGAAGTTTATGATGATAATTTCGTGATGGCAGGAAAGTTAATTACTAGTGAATCGGCAGGTTTGTTATTAAATAGACTTGAAACCTTAGTGGTAAACGATGACTTTACAGTTACATATAATAATGTTTCTTACCCAGCAACTTATGAATATGATGACGAAATGCGCGCAGTTCGCGTTAGTTTTAATTACAAAGATGAAACTTATGCACTTTATGTTTTCTCATTAGAGGGCGTTTATCTTCTTGAAAAAGATATGTCCGCTAACAAATATTCTATTTTTGCTTCAGAAAGCTATTTAGAAGGTTTCGTTGCTGATTGGACTTGCCGTGGCGCAACCGCTACATTAAAAGTAGATGAAAAATACAATGTTACTTTTAAAGATTTAAGTTATGCAGTTACTTTTGATTACGATTTAAACTTAGGATTTTATATGTTCTTTACGAATCAAAGCTCTACAGTTGCTCACATGTTGTATTTAAGCTCAGGTACTTTGATATATTCTAAGATTGGTTATCAAAGTGATGAATTAACCACCCTTGAAGAAGATTTGTATATTAAAGTTGAAGACTATAAGAAGATTGAAGGCACTTATATTTATGTAGGTGACCAAGGAAAAGAATATGTCATTATTGGTGATGATGAAACCGTTCAAATTACAACACTTGTTGATGGTAAGAATGTTTTAAAAGAATATTCTGGTCAAAACGTCCATTATAGTTATTCAAATGGAGAAGTTTGCTTAATATTTAGAGTTGAATCATCCAATATGAATGTTTATGTTCGTTTGAATGGAATTAGAGTTAATTTCTTCGATTCTCTATATTATGTTCAAGAAGTATTAGTGAACAATCAAGGTTACTTTACCGATGGTACGAATATTCTTTCTATTGGTGGACAAGAAGTGTACTTTAACGGAAATAAAGTAACATTAGAAAGTGCACAAGGCAATCAATTGGTCTTTACTGATAGTGGTACAAAATACACAGTCACCATTGAAAATGATGTTGCAACCATTACGGGTGGAGAAAACACTTTAACCTTAAATAAAGGCGACTTTAATTTAAAAGATTATGCAGGAAGTTGGACGATTGATAATGTAGAATATTCACTTACAGTGAAAGAAAATGCAGATGGATCATTAAAATATGCTTTTACATATAGCGGTAATACGTATACAGATTATCAAGTTACTGTAGTCAATGAAAAAGCGGTAGTTACCTTTAATATTTTGATGAGTAAATATGTGATTACGATTGATGAAAATGGTGTGGCGACATTATCCATTGAATCTTCTATACCTCTTCCTCCACCTTTACCACCATTAGCGTTTGAAAATTAAAACTATTTTTTAAGAGGGCATTCTTAGCGGGTGCTCTCTTTTTATTTTGGCTTTTTTTAACTTTTTGTTGCTTTATATGTGAAAAGGCTTTATAATAATTAACTGTAAGGCGGTAAATTTTTTTAAGTGTATTGCTAGCAATAGCGTACGTGCTCACTGCCTTCTTTTTTTTGCAATAAAATATATTATTTAGAAATGGGGGAAGAAAAGTATGAAAAAATGGATGTTGGTTAGTTGCTTAGGCGTTTTAACGAGTGTTTTATCTTCTTGTACGATTGAAGATTTAGACGTGAAACATGATGCAGAAGCTAGTTATAGTGGTATTGTAGAACAGGTCAAAGTGTCGGATAAAATTCGCTTAAGAGATGTGACTGTAAAAGATACTCATTACTATTCATATAGTATTACACCTACTGGATTTGATTATGATGAATTGAATAGAAGAAATTATCGTCATATGATGATTACCGTTCATTATTATGTTAGTTACAAACGAACATTTACAGGATGGGATATCTTTTATAAAGGTGCACCAAAGTATGATATTTCTATAAAAAATGATGATGATACTGGAAATATAATGACAGGATTAGAAATTAAAAATTATAACGAAAAAACAATCAGCTATCAAGGAAATCTTGCTGAATTACGTACAGAAAAAATTAAGTTTACAGTTGGTTCAACCAATATACAAAATGAGATTTATTTTACGAATATGACAGTAGAGTATTTGGTCGATTAGTAAAATGTTTTTTCAATCCCAAATATAATGTTTTGTAAAAGTAAGGTAATTGGATTTTAGTGATGTTGCTCTTAAGAAGCGTGTATACGTCGCCACTTGCCTTACTTTTTTTATTTATTCTCCATATAAAAAAGTGTACAATAAAAATGTAAATAGGTTAAGGTGAGTAAAATGAAAATCAAGTTTGTAGCGTATAATGATGGACGCGCTATATTTATTTATAACAGAATCAAATTATTTCCATTCTTTTTAATGTCCTTAATTCTCTCATTTCTTGCTTTGATTCCTACTATAATTTTTTCTATTTATGAATTGTTATTTATTTTTATTTTACCTTTATTATTCTTAATATTTTTGGGCATCGATTATTTATGTATTTCCTATAACAATAAAACATTTCTTAAAGGGAAGAAGCAAACACACACTTTTATTCTTGAAAATGGAATCCTTTATAAAGACGAAAAGATGATAAAATCAATGGAAGATATTCAACTTTATCGATACAAAAAGTACTTATTTTTAATATTAAGACAATCTTATTACTACATTAAAAATGATGATTTTATTGAAGGAAGCCGTGAAGGATTCTTAAAACTAGCCAAATATAAATGGCGCCATTATGTATATTTTGATTTACCTGATTTGAGCAAAGAAGAAATTGCAAACTTGTATTTTAAAGATCTTGATTTAGATGGACTATGCCGTTTCTTTTATTCTCCTTCTAAAGAAAAAATTGTGTATATCTATAAAAATGAAATGAATAGTTATTCAATTCAATTTGAACAATTAGAATATGCGGATGAGCACGAACGTCTTTATTTACATGTCTATGCTTGGTGGGTTCCTTCTAATGAGATGTCATTTTGTTCTTGTTATGATAGTGAAGAAAGTGCCTATCATGATATAGAAAACCTAGTTAAAGATTACTTAGAATTAAAAAAGGAGAATTAACATGAAAATATTTGATTTACTAAATTATAAAGAAAAAAAAGAATTGCTTACTTATTTAAAAAATAATGGAGTAATGTTTACCACGATGAAAAAACGTGGGGAATATGAGTATATTATTTTTCCCATAAACAAAGGCGATTTACAATTTCAAGCCGAAGCGTGGATTGATAAAAAAGATATTGTTTGCTATCGATTGATATTAGAACATGAAGACTACACTAATCAAGAACTTGCCCATCTTACTTTAAATTTAAAAGAGCAGATATCCGATGAATTAGGGAATCCTAAAGAAGATAATACCAATCATTTATTAGAAAATCGTATTGCAATCACTTATGAAAAAGAAAATTGGAAAATTCTTTTATCATGCCGCGATTATTATAATACAGAAGGTAGATGCTTTGTTGTTTTGATGTTCGCTAATACGCTTAAAATGAATGAAGAGCCAAAACTTAAAAAGCCGAATTCTTGGCCCTTTTATATGTTAGGTGGATTTTTGTTTGGCTTGCTCACGTTTTTAACAAGCGAAAAATATAGTTGGCTTAACTTTGGAATTTGGATTTTAGGTGGTGCCCTTTGGGGTGTTTTATTTGGTTTATTAATGAACTTGTTTATGGGTAAAGATAATGATGCGCTCAATATGAAAGGACAAAGAAAGGTTTTGAATAAAGGTTTAAATCAAATTGAACATGGAAACCTTTTTGAAGGCACAATCTATTATGAAACGTCTAATAAATGGACGGGAAAATTTATTCAAGCCGCGGCTATGGAAGTGAAAGACAAAGAAGCTATTTTATACTTTATGAAAAAGAAAAATGTTGTGGATGTTCACGCTTCTTTAGAATCCATCTGTAAAGATTTATATTTTTATCAAAAAACACCGACAGGATATGTATTTTATTTTAAAGCAGAAGAAAGAAATTATGCGTTCTTTATGAGTGAAAAAGAGAAAATCGATGAACTCATTTGCGTTATAGATCACCAACTTTTTGCAAATCAAGAATATATGCCACTCTTTTTAGAACTAAAAAAGGTTACAAAAGAATATAATCCATATCGACTATATGAATTAAGCGATGAGACTTGTTTAGATCAAGCATTAGAAACCATAGCGAAATTATTAACGGTAGGAAAGATGGTAACCCAAGAATATCTAAAGAAAATCATGTTACAAGTATTTGATGAAGATGATTATTATGTTTTACAGTTATCTTCTCTTTATTGGGAAGTTTATTCTAGAATAAAAGAAGAAAACGAAAATGAAGCAAACTAAAAATATAATAAGGAAAGGAAAAAGTGTGGAAATAAATAGAAAAAAACCACGACAAAAATAACACACAAAAAGAGTTAGTAAAAAAATAGAGAAATTGAATTAAATTCATTCGATATTTGAAGATAACTCTGGTTAATAACGTAGATTTATTAGCTACTCATATCTTCGTGTTTTCTAAGATATCACTATCGTTATCTGTATAACAAAAGATTGCAAACATTTCCCTAAAATGTTTGAGGGGCTCGGCAAGGCCGTGACCCATGGAGGTAAATATGAAATATGTTGAATTAGGAAATACGGGGATTATTGTTTCTAAAATTTGTGTAGGCGGAATGTCTTTTGGTGAAGCTTCAAGTGATTTTCATGAATGGACACTTACCCAAGAAGAAACAACGAATATGATAAAGGTCGCGTATGAAAATGGAATTAATTTTATTGATACCGCAAATTGCTATTCGCATGGAACGAGCGAAATCTTTATTGGAAATGCTTTGAAAGAATTAGGCATCCCTAGAGATAAAGTCGTGATTGCTTCTAAAGTGTATTTTAACGAAGGTAAGTTATCGAAAGAAGCCATCTTTAGAGAAATTGAAGGCACGTTATCTCGACTTCAAACGGATTATCTTGATTTATATCAAATTCATCGTTTTGATTATGATACTCCGATAGCGGAAGTCATGGAGGCTTTAAATGAACTCATCCGTTTAGGAAAAGTGAGAGCGATTGGTGCTTCAGCTATGTATGGATATCAATTTCATAACATGCAAGTAGAAGCGGAAAAAAGAGGCTTGAAACTCTTTTCAACCATGCAGAATCACTATAATTTGCTATATCGAGAGGATGAAAGAGAAATGATTCCTGTTTGTAAACAATATGGTGTATCTTTAATTCCTTATTCTCCTTTAGCAGGAGGCCACCTTTCTCATTTAGGATGGACCAATGATTCTTTAAGAAGTAAGACCGATAAAACATTAAGAAAAAAATATGATTCCTGTATGGAAAATGATTTAGTGATTATTGAAAGAGTGAATGAAATTGCTTTAAAATATCATGTTTCTATGGCCCAAGTTGCTTTAGCGTGGTTATTTAAAAAAGGTGTTGCTTCTTGTATTGTAGGTGCTACAAAAGTACATCATTTCTTAGACGGTATTAAAGCAGTAGATCTAGAATTAACAGATGAAGACGTTCTTTATTTAGAAGAAGAATATGAGCATCATAAAATTGTCGGTGCTTTGCCTGAAGGAAAATAATGATAAAAAGTAAAAATGCCCAAGTTCTGGGCATTTTATTTTTGAAAATCAAATAAAGATAATTGAGAAGGCTCTAAAGATAGGAAAGGATTTTGTTGTCCTTCTATTAATTCATCATCTGGTTCTAAATGACCTAAAAGTAGAGGAGAAGTTGGGTCATGAAGAGGATAGTTTTCATAAGCTTTTTTAGGACTTTTATTTGCGTAACAATATTTGCAACCATTTAAGCAAGTGTCATAAGCACCAATGTCACGGCTTTCAATACAATGACAACCTTCACGTAAACCTTTGTGTTTTAAGGATTTAAACTGACAGTGATTCGCTTTTCCTAATATTTCTAAAGTTGCACAACCTGAAGCATGAATACCATATTTTGAATAATCCCCATTTGTACCACAGGTTTGAATGTGAATATGGTATTTTTTAGCAATTTTTCCAAGAGCTTCGGCAATTTGATTTTTATCTTTTTCCGTCATTAAAATGATTTCTGGCATGTTTTCTTCTAACTTTTTATACATTTCAACAAAAGAGAAAATACAACGGTCGATATATGGTGCTACTTGTTTTATGATATATTCAAAAGTTTTTATATGAGTTTCTATTGTATGATCTTTGGTTAATAAAATTGGATCATATCGCCAACTTACCTTTTCTTTTCCTACTTGTTTAGAAAGTTGAATCAAGGTTTGAATGCTTTCATCTATAGAAGGAACACCAGGTTCTATATCTTTTCCATAAGCGGTGATGGTGTAATAAAAATAAGTGCGATAATGGTCTGTAATTTCATGTAAAGATGGAAGGATTGGTGCATAATTTTTAGAGCAGAAGAGCACTAAATCTACTTTTTCTGGTGATAATTCATAGCGAATGACTTTATGAGGAAAAAGAGGATTCCTCGTATAGACAAATCCTTCTTTAAAACGATTGAGTAACCAAGAGGAAAAATATTGAACGGTATCGGTTCTAGCGCCTGTATTAATAATCATTATTTTTTCTTTTTATAACCGCAGTCACAATAATGACCACCGCTAGCTAAAGTATATTCTCTAACGAAATCGCTAGCGCCACCGGCTTCGCTCATTGAATAATCAAGATGACACATCGCCGGAACTAAATCATATAGTCCTAATTCTTTCATTAACGTGCAAATTCCGCATTTAAAGAACCTGGCTTCATAGCCACTTCCGTCTTCATAGGGAAAATATTCCATATTCCAAGAATAAGGATTTCTATCGGCGGCTTTAAGTTTAGCGGTTTCCTGCATGGATTTAATAGCTTTAGCCGTGAATTTTTTCTTTCCACTTTTCTTACAAAACTTTTTCATTAAAGGCGTCATCATGGAATTTTCATAATAGATAGTTAAGGATTCAACATCTGGTCTTTCTGGCATAGAAAGAACAAAAGCGCCCAACATAGCGGCATTTACAACATTCATTAAAAAGCGATCTTTTTTTTCGAAAGTTGGAATCTTTCGAATAATTTCTTTATATTTCTTTTTTGCATTTTTTGTAATTTTTTTTGTTTCTTTTTTCTCAATATGATATACAGAAGTGAGTTGCTTTTGAAAAGACTTTTTAAAGAGGACCCACATTCCTAAAGGTAAGCCAAAATACTTCATAAATACTCTCCTTTTCATAGTCAAATTATATTCCTTTTTTATAAGGGTTATCAAGCAAAGCGATTTTAAAATGAAAGGAAAGAAAAAAATAAATTCTACGATAAATCTAAAAAAATATTTCCTTCTTCTTTTTTGTTTTTATTATATGTATAATAAAAGTATTCAAAGTTCATGGAGGGTGACTATGAAAAGAATTATCATGCTATCAACAATTTCTTTGGTGTTAAACTTAGCGACAACCCGTCGTTTTTCTATGGAAAAAACAAATCAAAATATGCAAGAGATAGGAAATCAAGAAGCTTACGTTTCTCCACAAGCCGATGAAACAATTACCATGAAAGAAATGGCCGATTTCCTCAGTCAAAAGAAAGAGCATTATCCACTCTCTGATGAATTTATAGAAAAGTATCAACAAGATGGTGGAGGTTATATCGACTATGCTCGTCAAAAAGGATTGGTCGTCGATAAAACTTTACATGAACCGAATCAAAAATGGCATTTCTTTACTTCGTGGTTAGAAGTTCTTCTTGAAGAAGGAGGCATCACTTGGGAAGAAGATGCTAAAAAAAGAGTTTATACCTACTTATATTGTCCAGAATTAGTGCTATGGATTTATGAGGCAACAGAAGTTGACCCAGCGAAAGTGAAAAAAGCCAAAGAAGTAGCAGAAGAAGGAAAAGCACAAAATTTAAAAGCTGTTTCCATTGCTTCTAAAATGCGTGCTATCGTTTCTTGGGAAGATGTTTCTAAAGCCGTGTTAGCTAGTC
>DLKT01000015.1:0-1488 GCA_002477825.1 Caryophanales bacterium UBA7581 | reverse complement strand
CCGTGTTAGCTAGTCGATCAACAAATAACTAAAGGAGAATCAACATGAAAGCAGTAAAGAAGTTATCCCTTTTTCTTCCAATATTGGCGTTTGTTTTAGGTGGATGTAATCATGAAACCAACATCCAACCCACTGAAATGAGTGTAGCAACGAGCCCTGTAAAAATGATTATACATAGTGTAAGGGATTTAAATGACATTGTTACGCTTAGATTTACACCGAAAAATACAACAAACCGCAATGTAACATGGTCCTGTGAGAAAAATGATGTGATTTCATTAGTGGATTCTACGATTACCGCGAATCAAGTAGGGACGGCAACCGTTACCGCAACAAGTGTAGAAAACCATGATTTATCTTGTGATGTTGAAATAGAAGTTTATGATCCAAATGTTCAATCTTATGTTGTCTCATTTGAAAATAGTTCAGATTATACATTAACAGGATTAAAAGAAAACTATTTAGAGAATGAAACTGTGACTTTTATTGTTGAATTAACCAATGAAACTAAAGAAATAGAACAAGTAAAAGCAAATGAACAAGTGTTAACCACAACAGGAAACAATGAATATTCATTTACCATGCCTGCTCAAGATGTTAGCATTACTGTTCAATTAAAAGATAAAGAATTAAATCCTTTAAAACCAGCGGAAAAAGTTAAGCTTTCTACTGATACTTTAAATTTGGTTGTAGGAAAAGCGGATGGCCGTCTTGTGGCACAAGTTACACCAACGGACACCACCGATATTCCATCTTGGAAAATTTTAACAGGAAATGATGTGATTTCTATTACTTCAACGAGTAATGAAGTAATCGTCCATGCTTTAAAAAAGGGAACAGCAAGTATTCAAGTTTCTTATAACGAAAATATTTCTGCAAAATGTTCAATTAATGTAATAGAAGAAGAAACATCTTCATCGGAACAAGTGTTAGCAAAATATAATATCTCCTATGATTTAGCAGGAAGAAAAACAGCAAAAGCAATTAGTTCTACCGACGAATTAAAAACTACGCTTCAATTAGAAGGAGAAGAAGATATCATTACTTCTATCGATGCTATGGAAGCTATTTATGGTGGCGGTAATGGCGGAAGAAGTGATACAGCTTGGTACGCTAATGATTTATTAAAAGTTGGAACAACTAGTGTGAATGGTAGTGTGTCATTATCTTTAAGCGCAGAAGTAAATCGCATTAGAATTACAGGATATGTAAGTGATAATGCTTGTAAACTTCGTGTGGGTAATAGTGAATCCACGGATTGGACTGAAGAAGCGGATGATAATCAAACAACTTTAGTGACATGCTCCAATATGAATGAAAGTACGAAAGATATAGTTGAAAGCGGATTAACCTCTACCATTACGATTGATTTTACAAGGACAAAGAATTTAAAATTATCAGTCACAAATAAAAAGACATTGTATATTACTTCAATTGAATTTATTGTGTCTTTAGGTGAACAAAAATAAGCATTCCGGTAATATGTCA
>DLKT01000037.1:7351-15125 GCA_002477825.1 Caryophanales bacterium UBA7581 | reverse complement strand
AAACAGTGTAACAAGTATAGGTCGTTCTACATTTGAATATTGTACGTCTTTAACCAGAATAGTTATTCCAAGTAGTGTAACAAGTATAAGATCTGGTGCTTTTTATGGCTGCACTAATTTAACAAATGTAGAAATCCAAAATGGCGTAACAAGTATAGGAGGTTGGGCATTTTATTATTGTAGATCTTTAACAAGCATAGTTATTCCAAGTAGTGTTACGAGTATAGAAAATCATACATTTTTTGGTTGTAACTCTTTAACAAGTATCGTAATTCCAAATAGTTTAACAAGTATAGGAAAATATGCATTCTATGAATGTAGATCTTTAACCAGTATTATTATTCCAAGTAGTGTAAGGCGGATAGATGCTTATGCGTTTAGCGGTTGTACTAACTTGACTAATGCAGAAATTCAAAATGGAGTAACAAGTATAGGAAGTTATGCATTTGAAACTTGTACGTCTTTAACCAGTATAGTTATTCCAAGTAGTGTAACAAGTATAGAAGAGTATGCATTCAAAGCTTGTACGTCTTTAACTAGTATCATTATTCCAAGTAGTGTAAGGCAGATAGGTGCTTATGCGTTTAGCGATTGTGATTCTTTAACCATTTATTGCGAAGTAAAATGGCAAACAAGTGGTTGGAATTCTAATTGGAATCCTGATAATCGTCCAGTTGTGTGGGACTATAAAGGATAAGTTAAACTTTGTGATTATTTTATCCATAAAAATTACTTAAGTCTCATTCTTAAACAATAAAAATACAAAAAAATGAGGATAGCGAATTACATCTTTTAAACCAGATGTCTTTTGTAAAAAAACAAAAAAGAGGACTACGAATTACAAGAGTGTAAGGCAAAGTAATTCATAGCCCTCTTTTCATTGTGGATAGTTTTACATCTCTTTCACTAGTAACTAGTGTTACTAGGACTTTATACCGGCACTAGAAGTGCGGTATGCGTTTAGAAGTAAATGTAACATGGCCACAAGATGATTGAACCTAAGCACTATTTTGTTTAGGTTCTTTCTTTTTTTAAAAGTGAGGTGGATAGTATATAACATGAATTTTCCCTTTTTTAATTATAGAAGTAAGTTATATAAAGAAAGCCACCCCGATAAGTTTATATCACCCATTCCATGATTTCATCAACACGAGTTGGATGAATCATAGAATCGGGTGAGTCGTCAATGATGACATCTGCTTTTTTCTTATCATCAACAAAGGTTACATGATTTTGGTGTAAAAGCATTAAGTCATAGATAGACATACGTTTACCAACCGCTCGTTTTAAAAGTGGTCCTAGCGTAGCGTACCCAGCAATACAATTATCATCTTGACATACATCACACCAGATCATCTCCATGTTTTTTAAGTCAATGATAAAAGCCATCGTAAGTGAAGAATTCGCGGTTAAATCGAATTTCGTATGAACGGATTTAAGATCAAATATAGGTCCACGTTTTCCATGATGCTTTCTAAACATAACGCCAGAGAAACATTCAGGAATTTCGTTAAAGTTTTGATCGGTAAACACCGTATTACATACGATAATATAACGACAATGTTCTTTCGCTTTTTCTAAGTTGATATCGATAAATTCACTTGCGCCTTTAGGAGCGGAAGTGATATCACCAGAATGGTAAGATTTAAATTCTCTACCAGCGCCCATATCATGCCACGCTAAAGAAGCAACATATTGGAAATCTTCATCGTAGATCTCTGCGGATAAATCAATATCTACGCGTTGACCAGCGATATTTTTCCAATAAGTGAAGAACCGTAAGACTGTATTATCTTCAGCGTCTAAAGCAATTTTAGAGCCAAAAGTTAACGTTTTTAAACCTTGAGATTGGTTCTTATTATTTAAAGGAACCATATAGTTCTTCATAACGGGATCCAGATAAACATTTTGATATGGAGGAAGAGTAGAAAAACGTTCTTTTAAACTATTTTCTAAACAACCAACAATCTTATTTAATGTTGATTCGTCATGGAAACAACGCTTTTCTGGGATTTGAATAGAAACAAAGTTACTGACACTTCGATAAGAAATAAAACGTTGTTCCAATAACTGATTACGATTTTGATAATACTCCCATAATTGAATGATTACAGGAGTGGCAATTGAAGACATCACAAGTGAAAATTGTGATAAGATTTCTTCAACACTAAAAGAAGAATTACGAAGTAAAGAATCAAGCATTCTAGCAAAATAACCTGGTTTTCTTTTTAGCAATGTAAAGACTTCTTTATCTCCAGATTGAATACCTACATTTACTTTCGAAAAGAACGTACCATATTGATTCGTTCTTAAGCGATAAGCACAGTCATAGATGAAAGGATATTTTCCTTTAAATTCGCCAACATGAAGCATACGAAACGCTTTTTTCCATAAGTCTTCATGAAGAGCAAAATCATCCATGGCATCTTTTTTATATTGCACTAAAGCATTTAAATAGGATAAAAAGATTTTTCTAGCTTTACGGTCAAGACTTTTAAAAGTAATAACGCCTAATAAAGAACAATACCCAGAAATCGCAGCGTAAAGGCGTAATACATCGGTTATTTCTTTAAAATGATCGATAGAAAGATAATCAAAAAGAGCAGAGACTTTCTTTTTGTCTTCTAAAATCATTAGTGCATAAAGCACTAAGTTTTCTTTAAAAGCAAAAGTCGTTGGTGTAACGAACTCCGGATATTCTTTTAAAAATACTTTCATTATGTCTCCATCTTGATGAGAAATTGTATGATTTCCTTCTAAAAGAGCAGTGAAGTATTTTCCTAATAAAGAAACGCCATCTTTTTCCTCAATAACTTTTAAAGTGATAGGATGAGCCGTTATCTTTTCTTTTGTCTTCTTTAATGTTTTTATATCTTGCGCCATGTAACCATATTCCTCTTCGGTCGCTGTCATGTAGTGTAACATGGCGCGTAAGATATACTCATCATCACTGATGTTTTCCATGTTAGGAAAGTTACGATAAAAATAGATATGTTTTACACTAGCGCCTTTACTTTCTTTTAATAAATCAAAAGCGTGAAAATAGAATGCTTGGACTTCGCTCAAATGTGTATTCTTTAATAATTCAATAGAAGAATAATCTAAAATAAAATCAAGATCAGCAAAGCTTTTTAAAAGAACACTAATATCTTCATTTGTGGTCGTGCCTTCCATTTTTTTATCGATAACTAAATAACCTAAAGTTAACAATTTTTTTTCAAGTGCTTTTTCCATTTTTTCATCACTTCCTAACTTACAACTCTATTGTAAAATGAAAAAATGAATAAAAAAATGTGCAAATACAATTTCTTTTTGTGGTATAATTAAATCGAAAAAATGGCAGTTATTGCCAAAAATATTTAAAAGTTTGAGTATAAATAATACACGGGAGGAAAAACCATGTTAAAAATAAAAGTAAATTTAGATGAACGTTGCTACAATACATTATTATCCGATATGAAACTCTTTTCTATCGTTAAAAAAGATGGCACCATTAATAAGAATAAATTTATGAACTTACTTTTTATCAACTTCTATGATAACTATATGGAAAGAGTAAAGCATATGAGCGATTTGGCGAGTTCCATTATGCAAGAACTACATATTGATACAAGACTCGCTAACGAATTCGCTATGCTATTTCAAGGAAAAGAAAATATGGAAAAAGAGGCAAGCTATGTCTATAGCATTACTTTTGTTTTAACTACGGAAAACGATTATATTTTTGAATCCATTATGACGAGCTTTAAATATCAAACTACCTCCCAATTCTTCCGTAATTTAGTTATTGAATATTTAAAACTCCCACAATATAAAAGAGAAGAAGTCATTTTTAAAGAGAATGTCACCCTCATTCAAAAAGCCATTGAAGAACAAAAAATGGTACGTCTTTTCTTAGAAAAAGAAACCATTGAACTTGCCCCTTATCAATTAGGTACTTCGAAAGAAGAACTCTATCTTTATTTATTAGGAAAAACGAGTAAAATCAATTACTCCGTTCATATTTCTAAAATAAAAAAAGTCATCCTTTTAAATAAACCATTTAGACTTTTAAAAGAAGAAACAGAATTATTAGATGACATCATTTTTAACGGCATTCAGTTTCCTTATCAAGAACCCTGTTATGCCGAAATTAAATTAACCAAAATTGGTAAAAAGATGTATGAAAGAAGATATTTACATCGTCCACCCGTAAGAAAAATAGAAGGGGATATCTATTATTTTTCTTGTGGCTTTGAGCACTTAATGTTTTATTTCCTTGCTTTTGGAAAAAATGCCATGGTGATTTCTCCTAAATCATTAGAAAGAAACATGAAGTATGAACATCTTAATGCCTTTAAAATATATAAATCGGAATAAAATAAAAAAATGAGGAAAGCGAATTAACCTCTCTCTTAAAAAATTAAAGTGAAAACAGATAATTCTAAGCCTCATTTTTGTTTCGGGCAGAAAGCGTTATGCTCCTTTTAATATCATTCATCCATTCACTCAATTGGTGAACAGAGCTTTAAAATGTTCAAAATAAACATAACAAGCCGCCCAGTTCAATAAGTCCAAGGACCTATTGCAATTCCCTAGCCTATGAAACTTACTTTCTTCATAGGTAGGACGTCAATATATCCACTCCATAACACTCACTGTGTTCATGGGTTGAATCAAAGATTGATCAGAGTCATCAATTACATATTGCGCCTCATTTTTATTTAAAACAAAGTGCATATGTTCTTGGTGCATATTTATTAAATCGAAAAGTGTCATATGACGTTTTGTTGCAATATATGCCAAAACCTCATCTTCATATTCTTCAGAATTTGGAAGTCCACTTGCTAAATCACACCAAATAACTTTTTGTTCTTTTGTGTCGATAACAAAAGCATTGGTATATGTCACTTTAGAAACGAGAGGATAATAAATTACTGCATCATTTGGAATATAATCATTATCCTCACTTGCAATCTCATTTTGAAAAGAAAATCCAGCATAGCATTCGCTAATTTCATCAAATTGACAACTACAAGATTTAGGATGAACCATAAGACTAACATAACGACATATTCTCTTTAACCACGCAAAATTTATGTCGATGAAAGTGGTACGATCATAAAGAAGTTTATCGCTATTTGGACAAAAGAAATGAATTTTTTGTTTCATTCTTTTATCATGCATTAAATCATCAAGACTACGAAAATTCTCATCGTAAATATGAATATCAAGAACCATTCTTATTTTTTTTGCATCAATGGAACGAGTAAATAAGCGAATAATTGGTGCGGTTACTTGAAAAGAAAAAGCTGTACCAAATGATGGATGTTTTTTTGTAAGTGGTGCATTTAGTTCATAAAGAGGAAGGGCATATTGTTTCGTAACTTCATCTAAATAAACATTATGAAAAATATCGCGCTTAGCGTAATGCATTTTTAACCCATCTTCAATTAAAGCAAGTATGGAAGAAATCACATTATTTTCATAAGGATTTCTTGTTTCGATTTGTGAAAAGAAGTAGTATTGTCCGTGTTTAGAATAAGTGACAAATCGCTCATGGGGAAGCAGAGCATTACGATTTTGATAATACTCCCATAAACGAATGAGTTCTAAAGAAGAAAAATAGGGGATCACTTGAGAAAACTCCTCTAAAATTTCTTCATAAGAAAAGCCACTATTTCTCAATAGATCATCAAGTTTTTTTCTAAAAATAGTAGGGTTCTTTTTAAGAATGCTAAAAACGGCTTTGTCTTTTGAAGCAATTGCGGTTTCAATCTTTTTATACGTAGTTTCATAGGTGTCATTTCTTAAATCTTGAGCACACTTAAAAACATGAGGGAAGAGATGAGCGTAATCTCCCACATGAAGTTTTTTAAACGCTTTTTTCCACTGTGCTTTATAGCGATTAAATTCATCTATCACATTTTCATTTTGTTTTACAAGCCGTTCTAAAATTGCTAAAAAGACTTTTCTAGCTTGACGAGTCAAACTATGGAAAAAAGTATGCGTGATTAAATAGTGATGATTCGAATATTCAGCATAAAAATGTAAGACATCGGTGATTGTTTTAAAAATCTCAATAGGAAAAGATTTTAAAAGGGCAGAGTAACTCTTTCCACTTTTAAAAAGGATTTTTGTGTAAAGCATTAAATTGATGCGCCTTGCAAAATTTTGCGGTTTTATTTTATTAGGGTATGTTTGCATAAACAAAGTGATTCTTTCTTGATGAATAGGAGAAACGATTTCTTCCTTTTCAAAAAGAGAAGTGTAAAAATCACTTAAAATTCGAATACCTTCTTTTTCCTTGACGATGTGAATTGCATGAGGGAAAATGGAAGAATCTCTTGTTCCAAACATTACTTTATATAAATCATTTATTTTTGCTTCATAGTCCTCTTCATTTTCATCGATAAAAGAACAAAGTTTATCTAAGTACACTTTGTCATTTGAATGATTTTTTAAGGAAGGAAAATCGCTGTAAGATTCAATGAATTTATTGTAATCATTTTTAGTCTTTTTTAATAAGCAAAATGCATGTGAATAAAACATTTTTATTTCTTTCATAGAAGCATTTTTTACGATTTGATTCGAAGAAAAGTCTAAATAAAAGCCGAGGCTTAAAAGACTATGATTGAATAAAGCTAAAGTCATAGTTAAATTCTTTTCTTTATTTTTAGGTTCAAAAACTAAATAGCCCAAACTTGCTAAATCGCGTTCAAATGTTCTTCTCATGGGTATCACTTCCTTACACCACTATTGTAAAGGAAGTAAAATGAGAATAAAATGCGCAATGTAAGTTTTTATTTGTGGTATATATTTCCTTTATTTATCGACAAAATATAAGAAAATAATAAAATTTATGAGTATAAATAGTACACACATAGAAAAAACAAAAATTTTATTTTATTTCTTTTTGAAAAGAAGAATAGAGAAACCAAAGAAGAGAATAACGCCTTTTCTATCTTTTATAAAAAAAGGATGGATAAACATTTATAGCTATGCTATAATTTGGGCGTACGATGAAAAGAAGTAGTAACAAGTCTCTTTCTATTTAGGGAGGAACAAGAGAGTGAAACTGTTCTATAGAAATGCTTGTGAATTCACCTTGGAGTATAGACGAAATGTCCGCTGGTTGCGTTATCACCAATTAAGTGCATCTTCATAACCATGATGATGAATAAGGATGGCACCACGGCATAAGTCGTTCCTTGGTTGGATCGACTTTTTTTATTTTGATAGGAGGAAACTTGATAATGGAAGACCAAATTAAAGAACTACATGAAAAAGCAGTTGAAGAAATTGAAGCCTGCGACGATTTAGAAACCTTAGGCACAATTCGTAATGCTTACTTATCTAAAAAATCTCCTTTAATGGCGTTAATGAGTCGCATGAAGGAATTATCAGGAGAAGCAAAAGCGGCTTTTGGAAAACATATTAATGATGCAAAAAATGAAATTGCAGAACGCTTAGAAGAAAAGAGAAAAGCGTTAGAAGAAAGAAAAATTGAAAAGCAATTAGAAGAAGAAACCATCGATATTTCTTTACCAGGAAAAGAAATGAAAAAAGGAGCCAAAAATCCTTTCTATAAAATCCAAGATGAAATTATCGATATCTTTGCTTCTATGGGCTATGAAATCGTTGAAGGACCGGAAGTGGAAAGTGATCATTATAACTTTGAATTAATGAATATTCCTCATGATCACCCCGCTCGCGACATGCAAGATTCTTTCTACATCGATGAAAATACATTAATGAGAACCCATACTTCACCAGTACAAGCAAGAGTCATGGA
>DLKT01000037.1:0-7272 GCA_002477825.1 Caryophanales bacterium UBA7581 | reverse complement strand
TCGTCGTGATGATGATGACGCTACCCACTCTCATCAATTTGCCCAAGTTGAAGGGTTAGTGGTCGATAAAGATATTAACTTAGGTCATTTAAAAGCGACCCTTGAATTATTTTTAAAGAAAATGTATGGCGAAAAAAGAGAAATTCGTTTACGTTCCTCTTACTTCCCATTTACCGAGCCTTCGGTAGAAGTGGATATTTCTTGCTATGAATGTGGCGGAAAAGGTTGCTCCGTCTGTAAAGGTTCGGGCTGGATTGAAATCTTAGGTGGTGGCATGGTTCACCCTAACGTTTTAAAAATGTCTGGTTATGATCCTGATGTCTATCAAGGCTTTGCCTTTGGTATTGGTATTGAAAGAGTAGCCATGTTACGTTATGGCATTGATGATATTCGCCGTTTCTATCAAGATGATGTGCGTTTCTTACATCAATTCAAGAAAGACTAGGGAGGTAAAGTACGATGAAAGTCAGTTTAAAATGGTTAAAAGAATATGTTGATTTAGAGAATATTACCCCAGAAGAAATTGCAAATAAATTAACCTTTGCTGGTATTGAAGTAGAGGAATATAGCTATCTTGCTAGAGGTACCAACTTAGTGATTGGTCAAATTATTGACTGTAAAAACCATCCTGATTCCGATCACTTACACGTTTTAAAAGTGGATTTAGGAATGAAATATGGTGTAGAACAAATCGTTTGTGGTGCGCCAAACGCAAGAAAAGGTTTAAAAGTTATCGTCGCTAGAGTAGGCGCTAAATTACCCGAAGTTACCATTCAAGTCGGCAATATTCGTGGCGTAGAAAGTCGCGGTATGTGCTGTTCTTTAAGTGAACTCGGTGTTGATAAAAAATACCTTACCGATTATCAATTGGCAGGTATTGAAGAATTACCAGATGATGCTCCTGTTGGAGAAGAAGATGTTTTAGGTTATTTAGGTTTAGATGATGTCGTCTTTGATTTAAAACTCTTAGCCAATCGTAGTGACTGTAACGCCATGATGAATGTTGCTAAAGAAGTTGCGTGCTTATTTGACCGCACTTTAACTTTACCGAAACCTGAATATCATACGAATCTTCAACCCACCGCATTTAAAGTAGGTTCCACTACCGATAAATGCCCACAATTCTCGATTAAAGTCATTCGTGGTATTCAAGTGAAAGAATCCCCACGTTATTTAAAAGAAGCCTTAATGGCGGAAGGTGTTCGTTCCATTAATAATCTTGTCGATATTGGAAACTACATTATGTTAATGACTGGACAACCTTTACATATGTATGACCTTGATTTATTAGAAAAACAAGAACTCATCGTTCGTGATGACTATGAAGGACCATTTGTGGCATTAGATGAAAAAACGTATGATGTCTTAAAAGGCGATTTAGTGGTTACCTCAAATGGTAAACCGATGTGTTTAGCCGGTGTTATGGGTTCGTTAAGTTGCGCTGTGACCGAAAATACCAAAAATGTAGCGATTGAAGCCGCTAATTTCTCGAGTGCACAAGTCCGTCGTACTTCCATTCGTTTAAATTTAGGAAGTGAATCCAGTGCTCGTTTTATTAAAGGTATTAACCCACATCAAGCCGATGATGTTTTAGCGTATGCCGCTAACATGGTCATTTCTTTATGCGGATGTACGAGTGAAGAAGAGACCGCTACGTATGATACGCTAAATCATGAACCTACGATTATTTATACCAGTGCTTATTTAATTAACCATCGTTTAGGGACCGATTTTAAAGAAGAAGAGATTATCGACGTTTTATCGCGAGTAGGTATTAAAGTTGAAATTGATGATTATATTAAAAATCTTAAGGAGATTGAGGAGGTTGATAAAAATCCTAAATATAAAGATTTAAAAGCCATTGTTCCTTCTCATCGTATCGATATTACGGGAAACGCGGATTTATCTGAAGAAGTCATTCGTATTTTAGGTTTTGAACACGTAAAGAGTGAACTTCCAACTTTACAAACTTCTTTAGGTGGTTTAAAAGAAAACCAAATGAAGAAGAGAAAAATTCGTTACTTCTTATTAGATCGCGGTTTAGATGAAATTTTAACTTACACCTTAGTGTCTAAAAAAGAAAATGAAATGTTCCATATCTTTAAAGAAGAAGACGCTTATACCTTACTTCACCCGATGACTGATGATCATGCTGAAGTGCGTAAGTCTCTTTTACCATCCCTATTAACCACGATGCAATATAACGTAGCAAGAAAAGCCAAACGTTTAGCGCTCTTTGAAGTCAGTGAAGTTTATACCAAAGCTTCTACCCATACCCATTTAGCTATTGGCTTATATGGAAGTGATGCCTATCAAGGTGAATTACAAACCATGCCATATGATTTCTATCATATGAAAGGTATTGTAGAAGGCATTTTAGAATTATTAGGCATTGAAAAAACAAGATATCGTATAGAACGTTATAAAGAAGCGAAAGAAAACGGCTTCCATCCTGGAAGAAGTGCAGCTTTATATATTGGAAAAGACTTTGTCGGTGCATTTGGTGAACTTCACCCAACCTTAAAGAAAGCCTATGATTTAGATAAAGCACCTTGCTTAATGCTTGAACTTCTCTTAGATGTTTTATTAGAAGTGAAGACCAGTCAAAAGAAGATGGTCGCTCCCTCTAAATTCCCATTTGTGGAACGTGACTTAGCGTTAATCGTTAAAAAAGATATTCCTGTCAGTGACATGATTAAAACCATGAAACAAGCGGGAAAAGCTTTAGTGAAAGATGTCATTGTCTTTGATGTATATCAAGGTGAACACATCGACTTTGGTTATAAATCTGTGGCGGTAAAAGTCATTTATCAAAATGATGAACGCACTTTAGAAGAAAAAGAAATCGTAGCAGCGGAAATGGCCATTAAAGAAGCTTTACTTAAACAACACGGTATTGTTTTAAGAGGATAACAGCATGAAATTTCAATTTTCCATTTTACGTCATAAAAACCACATGGAATTAGAAGACGTAGAATCCTATACTTCAGAAGAAATTCAAGGAATTTATTCTTTATTAGATATGGAAAAAGTGCATGTCCACGCTGAACTCACTTTAGAAGGCGAAATTGCACATATTGAATTTCACATTCAAACTAAACTCTATTTAGAATGCGCCTATACTTTAGAAAAAGTGGATTATCCTTTAGATTTCATAGAAGAATTAGATTTCTCCTCTTCGGATTTATATGAAAATGATGAAAATATTGTCTTTGTTAAAGGCGATGTCATTGATTTACATCCTTATATTCTCGGTTTAATTATCACGGAAATTCCGATGAAAGTTGTTAAAAAAGGCGCTACGTTACCTAAAGGCGGAAAAGGTTATGAAGTGATAACGGAAGAAGAGTATTATAAGAAAAAAGAAGAAAGCGTCGATCCTCGTTTTAGTGCCTTAGATAACTGGGACGATGATGAAAAATAAAGAGGCTACGGCCTCTTTTCTTTTTAGTAATTTACAATAAAACGGCTAAGGTGTTATAAAATAATTTTTGATAAAAAATGTTGAAAATAGTATACAATAAAATGAAGTCAATTTATGCTTTCATGGAGGTGAGTAGAGATGTTAATTGAACGATTAAAAAACAAATTTAAAGAAAATGAACCGATATTTACAAGTGAAATCCTAGCATTATTCAACGACTACTCACGAGCCTATGTATTTAGATTAATTAACCAAGAAAAGAAAAAAGGTAATATCATTTGCTTTATTGAAGGCGTATATTATTTGCCAAAAAAGACGATTATTGGCATTTCTACAATTACAGTAGAAGATATAGTTAACAAAAAGTATATTGAATATAATGATGAAGTCTATGGTATTTATAGTGGAATCAATTTACAAAATATGCTTGCTTTTACAACTCAGATGTCAAATATAATTGAAATCATTACGAATAATGAATCAATGAGACGTCGAATAGTATTAATTGATGGAAGAAAGGTTATTTTAAGAAAATCACGTTGTTTAATTAATAAGGAAAACGTTAAAGCTTATACAATATTACAATTCTTTTCTGAAATAAAATCATGTGAGCAGTTAGATAAAAGAGTAAAAAACGCATGTATTTTGTATATGAAAAAGAACGAAATAAAAAAAGAAGATCTTCTAGCTTTAGCTAAGTATTTTCCTTCTAGAACAATAAAAAATTTATTGTATAGTGGAATATTATACCAATTCTCGCAAAGATAAAAAATTTAATATAATGATATGATTAGGTAACGTTTTTTTTATTTAACAAACAGTTATTGAAAAGAGTATTATTTTAGATTCTTTCTATCTAAACTTGTTATGGAAATTCCAAATTTAATATTTGAGAGAGAAACTTCTCTCTAAATGTTATAAAATAATTAATCGTTTTTTTTGATGATGCTGTTATTCCCTTGATTCAAACTATTAAACATCAAAAAGGTAAAGAAATGAAGAAAAAATATAAAAAATTTTGGATTCAATTTGCTCAATAAAAAAACATACAAAATCAAAAAAATTATAATTAACATTTAGCAGATGATTTAAAAATAAATATACAGCAATGCGTGAATTCACACTTACTCATTGAAATAGTTTTTATAGTATACCTTTTCCTAATGAATCTAAAAAAATCATTAATCATGCAATTTTTAATCTATAATAATATTGAATAAAAACATATGAAAATATTTTATAAATAGATATGAATAAAATAAAAAAATTGATTCTATTTACATTTTAATTCTATAATTTAAAAATGGCGTAATAAAAATATAAAAAATTTTTTTCATTATATCTAAAAATCCTTTATTTTTTATTATTATACAAAATAATTATAAAAATATTGAAAAATATTTGAAAAAAATTTTTTTATGCTATTATATAAATATAAGGGGGAATAAGAAAATGTTAACAGAACTTAATGAGAAAAAAATTATTAATGTAAGTATTGGAAAAATTACTTTTTATGTAAATACGAAGGATTTAACATCGTATTTAACTATTCCTTTACCACAGACAGTAGAAAAGAAACCATTTGGTTTACAATTATTTTATAATTTAAATAGTGAAGATGTCGGTCAATATGCTAATTTTGGAAAAGGAATTTCTTTTTCCTATCAACATTCTTTTCTAGATAAATCAAGTGAAGAAAATAGTTTTTATGTAACGGATGTTCTTGGAGTGAAAAAAACATTTGTTAGAGAAAATAAAACTTCTAGTGTTTATCTTAATGAGTTAAATGGAGAAAAACTTTTAGTTACTTCTAGTGAATACATTTTAATGGATACGAATGGAACTAAAATTACATATAAACGAAAATTACAGCGATTAAGCAAATATGAAACATTAAATTCGTTTAACTTTGAACATTTTACTGCATCTGGAATGTTGTTTAAATATTCAAATGATAATTGCTCCGTTGAATTTATTTCCAATTTATCTGATAAAAAAATAACCCAGATAAATTTTAAGCAAATTACAAATAAAAATAGTCGTACAAATTACCAAGTATTTTTAACCTATGATTCTAATAATTATTTATCCCAAATAGAATATAAAGAAGGTAGTACAACTCTAGAAAAATATACTTTTACACGAACAACTTCAACGGTAACAATTGAAGATGTTTTACTTCATAAAAAACTTGTTATTACAACCTCAGGTCAAACAAAAACGATAAGTAGTTATGTCAATAATGTTTTTATGGGTATCCAAACCATAAGTGTTTCTGGAAGCAAAACAACATTAACAGATATAGAAGGGAAAAAGACACTGTATTTTTATAATAATTTAAATCAATTAGAATATGAAGTTAATGAAAATGGATGGGTAAGAACCCATCGATACGATCGATGGAACAGAGAAATTGAAACTTCAAGAACGCTTCAAATATTTAGTCATAAAACACTAAGTGAAAATCTATTAGAAAATGGCAATTTTTCATCTGACTCGTTGAAGTATGAGGTGGATGGAGTTACAACATTTTCTGATGCAATAGGAACTTCAACCATATTAGATGATAAGTTTGTAGGAAAGTGGTTG
Source organism: Caryophanales bacterium UBA7581 (assembly GCA_002477825.1). GTDB lineage: Bacteria > Bacillota_I > Bacilli_A > RFN20 > CAG-826 > CAG-826. The sequence goes on along the minus strand of DLKT01000037.1, from coordinate 1,259 downwards.
AAGTTAGAGCCTTCATCAGGAAAATCAAAAGCTAGTATTTCTCAAACCATAACCAAGGCAGGACATAAAGGTGATCCATTTACAGTGGTTTTAGTGGGATATAGAGAAAAGCTTTCATTTAATTGTTTATATACTTTTGTTGTTTATTTTTATGATAATTTGAATCAGCTTGTAGGAAAGAAAAAGAAAGCAGATGGCTTTGTATTACCTAATTTATATATTAGCACTTTTTCTATTGAGGCTCCTCAAGAATATAGCAAAATAAAGGTAGAAATTATTTTTGATGGGAATCAAAAATTTTATATGAAAGAGCTTGGTTTATATGAAATAAGCATAGGGAAGAAAGTTACTTATGGATATCATGGAGCGATAAGAAAAGTCCAAACAGGTAATGAAGAAGTAAGAACTACAATGGATCAAAATAATCGCCTTTTATCATTAACTTCTTCAAGTTTCAGTGGTGACCTCGTGCAAGAATATAACGATAGAAATCAACCAACCAAAAGTGTTGATATTTTTGGTAATACCACAGAAATGGAATATGATGAAGACGGCGAAATTATTTCACAACGAATACAATGTGTAAATGTTTATTCGGTTAGTAAAAGAAATATTAGTTATAGTTATGACACAATAACAACAAAAACAACAACAGAAATTGATACAAGAAATCAAACAAGTGTAGAAGTCATTGAAATTAATTCTAATTCCTTAAGAAGTTATTTAGACCCATTATCCAAAAAAGAAGAATATGGATATAATGACTATCATGATTTAATTAAAGTAAAAGAGAGTAAAGATGGAACAACTTTAAGAGAACAAAATATTACTTATAACGCTAATCGGCAAATTCAAAAAGTTGTAAGTGGAAATGGAAGTCAAATTGAATTTGACTATAATAATTATGGATTACCTGATTATATTTATGTAGATGACACGAATACACAAGTAGAATACTATGCATATGAAAATGATGATAAGGCGAATCAACCTAAAACAGGGCGAATTAGTTATAAAATTTATGGCGATAACGACTATATTGAAGAATATGGATATAACGAAAATGGGCAATTATTATATGTAGATGGCGATAAAGTGGACGAAAATGGATTTCAACGCGAATATGCTTTTACTTATGATAAAAAAGAAAGACTAACGCATGTTTATGGAACGAATAATAAACTTATAAAAACATATAGCTATACTCCAGAAGATGATATTTCAAAAATCCAGATTACTCAAGGTGAAACGATTGATAT
>DLKT01000023.1 GCA_002477825.1 Caryophanales bacterium UBA7581 | reverse complement strand
TCCAAAAAATTAATGCTAACGTAAATTACGCTTATTTTCTAATGGAGTTAAATTGAAAAGTAAACTGATTTATAGTATAATTCTAATACAATTTGAAGAAAGGAAAATACAAATGAAAAGAAAACATTGGATTGCTCTAAGCTTGATATTAATGAGTAGTTTTCTTTTTTCTTGTACGCCATCTTCACATGAAACAAGTAGTTCTTCTATTCAGAAACAAATTATTTTAAGCCAACATAACTTATTTTTAGAAGTGGGAGAATCACAAGAAATAACGGCAACTTTAAATTATGAAGATTCGTCTTTCTTCACCTTTGATTGGGTCTCCACAAACGAAGAAATTGTATCTTTTCAAGAAGGTAAAATCTATGCACTTCAAGAAGGAACTGCTGAAATTATTGTTTCTTATTTGGATTTAAAGGAAAGTTGCAGAGTTACGGTTTTACCTTTCAAAGATATGCAAGAAAATTCTGGAGAGATTCATATGTACGCTATGAATGACTTTCATGGCGCAATTGAAAGAAATGGACAAGAATTAGGATTTTTAAAAAACGGAACATTTTTTAAAGAAAAGAGAAAAGAAGAAAATACGTTGATATTCAATTCTGGAGATATGTTTCAAGGCTCGATTTATTCCAATTCGAATTATGGCGAATTTCTTGCTAAAAGTATGAATAATATCGGATTTGATTGTTTTACTTTAGGCAATCATGAATTTGATTGGGGCCAAAAATATATTCGAAAAAATCGCAAACTAAAAGACGAAAAAACAGAATACGCAACACCTTATTTGGGTGCAAATATATATCACTACGACATGAAAACTCATTCAATATTAAATCAAGCAAGCGATTTGGTGGATTCATATGTAATTCGTGAATTGAATAATGGTTTACGAGTGGGAATCATCGGCGTGATTGGTGAAGATCAAATTTCTTCAATTACTTCTAATTATGTAGACGATTTGGACTTTGTTGTTCCAACAAAGATCATCAAAGAATTATCCGATGAATTACGAATTAATAAAAAATGTGATGCTATTATTTTAGACGCTCACGCATCGTATCAACAAATCGATAAAAGCATAACAGAAGTGAGCCAAAAGACAAACAAAAAATATATCGATGCAGCTTTTCTAGCCCATTCTCATCAATTTGAAGAGTATGAAGTGAACCAAGTGCCTTTTGTACAAGGAAGCTCCAATGGAAAAGCGTATTCGGAAATCCATTTAACTTTAGAAAATGGAAATGTTGTAAAAACAAATTATACTTCGCATCAAAATGGGAATTTAGCAACAAATCAAATAACGAATTATGATACAGAACTCGTTCAATTGTATGAATTATATACAAAAAGTGCCGAGGAAAAAGCTAAAGAAAATCTAGGTGTGTTAAATGGGAATTTATATTCTTCATGTAATAGTGAATCTCCTTTACCGAATCTTGTGGTAAAAGCTATGGCTGAGGAAGCGAAAAAACAAGGATATAAAGTTGATTTTGCTATATGTAATAATGCAAGAGCGTCCTTATATAGTGGAAATCTTACTTATGAAAAGTTATATAAAGCGTTACCTTTTGATAATGAATTGCATGTTTTACGAGTCAGAGGTGATAGCATTATAAGACAAAGTCGATATAATAGTGTTTATCGAGTGTTGAATAAAACTATCTCGGGCTCAGAATACTATACAATCGTGGTCATTGATTATCTTGCTTTTCATCGAAATACCGCAAGAAATTATGATTATTTTTCTGATCAAAAACACCTTGGAAAACTAGAAAAAGAAGGACAAAATATTTATTCTTATCGTGATTTGGTTGCGGATTACATTCGTAAAAATAAAACGATTGATGCTAGTGATTTTGCCCCTGATAATGCTTGCTTTCATTTATTATAAAAAGCAATTAATAAAATATTTGAAATTTGTGTTTTGTTAAATTTTAAAGCGTTTCTGCGTACGTTTTGATAAGACGATTTCATTCAGTTTGATGTTGCTTCTTAAAAAGCATTGACTAGAAGTAATAATTATGTTAAATTATTAAAGCAATTTTAGATAGGATGTGATAATATAATGAGGGAAAAGGTAATTTTAATTTGCTCAAAATGTCTCTCAAGGAATTACACAACCACGAGACGTAAAGGAGATGCGAGTACGCGTCTTCAATTAATGAAATTTTGCCCAAAGTGTAATGCACAAACGTTACACAAAGAAAGCAAATAAGGAGGACTCCGAATATGGGAAAAATGAAAAGATATTTTAAAGGCGTTGGCACTGAAGCTAAGCGTGTACGTTGGCCAAAGAAAAACGATTTATGGGTTTCTATCGTTGTTGTTTTAGTCATTACTGTCTTTGCTGCTTTATGCCTTGCTTTAGATGATGCATTAACTGCAAAATTATTAGGACAATTAGAAAAGGCGTTCTCGTCTTTTAGAGGATAATTGAGTATGGATGCAGCAGAAAAATCTTGGTATGTTGTTAATACCTATTCTGGACATGAAAACAAAGTTGCGGAAAATTTAAAACGTCGTGTTGAATCCATGGATTTACAAGACTACATTTTTCGTATTATCGTTGCTGAACAAGAAGAACCTGTTTTAAAAGAAGGTCTTCCAACAGGTAAAACCAAAATGAAAAACTTATATCCTGGTTATGTCTTTATTGAAATGTGCATGACCGATGAAGCCTGGTATATGGTCCGTAATACTCCAGGTGTTACAGGATTCGTTGGATCGTCTGGTGGTGGCGCAAAACCATTCCCCGTTCCTCGTGAACAAATTGAACCCGTCTTAAAGAGAATGGGTGTTGTCGATGAATCCATGTACTCTCGTTATGAAGTTGGAGATTACGTTAAGATTCTTCGTGGAACACTTGAAGGTAGTGAAGGTACAATTGAAAGTATTGATACCGAATCTGGACTTGTAAAAGTAAGCACTGTGTTCTTTGGACGTTCTACTACAGTAGAAGTTGAATTTACAGAAATTGAAAAGATTTAAAGAGCCATTGGCTCTTTTTTCTTTATAAAAAATCGCATAGTAAAAGCATCGTTTCATTGAACGGTGCTTTTTCTTGTATGAGAAGGAGAGAAAC
>DLKT01000022.1 GCA_002477825.1 Caryophanales bacterium UBA7581 | reverse complement strand
TGGTACAATCACTTTTCTTGAGCAAAATATAGGAATTTTCTTTTTTATTGCGTAGATAAATAGTAAAGAAACAAGAGGTGAAAAATAGTTAACTATGAAAAACGAATCTTTACGGATGTTAAGAAAGAAGGCAAATGATATTTATTCCCTTTATCAAAAGGCAACGCTTTTTTTAGCAATTCAAAATACGGACAATGATTTTCCTACAATGCAAGTGCAATTGATTGGTAAGATAGTAAAATTAGATCCTCAACAATTTGTATCTTATGTCGATTCCGCAATTAATGCCTTGCCAGTGGACTGGTCAATGATCATTAAAAAAGAGTTGTTTAATCAAAAAGATTATCAAAGTATGAATTATTTACCGCTTTTATCGCGCGCAACTTATTTTCGTCATCAAAAGCTGGCATTTGAACAGTTTGTTTCTTTCTTTGAATAGGAGAGTGAAATAATGCTTAAAAGAATTAGCTTGGTTGTGCCGTTATTAATGCAAGCCATTTATTATGAGCCAGTAAATCCAGGACAAATAAAGGTAAGATATTTTTCTCATATTGAAATTCCCCCATTAACAGAAAACGAAGAAATAACAATTCCTTTTATTTTTAATAGTCCTTTAAGTCAAGCCGAGAATACCACAGTGTTTTCTCTTTCTTATGATGGTGAAGTGATGTCTGCTTTTACGGTGAAACCCGGAATGCAAATGTTAGGTGAATTAAAAGTTTCCCAAGGAAAAGTAAAAAATAAAGAAGCAGAACTTTTGTTTTTAGCGGAAGCAAATGGCATTACTACAAGAGCAAAATTTCAAGTGCATACGTCTAAAAAAGAGACCATTAATATCAATGAATATCTAAAAGAGAAACATATTCAAACCATTGAAAATGTCATTGTGGGGTTAGATGACAAGGGAAAGTCTTATCAAAAAAATGAATATTTCACATGGCATTTTAATGAAAATACACAGGCAGAAACTTGTTATATTTTTGATTTGTCTCAATATCAATTTAGTTATGAAGGCAATGCAGAGGATATTGAAGATGCTGAGGTTGAATTCTTTTTATATGGAACTTTAGATGATTTTCCTCGTTTATATTTTGATGATGAACGAAGTGGCTATGCATTTAAAGCACAAATAAAAAAAGCTGAAAATTATTATTTTTCTTTTGATGAAACTTTCTTTGTAGATGAAAAGACACACATGATTTCTAGAGCGAGTGGTGATTATTTTTTAGAAACTTCCTATCTTCATTGTAGTCAAGAATTACGAGAAAGAAAAAAATCATTTCCTTTTCAAATTACCATGAAAAATATGGGGTTAGAGAAAATGACTTTGGTATATAATGGCGTTTATGAATTTTTATACGAGCCATATGGGAATTTTGATGAAAGTGTTTATTATCTTTTAGAAGAAGAAAGTCAGGAAAGAGTGAAAAAGGAGTGGGAAGAATGGTAAGAAAGTGGTGCTATATACTTTTATGTCTTTTATCTTCGATGCTTTTCTTAGCTAAAGAAAATGAAAATGAAAAGCATTATTATAATACGTTTGTTATTTCTTCAAAGTACGCTGTCAGTCATTCTATCTATGTGCATGAAGAAGAAAATGATGAAGGATATTTTTCATTAGAAGATATCAAAACGAATTTTAAAAAAGCATGGACCTATTTAGACCAAAAAACACCTTCTTTACTGAGTGTGGTTTTATTTGATGTTAATAGTGAACTTCCCGTTGATCAAAGAGGGCAAGGCGTGGAAATTGCGGTTCAAATGCCCGGAAGAATTCGAATGTATACTTTTGCAACACGTTATATTTTAAAAAGGAGATCGTTATGAAAAAAATATATTTAATCATTGTTCCTTTTTGGTTTGCTTTATTTAGCTATCTTTTATTGGAGCAACTTTATTTAGCATTACTTTGTTTGGTATTAAGCCTAATTGATGTTTTGTTCTTCATTTTTAAAAAGAAAAAAGAACAGGAAAAAGAAAAAAAGAAATATTTAATAGATGAAGCTTTTTTAGACACACTTCTTATTTCACCAAATGAAATGAATAAAACATTAGAAAGTTTTAATTTAGATAGTGATTATGCAGAAGTCGATAAAGATGCTATGTATCAATCTTTTAAAGATCGAAGAGAAGAATACTATCTTCGTGCGTTAGAGGAAGCAAAAAAGAAGAAAAAAGAAAAAATGTTCTTATCTAAAATGCGTATTTTGGATTGGAAAATAAAAAAGAAAAGAGAGAATAAAGACGCACAAATAGAAAAAGAAAAGAGCAATGGAATAACAACATTATTAGCAAGTTTTATTTTTATTGCAATCATCCGCTACGCATTAGCGCCTTATTTTACTTATTTAAAAGGTGAAATGTATTTTCAAATGATTGTGATGTTATTTTTAGCAATCTTATGGATGGGTGTACATTCGTTAATGCTTATAAGAAAGGAGAACCACTATGAAATCATCAACTTCAATCAATGGAAAGACTAGAAATGAACTCATCACCGCTTCTATTGTTCTTGTGAGTTCTCTTCTAAGCCTTGTTTTATATGGAATTACTCGACAAAAATGGAGCTTTCTTTTTACACCACTAGGATTTATTCTTAGTTACTTTAGTTATATCTTTTTTAAAGATAAAGAAGAAGAAAATTTAAAAAAGAAATTAGAAGAGTGGGACAAGTTTTTTATGGATTTATCAACGCTATCTTCTTTTGAAAAGGAAGTTCTTTTAAAAAGAGAAATGCCACTAAATTTGCGCCTTTTATTAGAACGTTCTTTATCCGTAGAAGTTTCGTTAGATGATTACAGAGACTTAGGAAAAGATTTACCATTTAGCTATCAATGTTTAATTGAAAGTCTATATTTTTATGAAGCGTATCAAAGTAAAGAAGAATGGCAATTTGCGTTTGCACAATTTTTAAATGAAAAGGAAGAAAAAGAAAATAAAGACATACAAAAGAAAATGGCGTTTTATCGTAATTTTCCTCTTATTGTTTCCATCCTTTTTGCAGGAATTTTATTTGCCTTTACGATGATTTCTTAGTTAGGAGTGGGATGAAAATGAAAAAAGGAATATTGAATATTGCAATCTTATTTAGCCTTTGCTTTGCAACATTTTTAGTTTTTGATTTCTATCAATTGACAAACACCAAAAAGAATCTTTATATTTTTGCTGATCAAATTAATCGAGAAATTATGCAAACTCATGATATTTCTTTAGAAACAGAAAATCATTTAAAAGAAGAAGAAATTATAATTGAAAAAGAGTATTTAGATGAAAAATGGCTCCGCTATACATTAATAAAAGAAACGCAAGGCTATACTTTTCTTTCTAATTTTTATCGAGCATCGATTACAGAAGTTGTGTGGACGAGTTATATTTAATCCTTATTTTTTCTTACCTTCTAAACTATAAAATTCGGTAGCGGATTTATAGAATTTATAAATTTCACTTTGAAGATATTTAGGCGTAATAATATAAGCCTCTTTTCCAAAGCGCTTAAAGTAGTTAAGAATTTGATCATGAGAACAATAAAAAGTATAGAAATTCTTTTCTTTATACACATAAGGTGGGCGATGAATATAATGATGCTTGTATATTCTTTCGCCTTTTTCTGTTAAACGAATAATGACAGGTTCTTCATGATTTTGATATAAGAATTGTGGACCATATGTCATCATTTTTTTACATAATTCAATTTCATCATCTTGAAAAGAACAAGATTTCATAAGTGGAGTAACGGAAACAATTCGCGATAAACGGAAAGCTTTTATTTCCGAATTTTGTTTCGCAATCAAATAGCAGTGCATTTCTTCTTTTGAAGAACAAAGAGCATAGGGCATAATTTCTTGCTGACAGTTTTCTTTCTTTTTGGTGACGACAAAAACACATTTTTGCTTTTTTATTGCTTTTAATAGGGTATCATAAGTATCTTGAAAAATAATTTTTTCTCTTTCGTCTTGTGGAAATGTGGCGTAAAAAGAGAAGAGGTTACGAAAGAATTCGGACATACTTACATGACCTAAAAAATAATTTTCTATATAGGATAATGTCCCTTTTGAAGCCTTAGTTGGTTTTAAAGAAATAACAGAAGAAAAATTGTCTTTTTCACGGTCGTTTTCATAACGATTTAAATCTTGGACTACCGCGTAGATTTCCTCATCTTTTAAGGTTGGAAAATGCTTTTTGAGTAAGGAAAAAAGTTGGTCTTCTTTTTCTTGATATTTTAAATAAAAATGATTAATTAAAGCGGTTAAAAAAGCATTCTTATTGAGTTCAAACGAATTACCTTTAAAGAATTCAAAAGCTTCACAATCTTTCATCAAGGTTTCATAAACAGTAGGATGAAGATGAATTTTAATTTTTTCTTCCATAAAAACCACTCCTTTTAGGGGTCCTTTATTTATTATTTTATATGAATATTATACTATAGTCAAATTAAGGGGGCTTTAAATTTTTTGAATTCGCACATTTTATCTATATGTTCTATTCTTCATAATATAAGTGTAGGCAGGTGATCATTATGTTTGAAATACGCGGAAAATATAATACGATACGGGTTCATACCGATATTGTAGATGAAGAAACAGTGGGCCAAATTCAGCAAATGGCCAATCAAAAATTTATCGAAGGAAGCCAAGTTGAAATCATGCCCGATTGTCATTATGGAAAAGGCGCAGTTGTGGGAATGACAATGACGATTAAAGATAAAGTTGTTCCATCGTTCGTTGGTGTGGATATTGGCTGTGGAATGAGAGTAGTTAAATTAGGAAAAATATCGATTGATTTTCCTTTACTTGATGCATTTATTCATGAGCATATTCCTTATGGTTCAGAGATTCATTCCTCCATACAGATGTCTTTTCCTTTAGAATCACTTTATTGCTTCCAACAATTATCTAACATTGGAATTTTAAAAAAGTCATTAGGTTCTCTAGGTGGAGGGAATCATTTTATTGAAATTGATCAAGATGAAGAACAAAACCTTTATTTAATTATTCATACTGGCTCTAGAAGCCTTGGAAAAGAGGTGGGAGAACTTTATACGCGAAAGGCGGTAGCGTATCATGTTGCTTTAGAAAGCCATCAAATGGTCGCTTTTATGCAAGCCCAAAAGAAGAATGGTAGTAAGTGTGTTGAAATGGAAGAAAGATTGTTAAAAGAAGCAACAACATTATCTATTCCTAAAGCCTATTGTTACTTAGAAGGTTCATTACTTGATGCTTATCTTCATGATATGGAAATTTGTCAAGAATTTGCCCGTCTTAATCGAGCTTGGATAGCGAATCAAATTGTCACATTCTTAGGTTTATCTATGAATAAATTATTTAGCTTTGAATGCGTTCATAATTATATTTCTTTAAAAGATCATATTTTAAGAAAAGGTGCAATTTCCTCTTATGAAGGAGAGTTCGTGTTAATTCCAATCAATATGAAAGATGGTTGTATTTTAGGAAAAGGCAAATCAAATCCATCGTATAATTATTCTGCACCTCATGGTGCAGGACGTCTTCTTTCAAGAAAACAAGCAAGAGAAACCATTTCATTAGAAGAATACCAAGAAGTGATGAAAGGCATTTATTCAACATCAATAAGTTATCAAACGATTGATGAATCTCCGATGGCTTATAAGCCGATAGAAGCTATTATTGAGAACATTCAAGATACAGTAGAAATTATTCAAATTTTAAAACCTATTTATAATTTTAAAGCTTCATAATTTAGACATTCTTCGATTATGCCAAAAAAATAAACGTTTCTTTCTTTGATTATTATGGTATAATAGGCCTAAGTGAGGGCATAATTCCCTTAAAAACAGGAAGGAGTGTCGATTTAAAGATCGACGAAATATAGTTATGGATATTAATGCAAAATTAGAAGAAGTATTAGCTAAGAAAGTTAAAGATGCAAAATTAGATAAAGAAGCTTCTTTAGAGAGCTTAGGATTAGATTCCTTAGACAAAATTGATTTATTATACGAAATCGAAGATACCTTTGGTATTGAATTTACTAATGAAGAAATGCAATCATTTGTCACGGTAGGAGACCTCTATAAGACAATTGAAGCAAAAATTAAAAAATAATTTCACGAAATTATTGCAAAACAATTAATTCTATGATATTATACTGCTTGCGTTAACCCCGCAAGCAATGTTGCCTACCTAGCTCAGTCGGTAGAGCAATCGGCTGTTAACCGATCGGTCGTAGGTTCGAGTCCTACGGTAGGCGCCATTTGATGGCCCGTTGGAGAAGAGGCTTAACTCACATGCCTTTCACGCATGCATTCATGGGTTCGAATCCCGTACGGGTCACCAGTTAAGAAATTACCGCGTTTTTCGCGGTTTTTTTTGTATGAGAAGGAGAGAAACGACTTCGAGAGAAAGGGGCTGTTAAGAAACTA
>DLKT01000051.1 GCA_002477825.1 Caryophanales bacterium UBA7581 | reverse complement strand
ATTTACTTCGCTAATTAACCGATACACTTATGCTTTTAAGCTTTTTTTATGGTAATAGAACTTATACCTAGATTATAACAAATGCCGTCAATATTTGGATACCCACTCATAATGATAGAAATTTGGGTTACATTTTCTCCATCCATAAATAAATTGATGTTTCCTGCACTTAAAACGGTATCGACATAGCGTTCACTTACCGTATTTTTGGCACTATCTAGCATAGTAACAGTAAAAACATGCTCACTTGCTGCTTCTGGCTTAATATTTTTAGCCAAATAATCCACTTTAATTGCTACTCTTAAACGGCCAGTAAAAGTAGAAAAAGTAGGAGATAAAATTCCTGTTCCTTCCGCTTTTAACTTTAAAGCACCTTCGGTATAATATTCAGGACTTTCTGAATAGTCATTTCCAATATAAGTCCATCCTTTGCTTAAACTATTTTGAAAAACACATTGCAATTCTTCAAAAGTGTTTTCTTCTCTGCTACTTGATAAAGAAGATGTAGTTAATATAGTTGTCGTAGGAATGAATTCACTGCTACTTGTTGTTATGGAAGGTTCATTTCCACATCCACAAAGGGATAAAGTTAGCAAAAAGACAAAAATCAATTGATTATTTTTCATTGTGATTTTCCTTTCTATTCATGCCCTAAGAAGGATTGAATCATGAATTGCAAAGTGGCTTTTCCATGGAAATAATTCATTTTCATATTTCCAAATATATCAATGGTCTTAAAGCTACTTAATGAAGATTGATTGATATGAAAGCCCACTAGTTTGGTTTTCATAGAGATAGGTGTCATGATATGTTCGCCTTTAGAAATAAAGGATAAAGAACTAACTTGAATGCCATCAACTTCAAATTGAGGGGCTTCAAAACCGACACCATAAGGGGCTAATGAACGATATATTTCGTAATTTTGAACCGTGATTTCATCTAAAGAAAGTTGAATTGCTTCCTTTTTTTCTTCGGTAATGGGATGAAGTTTAGCATAGTCAATAAATGCATTTTTAAAATCTTCAAATGCTTCCTTTTTTATTGAGCATCCTCCTGCTAAGGCATGGCCACCAGAAACGATGAAATAAGGCTTTAATTCCTGGAAGGCTTCCATAATAGAGAATCCATTTTTCGAGCGTGCGCTACCCTTTAAAACGCCCAATTCTTCACTATAAGCAAAGATAATGACCGGTTTATTGTATTGCTGTAATAGTCGATTGGCAATTAAACCAATCAACCCCTCTTTTTGATCAGAAACGGCGACAATTGCGGCTTCATTTTCATCAATAACTAAGGTTTCACAGGCTTTTTTTGTCCATTCTTTTCGTCTTTCATTACCTTCAACAATCATTTTGAAGATCATTTTTCTTTCTTCGTCGCTAGGGGTAGTAAAGTATTGAACCAAACGATTCACTTGCGTAGATTCTACGACACGTCCAATTGCGTTAATTTTAGGGGCAATGATGATACTAATAATTTGTTCATCAATTTTTTCTTCTCCTGCCAACAAACGGATAGCAGGATAATCATGTATTTCAAAATCTTTTAAGGCTATACGAACGATTTCACGGTTATAATCCTTTAATTCCATCATGTCACTGATGGTAGCGATGGCCGCTAAATCTAATAAATAAGGATCTACTTCTTTTAAAAGGGCCCAAGAAAGCATAAAAGCTACATAAGCACCACAACATACAACATCTCCATAATGAGAATTTAGGGGATGAAGAATATAATCAGCCATAACTCTTTCTTCTGGTAAAGCGTGATGGTCTGTAACTATGACTTTCATGCCTAAAGATTTGGCTTTTTGAATGGCTTCAAATTGGCAAACGCCATTATCTACAGTAATAATCATTTGATACCCTTTTTCATGAGCTAAGAGTACTTTATCAACGTTTAGACCATACCCATCTTTATAACGAGACGGAATATAATAACCTACTTTTACTCCCATTTTTTCAAAAGTTTTTACTAATATAGAAGTAGACATAATGCCATCGCAGTCATAGTCCCCATAAATAAATATTTTTTCTTTATTTTGAATGCTTTCGTGAATTAAATCTACCACCTTATCCATATCAGAAAATTGCTGATAAGAAGGTAGATGATCAATGGATGGCGGAACAGTTAAGGTTTGATAATCTTCTTTTGTGATATGTAAAAAAGAACATATTTTCTCTAAAAAGTCCATAAATACCTCCTTTTTAAGAAAAAAGGCTGCTTAAGAGCAAGCAGCCTAGTCGTTAATACCAATGAAGATAGCTTCTTCGGGTTCACTACTCTTGGTAGTGGTCTTTGTCGCTTTCTTCTTTTTCTTTCTCTCTTTCTTTGGACGAGAAGTTTTCATTCTTGTGAACATATGACGAATACTACTGAAGGTTGGGCCTAATAAGGTAGCGTTCATCAAGAGAGAGATAATGGAACCTAAGGCTAATAAAGCAAAGCAAATTTCATAGCTTGATGGGCCTAAGGCTACGAATAAGACGATGGTAAGGATTGCCATGGAGTGGAAGATGGTCATAGAGCCAAAGGCACTCGCGATGGATTTATTTAACACGGTCTTTTCATCCTCTTCTTTATTTTCTAAGCGCATTTCTTTTTCTTTATGGAAGACAAAGATGCTAGATAAGAGGCTGATTTCCATAATACCTAATAAGGCAATGCCGGCCATATCATTAAAGGTTATACGACAAATAATGAAGAAGGCAAGACTTAAGAAGGTCGATAGAGTTGAAATAAGTACAGAGCTAATAGCTTTACTAATACCATAACGAATAGCGATATATAAAGCGCTGAGCAAGATACCAAATAAAGTAGCTAAAGCAACTTTCCAAACGTTTAAGACACGGGTTCTTGCCATAATTCCATATACTTTAACTTCAGCGCCAGAATCTTTGGCTTGATAGAATTTTTCGAAATAGCTTTGAATCGTTGCATTTTGATCAATTTCGTTATTGTTATCGTAAACTGGATCTGCAAACACTTCACTATCCGCTTCAGGGAAAGATTTAATATCAACGATGTAATAATTTAAAGTCGTATTTTCATCATCTGGATCTGTTTCTTTAGCGGAATCTAAGTTTTTCACTTTAAATCCGGCATTGATTAAATCGTTAGCTAAGGTTTCAACGTCTTTAATTTCGGAACGATCATCAACTTTTAATTGGATACGTGTTCCTACATTGGTGTCTTCATAATTGAAAGTGCCAATGGTGTAATTAAAGGCAAGCGTACAAGCAATACCGATAACCGCAAATAAGCCAGCAACAATACCGATTTTTGGAGATTTTTTGGTGAAGTTCTTTCCATCATAAGGTCCAAAATAGGTTTGTTTTTCTTCGTTTGCAGTGTTAGGAATTTTGCTTTCGTCAACACCGAAATAACGTTTTTTATCTTGTAAGCTAGTATCGTTGGTTAAAAGCCACATTAAGGCTTTTGAACCTACTAATACAAAGAGCAAGTTACATACGGAGCCAATCGTGGTCATAACTGCAAATGGTTTGACTAATGGCTCACCAATGAAGTAAGTAATTAAAGAAGCGAGTAAGGAAACAACAGAAGCATCAATAATTGGTAAAGTTGTATGCTTAGAAGCTTCAGAATTTGCTTTCTTTAAAGTTCTACCCTTATAAAGTTCGTTCTTTAAGTTTTCAAAATAAATAACACTAGAGAAGATACCTAATAAAGCGGTAATGGCTAAGCCAACGATAGCGCCGATACTAAATTCAACACCGAAAGTATTGAACATAAATAAACTCATGAGTAATGAGGCAAAGATTGTAACAATAGCAACAGGAGAACTAATGCGATAGTAAGCCGTTAAAATTACTGAAATAATAACAAAAGCTGCTAAGAAAGAAATAAAGATTTTAGAATTCCAGTTGATATATAAGTTATCACCGGCATGAATTAATTCTTCTACATACGCATCTGCATTTAATTCATACATAAAGTCAACTTCATAATCTAATGAACCAGCATTGAATAAGTTTACTTTGTGTTGGGCTTCAATGGCAGCTTGACGTACTTCATTTTTGGTTGGTGCGGTTTGACTATCATTACTACCTACACCAACGACATAATAAAGTTCATTGTGATTGCCATTATAGTAGAAGTTATCTTCCGTGGAAGAGAAAGCTAATAAAACTTTTTCTTGCATTTTCTTATAGTCAGGATTGTTAGGATCCATCGCGTTAGCGAAGTCATCGCCTTCAGCTTTATTGGCCCATAAAACAATCATCGTATAGTCAATACTAGTTTCACTTTCACTATCGCTTGCACTACTTAATGTAGAAGCATGATCACGAATCACTTCAGCTTTGGTTGAATCGGAAATAGGAATAACGATAATTGGATATTCATTTCGATATTCAATACGGGCTACCGAATCTTTAAAGATATCGTCACCAGTAGCGGATTGTTCACCATCTGTTGTTTCTAAGGTAAACGTAGCATTGTAAGAAAGAAGTTGTTTGATATGTTCTTCTTCTGACGAGTTAGCACCCGTAAATGTAACACGGATTTGATCTTCACCCTCCGTGTGAATGTCGTAATAATTGATGTTAGCGCTCTTTAAACGACGATTCATTTCTGAAGCAGCTTCTTCAATATCGACAGGTAAGGCATCTTCATCACTTTGAGAAATCTTGTAGACATATTGTTTTCCGTTTTCAAATTCAATACCGCCTTTAGTGCGCGTATAGACACTTGCGAAATTTCCAACCAATAGGACTAAAGCACTAATGATCAATGTGAGAAATGCAAAAAAACGACGACGCATAATTTTCCCTCCAATGGTTCTAATTTATTCTTGATACGACTATGATAAAACGAAATCATTTTTTCATAGAATTGCAAGATGATACGTGTATGAAAGAATAGTTTGATAGCACTAAACATATACACTGCTTTAAAACTATATCATTTCTTACTTCTTATTTCAAGAAATAAGGTGAAAAAAATTGAAGAAAAAAAACGTAATTTCAATTATTTTGCAGTTAATATTTCTCGGATTTGTTTCTAAAGGCCTTTCCATGGTTGCAAGAATTCTTACCACCCGAATGATTGGTCTTGAAGCAATGGCTATTTATACACTAGCAAGTCCAGCGATGGTTTTTTTAATCACGCTCGCACAAATGGGGTTACCAACTGCTATTGCAACACTCATTAGTAAGCACAAAGAACGAAGTAAAAAAATCTTCACTTGTGGCCTTATTTTATCGTGTATCATTTCGATTGTTTTTATGACATTAACCATTTGGTTATCACCTTTTTTAGCTAAAAATGTGTTAAAAAACGAATCGGTAACTTTGACGCTTTATGCCCTCGCTTTACTCATTCCTTTAGTGGGACTTTCGAGCCTTTTAAAAGGATATTTTATTGGTCATAATCGGGTTAAAATGACCGCAAAATCATCGATTGCCGAAGAGGTTTCACGAATTATTTTTGTCTTATTATTTTTGGATCATTTTACAAAAATCGGGCCTGAATATGCCGCTTTTGGGGCTATGTTAGGTGTTTGCGTGGGTGAAGTTTTCCAAAGTTTATATTTGTTAACAGAAAGTCAATTTCACCTTTATAAACGGAGCTTAGAAATTTTTAATTTAAAAGAAATTCATCCTTTAGAAGAAATTCCTGGGATTTTATCGCTTTCTCTACCGATTACATTATCGAGAATTGTAGGGTCATTAACCTATTTTGCTGAACCAATTTTAACCACAAATATGCTTTTAAAAGCGGGATATAACGCGAACGAGATTATGCTCGATTATGGGGTATTAAATGGTTATGCGATGCCAATTTTATTACTTCCCGGTTTCTTTGCTTTAGCTTTAGCTAATTATTTATTACCTAATATGGCTTCTTATGTAGGAAAAAAAGAATATGGAAAAGCCAAAAAAATCTTTTTAAACGTCTTAGGTATTTCTTTAGGTATTGGTATCAGTATGTCGATTTTCTTCTTCTTTTTTGGAAATACAGTATTACGCATTCTTTATCATACTGAGGAAGGTGTTAAATACATTCATTATTTAGCATTCCCCTTTATTCTTTACTACATTGAGTCACCATTAAATAATGCAATGCATGCCTTAGGATTAACAAAAAAAGCATTTATCACAACCGTTTTATCTTGCATTGCACGAATTCTTTCTTTATTAGCATTAATTAATCACTTCCACATCATGGCGGTTGCGTTATCAACGATTTTTGAAATCTTTTTAACGATTGTTTTAAATGGTTATCACGTTTTACATGCGTTTTCTCGGTATCAAAAAGAGAGTGTCGTCCGTTCGTAATAAAGCAATAAATATATCGTTAAAATTGGTATAACCTTCATTGTTTAATAAAGTTAAAACATCATCTTCGTTTAATGAAAGACGCTTGATGACATCTTTCATGATTTTTCCATCAGAAATTATGGGCTCAGGATCTTTTAACGTACAATCGCTTTTTTTAATGATGGTTAATGCGCCCGTATCTTCTAAAATTGCAAATGCGACTTCATTCGGAAGTTGAATTTCTTTCGCTCTTAATTGGGACATCAAATCGTCGATGTTGTAGCGTTGCTTTTTCATTTCCTTTTGATTGAGTTCCCCGTTATAAATAATAAAAGTCACTTTTCCTTCTACGATGGAACGGATTTTATTGCTTTTTAAGGATAAAAACGCAGTTAAAAGTTGCAATAATACAATAATGGTAATTGGAATAATAGAATGCCAAATCGAACCACTCGGTTCATTTAACGATAAGGAAAATAATTCCGAAATAACAAAGAACACGACAATATCAAATGTCGATACTTTTCCGATTTCTCTTTTTCCCATGACTTTGAGAATAAAAATTAAGAAAAAATAACAAATGATAGTTTTATAAGTAACTTGCCAAATATCGCTTAAAGACATAAACTCTCCTTCTAAAATCCATCGTCCTCTCATATACTCTTTTAGGAGGTTATTTTATGAAAAAAACGATAGCTACCATTAGTATGTCCTTTTTTGCTCTTTTATTCTTTGGACTTATCTTTTCTCTTATTTTATCTTTACTCAGTTATAAAGATGTAATTACCGTACAAAGTGGAGAATGGATCATGTATATTTCTTCGTTAATTGGTTTTTTTGCTTTGGGCTTTTATAGTGGTTTTAAAACGAAAAAAAGAGGGCTTCTTATTGGTATTACCCTCTCTTTAATTTATGTTTTATTTGCTCTAATTCTTCGCTTTTTCGGTTTAACAAGCGCCGGCTTATTAAGTCGATTGATGCTGATCGCTCGCATCGTCATTTTAAATGTCAGTGCGGTACTAGGCGTAAATATGGGAGGTAAAAGATTAGAAAAACATTAAAATAACGAACCTTGATGTTTTTTCTTTAAATGTGCATAGGCTTTTTCGGTAACCACTCGGCCTCTTGGCGTACGGTTAATCATTCCGATTTGTAATAAATAAGGTTCATATACATCTTCTAAGGT
>DLKT01000038.1:30969-42831 GCA_002477825.1 Caryophanales bacterium UBA7581 | reverse complement strand
GATATATATTCTATAAATACAATACATTTTAACTTTTATTACCATAATATTTTTTTGTTAGGGGATACATTGGTAAAGTTAATAAATAATATTGAACGATTAAATTAAAAAAACGCTAAAAATTTGTTATTTTACCACATCACTTATATTTATTCTATTGTTGTTAGAAAAATATTATAGTCATTTATGTTAGAAAAATATTATAGTCATTTATACAAAAAAAAGTAAGCCTAGACTTTAATAGACTTACCTTATCAACATTCTAATCTCTTATCTTTTCTTTAATTCTTCAACAATCATTTGATTGGTAATTTGTGGATTGGCTTTACCTTGAGATTTCTTCATCACCATACCGACTAAGAATCCCACGGCACGATC
Source organism: Caryophanales bacterium UBA7581 (assembly GCA_002477825.1). Lineage (GTDB taxonomy): Bacteria > Bacillota_I > Bacilli_A > RFN20 > CAG-826 > CAG-826. The sequence continues at coordinate 42,453 of DLKT01000038.1, read as the reverse complement.
TTTTCCGTTTTTGAAATCTTCGATCGATTGAGGATTTTCTTCTAGTACTTGTAAGACTAAATCACGAATCATATTCGTATCGCTCATTTGCACTAAATGGAGATCTTTCGCAATCTTTTCAGGATCTTCGTTTTCTTTCACCATGACTTCAAAGACTTGACGACTTTGTTTCGAAGAAATCGTACCTTTTTGAATCATGTTAATTAATTTAGCCAAGTTTTCTGGTGAAACTTTGAATTCTTGAACGCTAATACCTTCTTTATTGAGGTAAGCCATAACATCTACCATTACCCAGTTACACGCTAGTTTATATTGAGTGGTATGAGCGACAACTTGATCAAAGTAATTAGAGACATCTTTATTGCTTAAAAGTTGTTCAATATCATAGTCACCTAATTCATATTTTTCTTTATAAATCTTGCGTTTTTCTTCTGCTAACATTGGGCACGTACGAATGGCATTTTCAATGAATTCATCGGATAAACGGATTGGCGTAATATTCGGTTCCGTAAAGTATTTATAGTCGACGGCATCGGTCTTTTTACGCATTAATACGGTTTCTCTTGTTGCTTCATCAAAACGACGGGTTTCTTGTTCGACCGCTTGACCTAATAAAAGCAATTGGGTTTGTCTTTCAATTTCAACTTCAATCGCTCTTTCAATATTCGCGGTAGAATTTAAGTTTTTAATTTCGACTTTGGTACCGAATTTTTCACTTCCAACTGGACGTAAAGAAATATTCACATCGCAACGTAAGGAACCTTCTTCCATCTTACCATCAGAAACATCGCTAAAGATAACGATAGAACGAATCATTTCCACATATTTTCTTGCTTCTTCTCCGGTACGTAAATCAGGGCGAGAAACAATTTCAATTAATGGAGTGCCAGCACGGTTATAGTCTAATAAAGAACAATCACCTAAGTGAAGTTGTTTACAGGTATCTTCTTCCATATGAATTCTTTCGATTTCAATATGACGAAGTCCGCGACTCGTTTCTAAGTCTAAATAACCATTACGACCAATTGGTCTTTTATCTTGGGTGATTTGATAACCCTTTGGTAAATCTGAATAGAAATAATTTTTACGATCAAACCATAATTCATGGTCGATGGTCATATGTAAGGCGTGAGCAACACGGATTGCATTAATGACAGCTTGTTTATTGACAACAGGCATGGTGCCTGGGAAAGCAAAATCTAACGGCATCACATTCGTATTCGGTAAGGAACCAAAACGCACGGGAGCGGTCGAGAACATTTTGCTATTGGTTTTCATTTCAACATGGATTTCTAATCCAATTACTGCTTCAAAATTCATTATTTTTCCCTCCGTGTAGAAAGATTATAAAGTCCGGTAATATCTTCAATGCTTTGCGCAATTTGAAGGACTTCTGCTTCTTTAAATTCTTTTCCCATAACGTTTACGCCAAACGGCATATTGTCTTTAAAGCCTAAAGGAAGGGTGATAGACGGTAAACCTGCAAAGTTACCAAGCGCTAAATGATTATCCGCAATTAAATATTCTTCTGAAAGTCGATCTGAACTTTCATTGAGTTTAGGAGCAATCGTTGGTGCCGCTGGTAAATAAATCACATCATTTTCTTTTAAAATATTTTGAATGGTATCCACAATTTTATGACGATTCTTTTGGGCTCTTAAGAAAAGGATATCTTGGTTTTCTCTCATCAAAGCAAAACTACCAATGACGAAACGACGTTTAATTAATTCACTAAAGCCTTTCGTTCTTGCTTTCATCATCACTTCTTCATACGTTTTACCTTCGTAACGTGGGCCAAACTTAATGCCATCTAAATTTGCGTTATTAGAAGTAGCTTCCGCACAAGAAATGACCATATAAGTTGGTAAAATGGATTCTAATAAACGAGAAGAAACAGAAACGTGTTGAATGATTGCGCCTTTCTTTTCGAGTTCTTTTAAGCTATGATCAAAAGCTTTTACGATTTCTTCATCGCGAATTGAAGAAATAATTTCATCAATCACCGCAATTTTCTTTCCTTCAATGCTTTCATGTAATAAAGCGCAATAATTTTCAACTTCTCTAGTTGAAGAGGTCGAATCTTGTACATCTCTACCCGCTAATAATTGGAGAGATAAAGCAGCATCTTCAACCGAACGAGTAAAGGTACCTACGTGATCTAAAGATGGGGCAAAGGGGAATAAACCAAAGCGAGAAATTCTTCCCCATGTCGGTTTAAAGCCCACTAATCCAGCATAAGAGGCTGGTTTTCTTACCGAGTCACCCGTATCAGAACCTAAAGCAAAAGGAACAATACCCGCGGCAACACTCACTGCTGAACCACAAGAAGATCCTCCGATAATTCGTTCATGCTTTGGATCATAAGGGTTATAAGTTGTGCCTAAGTGACCTGTTGTACCGGTTCCACCCATTGCTAATTCATCTAGCGTAGATTTTGCAATGATGATCGCATGGGCATCTTTTAATTTTTTCACTACCGTCGCATCAAATACAGGAACATAATCTTTTAAAATTTCACTTGATGCGGTGGTTAAAACATCTTTGGTAGAAAAGTTATCTTTTACGACAACAGGAATTCCCCAGAAAGGATTATCCACTTCTACTTCTTTTAAAGCACGAGCGTCCGCTAATGCTTGTTCTTCGATAATGGTTTCAAAAGCGTTATCTTGATTTTCTTTTGCTCTTTTTAACGCTTCTAATGTTAATTCTTCTGGTGTCACTTTACCTTCTACTAAGGCTTGATGCATTTCTTGAATCGTTAAATCTAAGTAATTCATTATAACACCACCTTTGGAAGACGGATTTGGTCTTCAACAATATCTTTTGCATTACGCAATGCTTCATCTTTGGAGATGGTTTCAGTAACATCATCTTCTCTTAAAAATGTCGTTGTCACATCAAAAGGAAAAGTCATTGAGCTATAATCATCAACATCTTTTTCCGCACCAATGAGTTCCATTTGTTTTAAAACAATGGCAAATTCATTTTCCAAAACATCGTATTGTTCTTCGGTCATATCAAACATTAACCGATGCGCACAATCTTTTAATAAATCTTTTGTGATTTCTTTCATTTTATTTCTCCTCGCCTTCGATATGGGATAAGAATTCATCCTCATCCATAATTTGAATACCTAAAGCATTTGCTTTATCTAATTTTGATCCAGCTTCTGTTCCATAGATAACAATATCCGTAGCTTTAGAAACAGAACCCGTTACTTTAGCGCCTAAATCTTCTAATAAAGAAGTGGCTTCTTTTCTTCCCATCCTTGATAAAGTTCCCGTTAAGACAATTGTCTTTCCGCTAAAATAGGAAGCTTTCACTTCGGTCGCGCCTTTATATTCAAAATTTAATCCTAATTCTTTAAGTTCTTGTAACATCGCTAAATGTTTTTCATCATGGAAATATTCGTATAAAGAATTTGCGCTTACCGGACCAATATCTGGAACTGCTAAATAATCTTCTTTGCTTAAATCGTAGAATGCTTCTAATTTTAAGAAGCGTTTCGCTAAGACTTTTGCGGTTTTTTCACCAATTTCATTAATACCTAAACCGAATAAAAGTCGTTCTAGAGATTGGCTTTTAGAAGCTTCAATCGCATCAAATAATTTATCCACACTCTTATCGGAGAAGCCATCAATCATCAGGAGATCTTGACGATATTGGCATAAGCGATAAATATCAGGAATGGTACGAATGAATTTTTGATTAAAGAATTGCTCAATCACTTTTTCTCCTAAACCATCAATATCCATTGCGTTTTTAGAGACATAGTGAATTAAGCCTTCAATGTGACGTGCTTCACAATGCGGATTCATACAGAAATGCATGGCATCTACTTTTTGTAAAGGTGAACCACAAACCGGGCAAATGGAAGACATCACAAATTCTTTTTCTAAACCCGCTCTTTTTTCTTTGATAGCGCGAACAACTTCAGGAATTACATCTCCTGCTTTACGAATGACAACGGTATCACCAATACGTAAATCTTTATCTAAAATAAATTCTTCGTTATGAAGCGTTGCTCTTTGCACTAAAGAACCCGCCACCCGAACCGGAGATAAAATTGCATTCGGTGTTATTTTTCCCGTTCTTCCTACCGTTAAAACGATATCTTCTAAAGTTGTTTGTACTTCTTCTGGTGGAAATTTATAAGCAATGGCCCATTTCGGTGTTTTAGCGGTATAACCTAAGATGTCATACGCTAATAAGTCATCGACTTTAATAACAATACCATCAATATCGTAATCTAAGAAAGGCCGTTTTAACGTATATTCTTCGACATATGCTAAAACTTCTTCAATACCATTACATAGTCTTCTTTCTGGATTGGTTCTAAAGCCTAATTTTTCTACATAATTTAACGCTTCACTATGGCGCGTAATACCAAATTCAGTAGCGTTAACAAAATAATACCAGAAAGCATCTAATTTACGAGACGCGGCTACTTTAGAATCTAATTGACGAATGGAACCAGCGGCTGCATTTCTTGCATTGGCTAATAATGGTTCGCCATTCTTTTCTCTTTCTTTATTGAGTTTTTCTAAAGAAGCTTTAGGCATATAAACTTCGCCACGTACTTCAAACGGTTGTTTCGTTTGAATGTGACTAGGAATAGATTTAATCGTCATGACGTTACTGGTAACATCTTCACCAACGTTTCCATCACCACGCGTAGCGGCATAGTTTAAAGCACCGTCCACATAATCTAAGCTCATTGCTAAGCCATCAATTTTCATTTCACACATATAAGTGACTTGGCTTAGATGCAAAGCTTCTCGTACTTTACGGTCGAAATCGCGTAAATCTGCTTCATTAAAGGCATTCGCTAATGAGAGCATTAAACGCTTGTGTTTAATCTTTTTAAACTCACTAACGACCTGTCCTCCTACTCTTTTTGAAGGAGATAAAGGAGAATCTAACTCAGGATGTTCTTTTTCTAACATCATAAGTTCTTGCATGAGTCGGTCGTATTCAGCATCGCTTACACTCGGTAAATCTAAAACATAATATTCGTAGTTATACCGGTTTAAAGTCTCTCTTAGTTCTTCGACTCTTTCTTTAGGATCTTTCATGCATCAAAGCCTCCTTTTTTAATACGATGTAAGGCAGGATGAGTTGCTAATAAAGTTTTCTTTCCTGCGGTTTTAAACATAACTTCAATAATATTATTGTTAATTACATTCATGACAATACCTTCGCCAAAACTATCGTGTTGGACTAAATCACCTTTCCGCCAATCGTCCACACCATTTTCTTTAGGAGCTGTACTTCTTTGTATCGAAGTAGAAACGAATTTCTTTTTCGGTCTTTCTTCTTCAAAACTATTACTATAAGGAGCTTTTTGGAAGATGAGTCCTGCTTCTTTAAAGAAACGAGAAGGTACTTTATTTCCATTAGCAACATAGGAATACTCACGGTTACAAGAAACAAAGAGTTCTTTCATCGCCCGCGTAAAGGCAACATAGCAAAGTCTTCTTTCTTCTTCTAAACCTAATACAGGATTCTCTTCTAACGTTCTCATACTTGGGAATACGCCTTCATTTAATCCCACAACGAAGACATAAGGGAATTCAAGACCTTTAGCGGTATGCACGGTCATCATGGTGATAAAATCACCATCGACCATTTCATCTTGTCCGCTTTGTAAAGAAACATTCTCCATATAGTCTTGGAAACCGGATTCTGGGTTCGTATTAATAAAAGAAGTAATATCATCAAATAACGAGCGAACGTTATCGAGTCTTTCTTTTCCATCTTCCTCTTCTAAAAGCAAATAATCTTCATATCCAATAGAAGTAATATAATCTTTTAAAACTGCGGAATAGGCCTCTAATTTTTGATTTAATTTACTTCTTGTATCTTCAACTTTAGCAATCATCGCTTTTAAGCTTTGTAAAATTTGAGGGCGTAAAGAAGAATCTTGAATTGAAGTTTCGGAAATATATTCATATAAACTTAATTGTTTTTCTTTGGCTTCTTGTTTTAAGGTTTCTTCCGCTTTTGGTCCTACACTTCTTTTAGGAACATTTAATATACGCGTTAAAGCAATATCATTTTTGGGGTTAATCAATAAAGAGAAATACGCTAAAACGTCTTTAATTTCTTTTCTTTGATAGAAACGAATCCCACCAAAAATACGATAAGGCATTTGACGGCGATTAAACACTTTTTCAAAAGGAAGCGTTAAATAACTAGAACGATATAAAATAGCGATATCACTATAAGAAAAATCTTCGCCACTTTTTCTTACTTTTCTTTCAATCTCTTCGATTTGATCTGCTACCCAATTCGCTTCATCTTCCGCGCGAAATAAGGATTGAAAAAGAATAGGTGTTCCTTTTCCGTTTTGGGTAAACAAATCTTTCTTTACTCTTTTTTTGTTATGTAAAATCAAGCGGTTTGCGGTATCTAGAATGGTTTGGGTAGAACGATAATTTTGATCTAACACGATCGTTTCCATTTGATATCTTTGGTGAATATCTAAAATAATATCTTGATTCGCACCTCTCCAAGTATAAATGGTTTGATCAGGATCACCGACAACATAAAGAGAACAGTCCGGCTTTTTTAACAGTTGAATCAGACGATATTGGATGTCGTTTGTATCCTGGAATTCATCGATTAAAATATGATCAATTCTTCTTCTCCATTTTTCTTTGACATCAGGGAATTGCTCTAAAATTTGAATGGTTTTTAATAATAAATCATCAAAATCAAGGTTTCCTGTTTCAAAAAGTTTATTTTCATAAAGGGTGAAAAGACGAATACATTCTTTTTCTCCTTCAAAACTTGGTTTTTTATCTTGTAAGTCAGCGGGTAAAATACCTTCAGTTTTACTTGAACAAATATAAGAAATCGCTTGTTTAATTAAAGGATCACTTTTACGAACGGAATATTCTTCCACTGCCAGTTCTTTAATTAATTTTTCTTGGTCTTCATCATCAATGATGGTAAAGTTCGTAGGATAACGAAGATGATAGATTTCTTCTCTTAAAAAGCGCGCACAAAAACTATGGAAAGTAGAAATGGTTAATCCTTGGAAAGGATAATTTTCTCTTTCTAGTAGTGCTTGCACTCTTTCTTTCATTTCTTTCGCTACTTTATTGGTAAAGGTAATCGCTACGATAGAACGAGGATTCGCCTTCATTTCACAAATTAAAAAAGCAATTCGATAAGTTAAAACACGAGTTTTTCCCGATCCTGCTCCGGCAATAATACGCACATAAGGAGATGATGTTGTTACTGCTTCTAATTGTTTGTCATTCAATTCATTTTTTAAATTCATTTCAATCACTCCGTGTCTAGTTCATTGTAGCACGTTAAGAAAAGAAATTGAATAATGAAAAGCACCCTTCTTCTATTTTTAAATAGAAGATGAAAGAAAAACTAAATTATTTTTTCTCTTGTCTTATCCATTTTTGTATCTCACTTGTTCCTACATAAAATTGAGAGATTTTTTGATTTTCTATTTGTATTAAGGTGGGATAACCAGGAATTAAAACATCTTCAACTTTAGAAGCACCGATAGCTTTTTGATAATTCGTATTAAAATATTCAATCGGAATATCGTTTACTAAATAAAAATGTAAAGAAGTATCTTGAAGAAAAGATAAGACTTCTTGTTCGATTTTTTGACAGTGATAACAGGTTTCTTCATAAAAATAAACCCAATGATTTTCTTTTTCTAGAAAAATGTTTTGAAAAGAAATTTGATTATCTATAAAATCGCTATAGTGAAGCGTGGGTTGATAACAGCTCATTAAACTAAAAGTTAAGATAATTGGGAACAATCGTTTCATTTTTGTTTTTCCTTTCATTATTTTATATGCGTCCAATATTGATTTTTCCTATCTTTTTTTCTATTTTCTTTTTAAGTGTGGTAACATAATAAAAAGGAGTTAAAAAGAATGAAGACGAATAAAACGGCAATGAAAAGTCTTGCTTTAGCAGGACTCATGACTTCGATTAATATCATCATTATTTTATTAAGTTCTTTTCAGTTTTCTTATGTCTTTTCTGATTTACTTTTAACTCTATTTTTTCCTCTTATTACCACTCTTACCTTCTTATTATGTGAAAAAAGAACCGCTTTCTGCTATTTTATTGCATCGCTTACAATATGTTTTTTCATCCAATTTGAAAAGACGATCTTCTATTTACTACCCAGTATGCTTTCTGGTTTTCTTTTTGCTCTCTTTATTAAGAAAAAATGGAATTATATTTATGCAGTCATTTCTGTTAGTTTATTTAACGCTTTAATGACGGCCCTTTTATTTTTCATTAGCGAAAAATTATTTTCTCTTCCGATTTATCAAGCCTTCCAAACCATCTTTCATTTAGATGAACAAAAAGCGAAAGAAGTCTTTCCTCTTTTTATCGCTATTACATCAATGGCACAAAGCATTTTAAATGCGTTTATTATTTATTATGAACTCCCTAAATATGAAATCTCCGTCACTTTAGATAGCAAACCAATCCTATATTTATTCTATTGTAGTTTATTATTTTCTGCTATTTCTGGTATATTTATGTACTTTAATGCCGGAACTGCTATGTTTTTCTTTGGTATATCCATTCCTTCTATTCTTTTTTCTTTCTATTACATGGTAAAAAGAAAGAAATGGTGGCTTGTTGTTTTGTCCACTCTTTTACTTATTTTTGGATTTGCAATATTTTCTACCCTTTTACCAAATTATGGTTTTTTAGGTATTTCTTATTGGATATTCATTATGAATATTTTCGGTTTAATTTTCTATCAAAATAACGATTCTTTCTTAAAGAAAGAATAATTTATTGCTTAGAATCCTTTTTAAGGGTAAGATAAAAAAGAGAGGTGTAAAAAGATGTTCAACTTTCTAAAAATATGTGGAAAAGGAATATTAGCAATTCTTCTAAGTCCTTTATGGCTTAGTGCTTTTTTACTTACCGCTGTTTTGGGACTTCTTCTTTTTATATTTAACTCTTTCCGTATTTTGATTATAGATTTACATAACGTTTCTAAACCTAACGCAATTGATCCTTTAGGCGATTTACCCGAAGATTTAGAAGTGTTAAGAATTAAAAAGGCGAATGAGGCGGTTGTTCAAGTCGTAGATACTTCTCAACCCAGTGTAACAGCGGTGTCTTCCTCACCTACACCAGCTCAACCGCTTACTACACCACCGACTTCGGCTATTCCGCAAGAATCTACCTTTGTCGAAGTAGATAAACCGAGTGTTGATTCCTCCATGAATGAACAAAATCCCAATGTTTCTATTGAAGAAACCTCCGATGATCAAGAACAGGAGGATGAAGAATTATGATTCAATTAATTCAACTTTCTGAAAACGATAAGCGCATTTTAGTGGCTATCTGTATCGTTTTTATTCTTCTACTGGTTCTTGTTGGCTACATTGTTGTTATCGTAAGTAAGATTATGAAACGACAAGGAAAACAAGTCGATACTATGATGTATGACGTCGTAAAATATCGCGTAGTAAAAGATAGCAAGCACTTTAAGAGAGTGGCGCATAAAAAAACGTTCCGCTACTTCTATAAAAAGACTTGGATTCCTATTCTTTTAATGCTCGTTGCCAGTTGTATTGTGTTTGTCTTTTGTTTAGTGAAGAAGTCCTCTGCTTCTTTCTTATTCTCTGCCGATAACGGTTTTGGAACATTGTTCTATTTATTTGATTGGAAGAATACGCCAAAAGCAAAATTCTTTGGCCTTAATCTTCCATGTGATTGGCCACCGATTCTTGTCACTGCTAGTGGAAGAAAATGTACTCCCCAATTCTTATATAATAACATTTATGCTTGGATTAGCTATGTTTCTGTACCCCTTTTCTTCGTTGGTCTATTTTGGTATCTTTTCCAAGTACAAGGCTTAATCGCTCGTGAAATCCGTATTATTAAAATGTCAAAAGATGTCTACTCTAAAAATTTAGATGAATTAGCAAATGATAATACCATTTAAAAAACAATTAATTGCATACGAAAAAAAGAGACTTCATGTCTCTTTTTTACATTTCAATTAAGCAAGCTGCGCCAATAATACCTGCGTCATTTCCTAAACTTGCACATTCTATTTTGACTTTTGGACCATTTCCAAAGCCATAATGTTCCTTTTCAATTAGCGGAATTAAATGCGTTAAGATATGATCTTTTTGGGCACTGATTCCACCACCAAGAATCAAGAGTTCCGGTCTAAAAATATTAATATAATTTAAAACAGTTTCTTTTAAATATTCATAATATTGGGTGAGCATTTGGTTAGCTAATCCATCATTTTCTTTCGCGCATTCATAAATAATTCTTGCATTAAGCTTCGTTACATTTCCTTCACAAGTTTTCCATAATGAAGAAGTTTTATCCTTTTTCATTGCTTTTTTCGTATCATCTACTAAAGCGCGAACACTTGCATAAGCTTCAATACAACCTTTTCTTCCACAAGTACACTTTCTTCCGTTTAAATGAAGAATGGTATGGCCTAACTCCGCTCCTTTTCCTTCATTTCCTTCATAAAGTTGGTCGTTTAAGATTAATCCACCACCGACTCCAGTACCTAGGGTTAGCATAACAATATTATGATATCCTTTTCCGATTCCATAACGCGCTTCTCCTAGTGTAGCGGCATTTGCATCATTACTAATACGAATCGGTTTAGGAATGATGGTAAATAAAAGATCGCGGACAGGAAGATTGTTCCATCTTAAATTATTAGAATAATCGCAATATCCCGTATTCGGGTTAATGGAACCCGGACAACCTATACCGATACCTAAAATATCATCTAAAGCAATATTCTCTTTTTTCATTAAAGAAAGAATAGAATGGCCTAATTCAATGATTTGCTCTTCTTGGGAAACGTGATGATTCACTAAATAAGACGATTTAAAAAGGATTTTCCCGTTTTCATCGACAATACCATATTTAAATGAGGTGCCACCAATATCGACACCGATACGATAGTTTTTCATTATTTACCTACTTTCGTAAGGACGTAGTGTCCTGTTCCTATAATTTTCACTTCTTCTTTAGCGGAAATAAAGAAGGAATCAAAAGTGTGATATGGAAGACCATTAATGGTACCTTCTCCGTCTAAAAAAGTAATGGAACAGAAAGAATTATCTTCTTTAAAAGCATTCATTTCTTTTACTTCATAGGCAAAGGCTTCAAAATATTCGCATTGACCTAACAGATGACCTTCTTTTTGTCTTGCTTCATAGGGATGATAATCGATAACCTTTAACGCTTTTTCAATATGTAAAGGTCTTGGCTTCCCATCTTTGCCTAAACGATTGTAGTCATATAAACGATAGGTGAGATTGGAATTTTGTTGAATTTCAATTAAGGTAACACCTTTTCCAATCGCGTGAATCGTTCCTGAAGGAATAAAATAACAATCTCCTTTTTTGACTTGAAAGAAATTTAAATGCTCTAAAATCGTTCCTTCTTCTAAAGCTTTTTGAATTGAAGCTTCATCTTCATGGCCTTTAAAGC